>CAYQRI010000012.1:0-27746 GCA_964420085.1 uncultured Ruminiclostridium sp.
TGTCATTGACTTGATCCGTGAGGGGAGCAGCTTCTATGTGGACCTGACTGCGGATGTGCTCTCGTTCAGCGGCAGAGCGAGTGCTCAAATCAGAGGTCTGAATGGCGAAAAGGTCGCACATAGCAACCAGTTTGATTTCTCCGTTCGGCAGTCTATTCACGCCGTGGACAGCTTCCCGCCGTCCGTTCCCAGCGAAATGGCACAGATGGAAGCACGGGTCACGGCGGTGAAAAATGCAGCAGAGGCGGCAGAGAGTACAGTGGCTGAAAGTGCGGCGGCGGCGAAGCTCTCCGCGGGGAATGCCAAGGCGAGTGAAAGTATCGTGAAGCTGTCGGAGAGCAATGCTAAGATAAGTGAGATTGCGGCAAACACTGCCGCACAAAACGCAAAGATCAGCGAGAAAACTGCTGTTGCCAATGCTGCCAGCGCTGCCCAGTATGCAGAGACAGCCGCACAAAAGGTTTCCGCCGCAGAAGCCGAGGCGAACCGGGCAAAGCTGGAAGCAGATCGGGTGCTTGCTTTGGAGCGGGGCGCTAAGGGCGACAAGGGTGACAGGGGTGACCCATTTACTTATGCAGACTTTACCGCCGAACAGCTTGTGGCGTTGAAGGGCGACCCGGGCGCACGAGGTGAAAAAGGAGAACCAGGTGCGAAGGGTGAGAGAGGCTTGCAGGGTGAGCGTGGCTTAAAGGGGGATAAAGGCGACACCGGTGAAAAAGGCTTACAGGGCTTACAAGGCAATCAAGGCGAACCCGGTGCTAAGGGAGATCCTTTTGTCTATGCAGATTTTACGGTGGAGCAGCTTGCCGGTCTCAAGGGACCAAAGGGGGATGTCGGAGAGAAGGGAGAGAAAGGAGACACGGGTGCCAAAGGTGATCCCTTTCTTTATACAGACTTCACTGAGGTACAGCTTGCCGCTCTCAAGGGTTCAAAGGGTGACCAAGGTATCCAGGGTGAGAGAGGCTTGCAGGGTGAGCGTGGAGAAGCAGGTGGCAAAGGTGATGCATTCACCTATGCAGACTTTACCCCTGAACAGCTTACTGCGCTGAAGGGAGCGAAGGGAGAGAAAGGAGACCCCGGTGTGAAGGGTGACCCGTTTCTTTATGCAGACTTCACGCAGGAACAGCTTGCGGCACTCAAGGGACCAAAGGGGGATGTCGGAGAGAAGGGAGAGAAAGGAGACACGGGTGCTAAAGGCGATCCGTTTCTTTATACAGACTTTACCGCTGAGCAGCTCGTCGCTCTGAAGGGAGCCAAGGGTGAGCAAGGCTTGCCCGGAGAAAAGGGCGAGAAAGGCGATGTGGGTGCAAAGGGGGATGCGTTTACCTATGCAGACTTTACCGCTGAACAGCTTGCCGCTCTGAAGGGAGCCAAGGGCGATACCGGCGCACAGGGCGAGCGGGGTTTGCAGGGGGTTCAGGGGGAACCCGGCGCCAAGGGTGACCCCGGATTGAAGGGCGAGAAAGGCGATGTGGGTGCAAAGGGGGATGCGTTTACCTATGCAGACTTTACCGCTGAACAGCTTGCCGCTCTGAAGGGAGCCAAGGGCGATACCGGCGCACAGGGCGAGCGGGGTTTGCAGGGGGTTCAGGGGGAACCCGGCGCCAAGGGTGACCCCGGATTGAAGGGCGACAAAGGCGATCCAGGCGTAAAGGGCGATGCCGGAGCAGACGGGAGAACACCCGTGAAGGGGGTAGACTATTTTACAGATGCTGACCTTGCTTCCCTGAATATCCCGACTAAAATGAGTCAACTTAGCAACGACAGCGGGTATACCACACAAAGCTATGTGGACGGACTTGTCGGGACAATCACAGCTACCCTTGACAGCATCAATAAGGAGGTTGTCTAATGGGGACGATTGCAGATAAACTGAGCTATCTGGAAGAGACCAGAACGCAGATTGCTCAGGCTATTACAAACAAAGGCGTTGCAGTGAGCGGAGCAGATACCTTCCGCAGCTATGCTGCAAAAGTTGGGCAAATTAATACGGCAAAGCCAGAGGAAACTAAGACGGTGCCACTGTCTATGGCGACCGGAAACCAGCTGATTACACCGACAAACGGTAAAGTTATGACACAAGTATCTGTGGAAAAACCAGCCACCATGCTCCCTGAGAATATTAAAAAGGGAGTGGATGTTGGTGGTGTGCTTGGAACGATGGAAGCGGGCGCACCAGAGAAAGTGTATACGATTGTAGTTGAGAATCCAGGTGACGGCCCATGTATCGAAATAACGTATATTGACAATAACGGTCAGAAGAAAACGATTGGATCACGTAACCTTGGCGCAGGTGGAACAGAATCGGCAACAACAAAGCATGGAGTAATATCTGTATATACCGATGAGGGTGAGGCAATCGGTTGGGTTGAGCTTGCTATAGATGGAAGACACATAGAACTTGGATACAAATATAATAGCATTTCCACTTTCGTGCTTTTTGATGAAAATATAAGGGTGTACTGGAGGATGCTTTAAGTGTTGTTGAAATGAAACAAACAAGCAAATGGACGAAGCAGGCACTGGTCTATTGAAACAAAAAAACCGCCCCTTTTGGGCGGTCATTGACAAAATAAGGCGCAGCGTGTAGACTGGCATAAGACACCGCTGCAAGTAGACGGTTAGCCACTCCCTTGAGAAAGGGGGTGAAGCGTGATGGGAAAGAAACAACTTCTTTTTAAAGTTGTCGTATGCTTAATCTTTTTAAGCTACATACTTCCTATAAAAGCGTGCTGACCGTCCGGATGGCTCCCGAACGATCAGCATAGTAATATGTATTGACTTGTGAAGGGCTAACCGTCATTGCAGCGGTGTCCTTTGTATCTGTAGTATAACACACTGCCCGGCTTTGTCAAGTACATGGCTGGGCATTTTTCTATGCCCGGGAAGGAGTCTCTATTGACAGAAATTATTATCGCACTCATTACGGGTGCGGTCACGCTCATCGGCGTGTTGACCTCTAACAATGCATCCAAGAAGGTCATTGAAACACGCATGGACGAGCTGACCCGTGAGGTCAGAGAACACAATAACTTCGCTCGGCGTATGCCCGTAGTGGAGGAAAAAATTAAAGTCGTAAACCATCGACTGGACGATTTGGAGGAGAAAACAAAATGAAGAAACTAAATTTGGATTGGCTCTATGCAGCATCGGTCAGAGCCGTCAAGACCATGGCGCAGACAGCGGTGGCAACGATTGGTGCAGCTGCTATGCTAAGTTCGGTTGATTGGCTTGTCGTGCTTTCTACGTCCGCTCTTGCGGGTGTGCTGAGTATGCTTACCAGCGTGGCGGGACTGCCTGAGGTGACAGCTCATGAGTAACAGCCCACTGGTTACATATCGCTGCATCTCGCCAAACAAGTACATCGGCAGGGGCGGGAGTCAGATTGATACGGTGTCCATCCACTGTGTGGTGGGGCAGTGCAGCGTCGAGACGCTGGGCAGTGTCTTTGCCAAGCGTTCCCGCCGGGCAAGCTGTAACTACGGCATTGGGTTCGACGGGCGGGTTGCGCTGTTTGTTGAGGAGAGAGATACCTCCATGTGTACGTCCTCCTACGCAAACGACAAGCGCAGCATTACCATTGAGGTGGCAAGCGATACAAAGCACCCTTATGCCGTCACGCCAAAAGCCTACGCCGCCCTCATTGACCTGCTGGTTGATATCTGCCGCCGGAACCCCGGCATTGGGCGGCTGCGGTGGAAGGGGGACAAGTCCCTTGTTGGCAAGACGTGGCTCCAGAATATGACAGTGCATCGGTGGTTTGCGAATAAGGTTTGTCCGGGGGACTGGCTTTACAGCCGGCATAGGGAGATTGCAGAAAAGGTCAACGCAAAGTTGAACGGTTCGGATTCTTCGGACAACGGCGGACAGAATCGGACAGAACGGGAGGACAGTATGAACGGTGAGGAAATCTATCGGAAGCTGAACGGATATCTCAAGGCGCAGCCTGTGCCTGAGTGGGCGAAGGCGGAGCTGGAGGAAGCGGTGAAGCTGGGCATTACGGACGGGGAGAACCCGTGCGAGCTGGTGCCACGGTATCAGGCGGCGGTGATGGCTTTGAGGGCAGTTAAGGTGGTAGGGAAGTAAGATAAGACAAAAAAGCCGGAGGTAGCACACCTCCGGCTTTTTTGAGCTTTTTTCGATACAGGATTTCATATGAAAAATTTGAAAAACAAGAAAAAACCTTGGGTATCAAGTCTTTTACCTGATACTCAAGGTTTTTTAATTTGCCTCTAAAACACCTGAGTGATACAATAAAACGATAGCTTCAAAACCGTTTCATTTTCGGGCGAGGGTTTCAATTCGCATTTTCATTTTGCGTTGCTTAGTCCCATTTCAATTCCATTCTTCCGTCCTTTGCAGGAGAAATGGTTTGATCCTCTTTCAGCTTCGCGGTCAGCAGCTCTTCAAAGGTTCCTTCGTAGCTTTCCAACACTTCGGTAATATATTCCTCATATACAGTGTCCTGCCAAATTGCCACAGTGTAAAGCTTGCTCTCGTCAATTGCCGTTCCATCTGCCATGGTGACGGACAAGACCTTGCTACCCACTTCGTTCCAGGGTGCTACTGTACACTGAAGTCCAGAAACAGCATAGACACAGTCCGCATCTTCCTTACCATCACGATAAGGACGGTTTAACGCATCCAGCAACTGCTTGCCGGTCATGCTTACCTTGATTAGTGTAGATTTAGAATTAAGTGAACGAGGCTTCAAAGTGGTGACGTGTGAATCAGTCAGCTCTCCTTTGAAGATACGCATCAGGTTTCCGCGCATTTCCGCATTGTTCAGCACAAGGGCAATATCGGCATCCGCCGTTTCGCGGAACATATCTGCAAAATAGTTGGAAGTTTCCAGAATTGTGAAATCTTCTGCCGCTGTTGCAACAACTTCCGTTTTGATGTCTGTTTTCCCGTCCATGGCTGCTACATGCTCCGCATCCATGTATTCCAAAGATTCTGCAGCGGTTTTTTCGCCTTTGAAAATAGACAAAAACTCATTGCGCAGCAATTTTTGCGGAGAATAATCCTGCGGCAAGCTGCTGTTACGGAATGTCAAAGCGGTAAACATATGTCCCGCATCTTTGGCATCTTTAATAGCCTGGGGCAGGTTGCGGTCGCTGTCTCCAAAATCCTTCAGACTGCTGATCATGATAGATGTGTCGATATAAATCTGCTGCGCTTCCGGAGTGCTGATATAGTCAAGGAATTTCTGCGTTGCTTCCTCTTGCGCCTCTGTGCGTTCTTTGATGGGCTTTGCAACAATATAGCTGCTGTTTTGAACCAAGTAGCCGTCATTTCCTACGGTTGTTGGAAACGGCACAAAGGCAAACTCGTAATCCGGGCTTTCCAGATTCTTATTAATGTTAAAATTTATCATGGCGATTTTGCCGGCTTTAAATTCTTCTGCACGAGTTGTTGCGCTGTATGTAAAGTACTCTTCTTTGAAAATTCCTGCATCCAAAAATCTTTGATACAGATCAAAAAACGGCTGCATGTGGCTGGCAAAGGTGGCATTGCCAGCCAAAAATTCATTGTACCAGCTACGATTTTCCACACCACCCAAAAGCTCAGTATAGGTAAAGGCTTCCATGGTGGAGATTAGTTCCGCTTCATATTTTGCGCTGGGATTCCACGCTTGCACAGTGCCGTCGGTATCTTTTTCAATCTGTTGGCACAATGCAATGAAGTCATCCATGGTGGTGGGGACCTGCCAGCCGTACTGTTCAAACATGGTTTTGTTGTAGTAAAGCCCGTTGATGGTTGCAGGGCCCGGCAGTGCATAAAGCTTGCCATCCACAGACAAGTTATTCAGTGACTCGACTTCATAACGGCTGACCACAGGGTTGGCGGTGATGTCCTCAAAATAATCTTCCATTACGATATTTGAAACAGAAGATCCTCCCATTATCATAGCGTCAGGGCGATAACCATAGCTAAGCCAGTCAAGAAAAGGCCTTACAACATTATTTCCCCCTGTAATATCCAACTGAACCACCTGAATGTCCGGGTTTTGTTCCATAAAGCCCCTGCACAGTCGGTTGATGAAGATGTTGCCCACTCTGGCAACGGTAATAGTAGTCTTGTCCGGGTCGATTTTGTCGTAAGTAAAAATTTCGTTGTCTGCTACGCCGGTTAGTTCTGTTGCATTGGACGAATCTGTTGTTGTAGGCGTGTCTGTTTTTTCTGCGTTGCCTGCGCACCCAGCCAGAAGGCTGATGGTCAATGCACAGCACAGAAAAAGAGATAGTGTCCTTTTCATAATGTCTCCTCTTTTCCTATTACTTTTTGTGTTTCGCTAATCAAATTTTCTATAACAATTGGCTTTCCGATATGCCCATTCATGCCTGCGACCCGAGCCCTCTCCACATCTTCCGCAAACACATTGGCTGTCATGGCAATGATTGGAATTGTCTTTGCCTGCGGGTGGCCGCTTTGACGAATCGCCTGAGCCGCTTCATATCCGGTCATAACTGGCATTTGGATGTCCATATAAATGATGTCGTAACAGTCATTCTCAGAGGAAATAAACTTCTGTGAGCCCTCTGCGCCATCGGACGCGATATCCACCGCAAAACCCAGCTTTTCCAAAATCTTTTTGGCAATTGCTTGGTTTACCTTGTGGTCTTCACATACAAGTGCGTGTTTTCCGTCAAAGGTGATGCCCTGTGCTGCGGTATCTGCAATCTCGGTGCTGCTTGCAGTGCTATCCTTTTCAAAGAAAAGTTCAATGGTGAAAGTGCTTCCTTTGTCAACTTTGCTCTCGCAGGAAATTTTTCCACCCATGGCCGTCACATAGCTTTTACAAATGGAAAGTCCAAGGCCGCTGCCTTCAATCTGTTGCACACGACCACCATTCTCTCGGACAAAAGGATCAAAAATGTGCTCCAGATTTTCTTTAGAAATACCCATGCCCGTGTCCGAAACATCAAAACGCAAGGAAACCATTTTGGATTTCAACGACGGAAGTTCTGAAACGTTAAATTGAATGGTACCATTTTCGGGCGTGAATTTAACCGCATTGTTTAAGAGGTTAATGAGCACTTGAGAAAGTTTGAGCTTATCGCCAAGAAGCTGGGTGTTTTTCAGTTCATTGTAGTTTGTTGAGAAAGCCAGCTTTTTGGCTGCACAGAGCGGTGCTACAATTTCGCAAACGTCATGCAGGCATTTGCTTAAATCAAAAGGAGCAGATTCGATGGAGGTTTTCCCGCTTTCAATACGGCTCATATCCAAAATGTCATTGATGAGGTGAAGCAAGTGATCCGCAGAGTCACGAATGGTATTCAGATATTCCCGCTGCGACTGCTTGTCGTCCATAGACTCAAGGGCAAAGTTTGTCATGTTTACGATGGCATTCATCGGCGTACGAATATCATGACTCATATTAGAAAGAAACCGTGTTTTTGCAACATTTGCACTATCTGCCACGGCCAATGCGTTTTTCAGCGTTTCTTCACGCTCTCGCTCCTGAGTGACATCCTGCGCAATGGCTATAAATTCATCCGGGTCACTTTCAACCGGATAGATTCTGAGTACAAAATGCCGCTGTGTGCCACTGTCGTCAATATAGGGGATAAATGGGCTTGCAAATTCCTCTTTTGCGTTCCAGTCTTTCAGTTCTGCGTTGATTGCTCGAATGGAATCTGTTTCTTCGCCTTCAAAATTTTCAACTGAATAACCCTGCTCGTTGCCCACAAGTCGCAAAGAGATGTCGCCAATAATTTGCTTTGCATTCGAAGACATATAAAGTGGTGTAGCTTGCTGTGTTGACAAAAGGGCAAAAGCATTTCGTGTATTGGTTACCAAAAGGTCCAGCATACGGTCTCTGGCAATTAGTTCACGGTCAAATTTTCGTTGGCGATTTCTATATATGGCAATAAAAGCAATGATTCCGCACAAGGAAAAAACCGCCATTACACTAATGCTCAACAGCGTAACGTAGGAAGAAAAATCATTTGTGGTTTTGTTGGCCACCTCTTCCGGCACAGCATAAAACAAACGCCATGTACCGCTGTCAGTCTGGATGGGGGTGGAAAGCAAATACTCTCCGCCTGTTTTGTCCTGCACCAAAAATGTGTAGGCTTGGTCTGTGGGGAAGCTTCCGTCAAACACGAAGTCATCTACATTCAGACACTTCACACTTTTTCCATCAAACAGCGTAAATGCGTTGTAAAGATCGGGGGCTCCGGTGGTGGTCAGCTGGCTGATTTTTGAGCCGTTTTCCTGTGTTAAAAAAACATAGGACGAGCCGTCAAAAGAGGAGATTCCCATATTGTCCACAAAGGACTCCAGGTCTTGCACAATGGATAGCGCCACAACCTTGGAACCATTTAACATAGTTTCTGTTTCTATAGGAACCGTGTATGTAACAGTAGAACGCAAAATTGTCATGTATTTTCCGTGCTTTTTGGCATTATAGATGAGATCTGAAGCTGTGTCGTTGTTTTTGATATCCCGTTCTGCACTGATTGAGTTTCCGTCTTGCGTGTAGATATAAATATCCGAAACTTGCCAGATATCTCGCTCCTGCTGTAAAAGCGCAATCATCGCGTCACTCTCTTGTGGAGAATAGGCATTGATGGAATTTGCGATGCTCTGCGTTACCTTCCAGTCGTTGTTGATTTTTTCTTCCACATAAATTTTAATCTGCGCATTGATTTCTGATAAGTGGCTGGCACTTTCGGATACAATGTTCTCTTTGTAGCGACCAATAAAATTGCTAAACAGCATCGCCATGCCGGCAAAGCAAAACACCATAACAAGTAACAAGGAAAGAATTGCCTTGCTAAATTTATAATTTACTTTTTTAATGCAAAGCACCCCTTTCTTTGAAAAACATTAGGTTTGATGCAACCGGAGCCGTTGCGTTATGTCCCCAGTTTACATGGAAAATTATACCCCACAATTTGACACAATTCAACACGGAATTTTTCAGTAATGCCCATTCAATTTCTTTGCTACTGCATTTAAAAACTACAACTCCATGTACGAAAAGCAAAAAGTAAAATATCCTAATTGTGTGGACTAATATTAGTCCCATTGTAGCACAAGCTATCCCTAAAATAAAGAGAAAAGGACTAATTTTAGTCCTACGGAGATGAGCTTGTGCAAAAGATAAAGCAAGATGAAATTTTTATTGGTCAAAACATTCGCAGAATTCGTTTAGAGCGGCACATGGGGCAGACCGAACTGGTGCGAGAATTACAGTTAAAAGACATCGAAATGACGCGCGAGACATTGGTAAAGATTGAGCGTGGCATTCAGCACATTTATGCTTCTCAGCTTCGTGGAATTCGTGATGTGCTAAAAACCACTTATGACGAACTTTTGAAATAAACAAAACAGCCCGCAAGGCTCGGAAAACCACCGAACCCTACGGGCTGTTATAATTATCTCTATTGAATTATCCACGGCACCTCGCTGCCGTCCTTGAAGATGAAGGTCGCCTCGGTGGCGGATTTGACCACTAGCCTGTCGATAACGGCGTACCAATTTGCTTTTTAAGCAGACGCACGAATTTTTCAAGTTCCAACCGCTTGGCGTTGCGCTGCTGGATGCTCTGGACAACCTCATCTAGCCGTGCCTTGGCAGCATCGAAGCGTGTCACAAGGGCATCATACCGCCGCTGGTATTCTGTCTGGTCTTGGGGCAGGCGTGCATTTTCATGCACCATTTTCCGCATCAACTCCATGACCACATCACACTCGCCTTGAAGCGTTTCTGCTTCCTGCCCAAGGGCTGTGTTGTCAGTAAGTGCGGAAATGACATCTTTATAAGCGGCAAGGATGGCAGTTTTATCTGCAAGCCGGGTGTTCATGACCGCTACGAACATCTCTTTTAACTGCTCCTCATAAAAATGCGGAGTAGAACAGGGCGTGGCGGACTTTTCGTATTTGCCGTTGCACCGCCAGATGGTCTTACGGTACTTGGAATTGCTGTGCCATATTTTTGCACCGTAAACGCTGCCGCAGTCGCCGCAGAAAATGCGCCCCGCAAAGCAGCCGGAGCTTGCAACGCATCGGATTCTTTTGCGTCGTTCCAGCTCACACTGCACATGGTCAAAAAGCTCGGCGCTTACAATGGGTGGGTGGCTTCCCTCTACATAATATTGAGGCACTTCGCCCTCGTTGGGCTTCATTTTCTTGGTAAGATAATCGGTACAGAAGGTCTTTTGAAGCAATGCGTCACCCTTATATTTTTCGTTGGTTAATATACTTTCTACCACCGTAGCCTGCCAGATGGTCTTGCCCGCGGGTGTTGGGATGCGCTCGGCGGTCAGCTGCTTTGCGATGCCGGAGGGTGTTTGCCCACCAATGCACATGGCGTAGATGCGCCGCACCAGCTCTGCCTGTTCCTCATTTATAACAGGATTGCCGTCCTCGCCACGCTCGTACCCGAGGAACCGCTTGTAGGGCATGGCAACCTTACCGTCTGCAAAACGCTTGCGCTGCCCCCAAGTGACGTTCTGACTCAAATTTCGGCTTTCCTCCTGTGCGATGCTGGAAAGAATCGTAATGGTCAATTCTGCGCTGGGGTTGAATGTCCACAGCCCATCCTTTTCAAAATATACCTCCACGCCCTTGGCTTTCAGCTGCCGTACCGTGCTGATAGAATCCACGGTGTTGCGGGCGAAGCGTGAGATGGATTTCGTAACAATGAGGTCGATTTTTCCGTCCATAGCATCGGCAATCATCTTCTGAAAGCCCTTGCGCTTTTTGATGCTCGTGCCGGAAATGCCCTCATCACTGTACAGCGAAACAAACTCCCAGCCCTCATGCGACTTGATAAAATCGGTGTAATACTCCATCTGGGCATCGTAGCTGGTCAACTGTTCTTCGTTGTCGGTGGACACGCGGGCGTAGCCGCAGACTCTGCGGACTGCTGTGGAGGAAAGCGGCATGGCGGTGTGCAGCCGCATGGTAGGCGGTATCATGGTGACGGCTCTTGCCATTATGCATTCCTCCTTTGCTGAATGGTTCGTTCCCGTGCCTGCTGGCGCATTTCCTCTGTCCAGCTTTCCCGCCGTGAGCGGTCTTTCCACGAAACGGTACGCTCTTGCCCATCCGTGAAGATGTAAGTAATTTGGTTGGTACCGGACACCGTTATGGAAGCAACTTTTTCGTGGAATGCATCTTCATCAAAGGTCTCAAGCCCAAGCACCTCGGCAGTAAGGGCATACAGGGTATCCTCCGGGATTTGTTTGGAAGCGCAAGCATCCTTGCCATAATTATTGAATGTAGCGCAAATCCAAACTGTCCTGGTCGCCGTGACTTTACGCCGATAATGCTTGCCACATTGACCGCAGGTGATTTTCCCTGTGAAGGGGTATTCCTGTCTAGGTTTTGCCCCAGCCTTACATTTTTCACGGTTCGCTGCCATGATTTCCATTGCAAGGTCGTAATCTGCACGGCTGATAATAGCCGGGTGAGTTTCCTCGGCAAAATACTGGGGCAAGCTTCCACGATTGCGAACAGCCTTTTTTGTCAGATGGTCGGCGATGTATTTCTTCTGAAGCAGAGCATTTCCGGCGTACTTCTCGTTTTGAAGAACGTCACATACTCGCTTCGGTGACCACAGTCCGTCTCGAAGGCTGGGTGCGTTTATTTTTCTCAGGCGTTTGGAAATCAATCCGCAGCCCATGCCGGAAAGGTAATCCGCAAAGATACTTCGGACAATAGCGGCTTCTTCCTCATGGATGGCAACCACACCTTTTTTAATGGTATATCCGAACATAAAGCGAAAATTGGCAAGCTCACCATTTTGAAACTGATGCCGGATGCGCCACTTGCAGTTGTCGCTGGTGGCGCGGCTTTCCTCCTGCGCAACAGAAGCGAGGAGAGTGAGTATCATCTCACCCTCCCCGCTGATGGTGTATAAATTCTGTTCTTCAAAATAGACGTTTACGCCCAGTGCTTTCAGTTCCCGCGTGGTTTCCAGCAGAGTGACCGTATTGCGGGCAAAGCGGGAGATGGATTTTGTAATCACCATATCCACCTTGCCATCTCGGCAGTCGGTCAGCAATCGCTGGAACTCCGGGCGGGTGTCCTTCGTGCCTGTCAGTGCGGAATCGGTATAAATGCCAGCGAACTCCCAGCCGGGATTTTCCTGAATGAGCTTGCTGTAATAGCTGACCTGCGCTGAAAGAGAATGGAGCATTGCGTCCTTGCCGCTTGATACACGGGCATAGGCTGCCACGCGCCGCTTCTGCGGTGAAATGGCTGCAAGCTGCTCAATTTTTCGTATCTTTTTTGCCATGAAACCTCCTCCTTTGGTAGGTCACATATTACCGTCAAAGCCCCATTGTATCAAGTCTTTTGGGGATATAACCCGGCGATAATAGGTCGAAATTTCGCCTGCATCATTGTATCAATTTGCTTATAATCCACAGCGTTTATTGTGCCATTCCGAAGCAGCATTTTTGCCAGTGCCATGGCAGTGTGGTAATTCTGTTCTCGTTTAAGCTGTTCGTTGGTCATGCTCAAACCTCGCTTTCCCGAAGCGGTCTTGGATATAACAGGCGTGGCAGCAATATTTGCGTGCAGCACCATAGCATTCAAATTCAATCCCGCAAACCGGGCACTGTTTCTTCATGCTGGAGCGCCGCACCAATTTATCGCGGTTCTGATTCCACCAAGTCAGGCGGCATTTGTCTGAGCAGAAGCGCTTTTGCTTGCGCCCCGGCACTTGCTCCACAGGCTTGCCACAGCATTCGCACAGACTGGCAGCCGATTTTTTGATGCCGCTGCGGTTGCAGTAGGTCTTTACCGTACCCTCCGGCAGGGACAGCGCCGCCGCAATGCTGGCATAGCTGTCGCCGCGCATCCGAAGAATACGAATCCTGCCTTTTTCCTCATGTGTCATGCTATCCCCCCTAAAAGAAAAGGGAGCGGCCCGATAAGGCCGCTCCCCAAAGTGACGATTGCGTTACTCGCTGTACTTAATGAATGCGTCGGTGAAGCCAGCAGCCTTGACCTTGGCAAGATAGGCATCGGCATTGGATTTCTGTGAAAATGCCCCAAGCTGGACACGATAGTATTTCTTTGCCGTGGCGGTGGAATTGTCTGTATTTGCACCAGTCAACCTTGCGTTGACCTGTTGGGCGATGTACGGAAATTTGCTCTCCAGATACGGCCCCGGGCAGGCGGTGGCGGCAAACCACTTGTGCATGGTAAGATTGCCTGTTTTATCCTCGGTGTAGTTCAGTTTCGCAATGCCGTTGCGCTGGCAGATGTCTACGCAGAGGTCAATCAGCTTGGCGAGAGCAGTATCGCTGACGTGCCAGTTGCCGCCGACTACATCATTCGCCACCTCAATGGTTACGGCACGGTGGTCGTTGGCACCGTTCGAGCTGCACCAGCTGCGGTTTGCTTCATCCACATACAAGCCAACTCTGCCATCGGTGCCGATGCCGTAATTGGAACTTGCCTGCCGCTTGGCGGGCGCAAACACCGCACCGCACTGCTCCACGGTGAGATTGCCTGCCATGTGGTGGATGGTGATGGTGTCGATAGTATGATTTCTCGGCTTGTTGCAGTTGGGACTAAGCGCTGTGTAGTTTACTAATTTACTGTTACTCATCAGAATCTCCCTTCTCCGCACGGTCGTGCAGTTGTTCCAAAATGTCCTTCAGCTTTGCGGGGATGGGTAGTCCCAGATGCCCGGCATTCTCTAGCAGGGACACGCCCTCATTGGAGATGTAGAAAAACACCACCGCTGTGCGCAGCACTGAGCCGCTGCCGATGACCTGCACATCCAAAATGTTTGCCACGCCCACCAGTGCGAAGATGAGCACCTTTTTGAAGATGCCCTTGAAGCCCACGGCGCTAGACAGCTTTTTGTCCACAATGGCACACATGATGCCGGTGATGTAGTCCACCACCACGAACGCAATCAGCGCATACAGCAAACCATCACAACCTCCCAAGAACCAACCGAGCCAGCCGCCAATGGCAGCAAATGCGAACTGAATGGTCGTCCAAAATTCTTTCATGATAAAACCTCTTTTCTTAATTTGTGGATATGAAAAAGCACCCTGCCGTTAAGGGCAAGGTGCGTACCAAATATAGCTGTTGCTGGTGTTGTCCCCCACGTACAAGCCGTCGCCGGGGATATAAACCGCATTGCTTTTAATGTTGGGAAAGCCTGTCTGCGGATGCTCCGTCCACGTTCTGCCGTTGGGTGAGGACAGCACCATGTTGGCACTGAACATCAGAAACTTGCCGAGGGACGGCACGTAGATGAGCGAGGCGAGGATGGGCATCGTGCGGGCATACACGCCATAGGGCACGGTTTCCTGCTGAATATCCACATAGGAAGTAGCGGAATCATTCATCAATCCAATGCCATAAGTTGTGCTGCCACGAGCTTCCTTGCGGACATAGGTATCCACAAACAGCTTGCCGCCTACTGACTTAAAATCGCCAAACCCGGCAGAACTATCGTCAAAGGACGCACCATGCGGGAGCTGTAGTGTTCGCCGCCATGATGCCCCGGTAGTGCTGGTCATGATACCTTGCCAATGCTCCCGGTCGGAATACAGACTGCCAATCTCAAAGCCCACATACATCCCCTTGTGGCAGGACATGGAGCCAAACACCATCAGCCCTGTATCGTATTTGCCTGCCAGCGTCCATGCTCCGGCGGGTGAAAACGAGGTGCGGTAATAGAGCGGATTGTCCACATACCATGGGCAAACCACACCGCCCACACCGTTGCTTGCGCCGCAGGTAATGGGATTGAGCATCCCGGGGCAGTAACCGGCATACAGCCAAGAACGACCATCACGGGAGTAGTAGACCGATGCACCGTTTACGCCAAGATAGATGCCGTTGCCCTCGTATTCCCAAGTATAATTGCGACCTTGATTGGTATTCACCCAGCGCTTTTGCAACGTATCGTAGTAGCTGATGTAGTTGATGGAGTCCCCGGTGGCGCGAACCACGTAGCTGGTGTCGTTGGAATGAATGGCGATGCTGTTGTAGCCGGTGGTGTAGCCGAAGTCTCGACCATACCGTTTCACCCATTTCAGCGTGGGCAAGTTGGTGAGCATCTCGCCGCGAAAGGCTGTCCAGATTGCCAGCGGATTGTTGAAGCCACGGTCATACGCCATTTAGCCCACCACCCTTGTAATGCTGGTCATGCGTCCCGCTGTGTCCACGGTATAATTGTAGGTTTCCATACTGCCATCGGTGTAGCTGACTGTGAACTGCGTATCGCCCACGGAAATGTTCTGCACCTCACGATAGGTGGAGAGAAAGCTGTCATAGTCGGTTTGGAAATCGCCGTAGTCGGAATCGAAGCTGTCAAACTGATCCCAAATGGCAGACATATCATCGCTGTTGTCCGATGCCGTTTTCTCAATGCGGTACAGGCTGTCGTTGATAGTCGGCTTGTAGTTTCCAACCTCCACATGGATGCTGTAACGATAGAACGGGTTGTACTCCATAGCGATGATGCGGGTGACGGTATCTACGCCAAGGGGCGAAAACTTGATGCGCACCGCATCGCCCACGGCACAGTCGGCAATTTTGTGAAAGGCAATATCGTAGCTGGTGGTGTCAGCACGGCTGTCGTAGGTGACGCTGACATCGGTGACATTTTTGCTGTCAAGCAGCTGCTTTGTGGCGGTACTGCCACGATGCTTGCGGATATGGATAAAGTGACCCTCATATTCAATTTCACCGCCTAGAATGGCGATGAACTGCATGAGCGCCGCACGGCGGGTGGTTTCCTGATTGATTTTCATAGTAACGGTGCTTGAAAACTCCACCTCGCCCGGTTCAAACTGTGTGCCGGAAAGCAGCTGAGAAAGTCCGTTCCATGGTGTGCCAGTGAAGTCAAAAACGCTGATTTTGTAGCGGTCGTCATTGAGTACATAGGAAATGTGCTCACAGGCAGCCGCCGTCACCATCAGGCCGGAGGAGATGCTTTTGGTCACTCGCACCACGTTGTAATATTCACCTTCAAACTCGGCAACGCAACCGGTTTGCAAATGCTCACCACGACCAGCAAGGGTGGAAAACTCAAAGGTTAATTCACCATCCAAGCTGTCCCGCAGAGTGGCCGAGAGCACCTTGTCCACGGTTTGCAGCAGCGTTCCTGTGGCGGTGTAGATGCGGATAACCGTGTGCTCCAGTGTCGCCCGGAACACTGCAAACACCTCCATGTCGGCGGTGATGCAGGTCAAATCCTTATCCCAGTGGTCAAAAATATAGCCGTCCTTGGTGGGCGGCAAAGGCGGAATTGCTGCCATACCATCTTGCACACGGCACTCGCCGTAATAGTTGTAATCCTCGTTGTTGTCGTAGAAATACACCCAGTGATAAACGATGATGCGCTCATATTGGGCAACCACTGTGAGATCGGCGGTGATTTTGGTGAAATCCGCAGGCAGCCATCCGGTAAAGCTGTAGCCGTCACGGGAGGGATTGGTGGGTGCGGTAGCACTTTTGCCATGCTCAACAGTTTCAGTTTTGAGCACGGTTTCGTCCCAGTCCTTGAATAGAACAGTGTGATAGATGATTTCCTCATACTGCGCCGTGACCGTCAAATCCGTGGTGACAATGAAAAAGGCGTTGTCCCAGCCCAGAAAGCGGTATCCGTCACGGCTGGGTGCTTCGGGCGCAGCAGCGGCAGTGCCGTGCTCCACTGTCTGTGTTTTGAGCACCGTGCCGTCCCAATCCTTGAAGGTAACGGTGTGAATGATTTTCGGCACATAGACCGCCGTCACTAGGGTATCTGCCACGATGCAGTCAAAGGACACATCCCAATAGGCAAAATGATAGCCGTCCCGAGTGGGCGTGTCCGGTGGTACGGCGGCTTCGCCCTCCACCACGTACTCCGTCTTGAGCGCCGTGCCGTCATAATCCCGGAAAGAAACGGTGTAGATGTTGAGCACCCGGTACTGGGCGGTTAGCGTAAGGTCTGCCATGATGTTGTGATAATCTGCATCCCACCCGGTAAACGCATGGCCGGGGCGAGAGGGAGTGGCGGGTGGCACAGCATCTGCACCTTCCGCTACCGATTCCGTCTTGAGCGCACTGCCGTCCCAATCGAGGAAGGTAACCGTGTATTTTGTGATCTCGCCCTGTTCCTCCAAGGTGATGGTGGCGAGGGTGTTAAGGATGGTATCACCCGCACCGCTCGACCAGCCGCCCACACAAAGAAACACCTCGCCAGTGCCGGAGGTAATCTCCAGTGTCTGGGAGGTGCCTTGGTTGGTGCTGTCATTCTGGTCAAGAGGAGAGAATACATAATTTGTCACCGTCTGCCCGGTAGTCAGATCCGGCACACAGCCCAGACGAAAGCGGTTCTGCATGACCATGGTCACACGGTAGTGAGTATTCTCCTTGATGTTGAACACCCGCAGGCCGTTGGTGCTGGAAGCCGTTGCCGCTCCGCTGATGCTGAGCACTTGATTTGCGTATCGGATGTAGCCGTCATAATCGCCGTTTAGGGCGGCGGCAGTGATATCAGTCCATTCAGCCAAAAGAGCACCTCCTTATACCACGCCCAGATTGCGGACGGTGACTGCGTTTTGCGACCACTGAATTTGTGAAATGATGCGGGCAAGGGTCGTGCCGTCCAGCGTCAGGGGGATGGTGACGTTGAATGCCTGCGCCGCAACGGAAATGCCGTTCGTGCCGGATACGGCGGCGTTCATATCCAAATCAAAATCGGTGGGAATTGCCTTCTGCATATCCTTTTCCACGCCGTCCATGGCATCGGTGAAACCCACGCCGATGCCCGCGCCCATGTTCTCGCCGATTCCGGCGAACACCTTAGAGGGAGAATGAATGCCAAGCAGACGCTTCGCTCCATTGACGATGCCGGAGAAGAAGCTGGAAACCTTTTGGGAAATCCACGATGCAAGGCTGGCAATACCGTTCCACAAACCCTGTACGATATTCTTGCCGATGTTCACCACTGCACCCACCGCCTGACCCAGTCCCTGCACCAGTGCCGCAATAATCTGGGGAATTGCGGCACTGAGCTGTGGGATGGCTTTCACCAGACCCACCGCCAGTTGCACCACAAGCGTGATACCCATTTGAATGATGGCAGGAAGATTCGATGTGATGAAGTTAATGATGGTGGTGATGATCTGTGGCAGCGCTTGCACCAGCGTCGGTAGAGCATTCAGAAGCCCTTCTGCCAAGCCTTGAATGATGGCAAACGCCGCTTCCAGAACCTTGTCCATATTGTCTAGCAGTGTCTGCACAATGAGAATGACCGCTTCTACGATGGACGGAATCAGCTCCGGCAACGCTTCGCCAATGCCCGTAGCAAGTGTCACAATCATCTGGAGTGCCGTCTCCACCAGTGCAGGCAAGTTGTCGATGATGCCCTGCACGAGTGTTAAAACAAGTTGAAGCGCCCCTTCCGTCAGAGAAGGCAGCGCTCGAATCAGCCCTTCGAGCAGCGTTATCATAATGGAGGATGCGCAGTCCACAATGGTGGGGAGATTTTCGATGATGGCATTTCCAATCGCCATGACGATGTCCATACCCACTTGAATGATTTTCGGCAGATGCTCCATAATCATGTCCGCCAGACCGCCGACGGTATTGCCGACAACCTCGCTGATTTTATCGAAATCGTCTCCCGCTTCCACCAGCCCAGAGGTAAACTCACCCAGCAAGGACACGCCATCATCTGCAAGGGACTGCAGCTGCGGTAATAGCACTGTGCCCATAACCCGTTTGGCGGCTTCACTGCCTTGTTTAAGCCGTTGAACGGAATCATCGAATGCACCCAACTTGGCAATGCTCTCCTCGGAAAGTACCGCGCCCATGCGGTGGGCTTCTTCCGTGAGCGCAGCAATCCCCTCACTGCCTTGGGCAATGAGGGGATTCAAGTCCTGTGCGGATTTTCCGAACAGCTGCATGGCGAGGGCGTCGCGTTCGGTTTCGTTTTGGATGCCACCGAGGGCATCAATGACCTCCCAGTAGACATCCTCGCTGTCACGGAGATTGCCGTTGGCATCGGTGACGGACACGCCAAGCTGGGCATAAGCATCTGCATATTTTGCGGAGCCATCTGCCGCACTGGCCATGGACTTGACGTTCTTTGCCATGGAGCCGGTGAGGGTATCGAGCGAAACGTCCACAAGGTCTGCAGCATAGCTATAGGCCTGCAAACTTTCCACGCTCATGCCGGTGACAGTGGACTGGGTAAGCATTTCGTCGGCATAGGCAGCGGCTTCCACGGTCATGTCCACAAGAGCTTTTCCGGCGGCAACCGCAGCGGTGCCGATGGCGGCAAGCGCCGCGCCCATGGCGACTCCGATACCCTTGACCACAGTGCCTAGCTTCTCGAATTTTGCGCCAGAGGAGTCGGCTTCTTTTCCTGTTTCGTCCAGTTCATCACCGAATTTATCCGTCTGCTTGGCGGCATCACCCATTTCTTCGCCCACATCGTCAATCGCTTTTTCGTTGTCCTTCAGCGCACGCTCCATGCCGTTCAGTTCTGCTTCGGCATTGTTGAGGGCAATGACCCACTGCTGGGTACGCTTATCGTTCTCACCGAAGCTGTCGGAGGCATTTTGAAGGGCAGATCGGAGCGTTTCAATTTTGCCTTTCTGGGCATCGATTTGCTTGGTCAGCACCTCGTTCTTGGCGGTGAGGGACTGCACACTGCTCTCGTTTTTGTCAAACTGCGAGGTGGCCAGCTTCATTTCACTGCCGAGCACCTTGAACTGCTGATTGATGTCCGAGAGGGCCTTCTTGAATTCTTTTTCGCCCTCGACACCCAACTTAATGCCGAAATTGTCTGCCATGTGACCACCTCCTTTCCGAAAAATGGCATGAAAAAGGCACCCCTTTCGGAGTGCCTAGAGGAAACTATGTTGTTATACGGTTACTTTGTAAAAGGGCAAGAATGCGAAGTAGAGATTATGCTCATAACAAGAATCAAAGTATAATCTTTTTTGTTGCTATATTGTCGCAAAACGCTCTGTCATGCTCCACAAAAAGTATTGTTGGTTTATATTCGAGCAATAGGTTTTCTATTTGCATTCTTGAAATTACATCAATAAAGTTTAGCGGCTCATCCCAAATTAGTATATGAGATTTTTCGCATAGGCTTTTTGCAATAAGCACTTTTTTCTTTTGACCACCACTAAAATCTTCAATATTCTTTTCAAATTGCACTCTCTCAAAATCAAGTTTTCTCAAAATTGCTTTGAATAGGCTTTCGTCAATATGGTGCATTTTTGTAAAGTCCGATAGATTTCCATTAAGATGCGAAGTGTCTTGCGAAACATATGATATTTTTAGCGTTGCGCCTTTTCGCAGGGTGCCATTGTGGGCAATATCCTCTCCACAAATGAGTTTTATTATGCTGGATTTTCCTGAACCATTTTTACCAGAGAGCGAAATTCTATCGCCTTTTTCAATTACGAAAGATATATTTTTGCAAACAATATTTTCACCATAATTTATGCTTATATTTTCAAGTGCAACAAGAGGTGAGGTGTGATAACTTAGTTGCGATAGTTTTAAACTCTCGGCGGTTTCAAGGTTTTTAAGTAGTTTTGATTTTTCCTCTATGGCAATTTGTTGCCTCTGCTCTAAGACCTTTGAGCGCTTCATCATTTTTGCAGCCTTATGCCCAATATAACCTCTGTCTGGTCTAAGCCCTGAATTCCTTGTACCATATTTTGTTCTTTCAACTTCATTGGACCACCCAGCTTTTTCTTTAGCTGTCTTTTCCAATCGCTTTACTTCTTTTTTGAGTTTATCTTTTTCAGAGAGTTCAAAGCTCTCTCGTCGCTCTTTGTTCACAAGCCACGATGAAAAGTTTCCTTTCTCAATTTCAATATTGCATTTATTTATTGATAATATATGGTCTACACACTCATCTAAAAAACATCGGTCATGAGATACAAGTATAAAGCCTGATTTACCTTTGAGATAGCTACTAACTATCTGACGCCCTAAAACATCA
The DNA here is from genome assembly GCA_964420085.1 of uncultured Ruminiclostridium sp. Taxonomy (GTDB): domain Bacteria; phylum Bacillota; class Clostridia; order Oscillospirales; family Oscillospiraceae; genus Evtepia. The sequence goes on from CAYQRI010000012.1 coordinate 20,944, forward strand.
AGGTGATTGGTAGGCTCGTCTATTAGCAAAAAGCGATTCTCTTTTAAAAACAATGCAGCAAGCATAACTTTAGTTTGTTCGCCATTTGACAAAGTATGAAAGGGACGATACCGCACATCATCTGACACCTGCAAAAGATTTAACTCTCTTGACAACTCCCATTCTTGATAGTCATAGCAAATGCAATCTATAACATCTATGGTGTTTGCTGTTTTGTCAGGTACTTCAAATGGAAAATACTCGAAATCAACACAAGCGGAAATACGTCCATAATATTTATATTTGCCAAGTAAAAGATTGAGAAATGTTGTTTTTCCCCTGCCATTTCTACCTGTAAAGCCTAATTTCCAGTCGGTATCAATCTGAAAGCTGATGTTCTCAAATATATTGTCAAAGCTTCCAGGGTAACTAAAGGTTAAATTACTAACGTTAATTAATGACAATGTTTTGTCATCCTGTAAAATAAAAGTTGCTGCAAGAAAGTTAATTCTTACAACCACTAAAAGACAAAACAATGCTTATTAAAAAAGCATAAGTTCAGTATAATATAAGTTGAAAAAATGGATAACCTTCTTGCACAGGCATAACAAAACTACGGCATCCGCCGTTTGTTCGTTTTATTCTACCCAAATAATTAGCAAGAAGTATTGCGCATTTTTTCAACTCCAATCTCTATATATTGATTTATATATTACCATTATTCAATTGCTGTTGTCAATAAACAAACATATAAATAATCCTTAGTTCGCCTTCTCCGCCTATTACAAAGCAAACGAGTTAAAACGGTTATTTAGAATTATATCACACAGGGAAGCGGAGATAAAGCAATATGTTTGCTATATCCCCGCCGGAATTACCTCATCAATGAACCACTCTCTCTTGGCCTTTGCCATACCGTTAAACTGCTTATAGCACTCCCACTGGTCGAGCAGGTGGCCGATGGGCATGAGCCAGACCTCCTGCTCAGACCTGTGGAGCAGAGATACACCGTAAAAAATCAGTCGGGCAAACAATTCATTATCGCTTACCCGACCGCCGCGTTTTTTGGGTCGTCCTCCGATTCCACTTCACGCTTGGTACCCTTATACATAGCATCCATGATGGCATTTTTGTAGTCGGCAAGCTCAAAGGGCGAGGTGAGCAGCTCCACCGCTTCCTCGGTCAACTCGGTGCGTTTCTCCTGCGGATTTTGCAGGTTGTGGACGAGAATGGACTGATTGGCAAGCAGCGTAATCAGCCACACCACCTCATCCAGCGCCAACTCGAAATTCTCGGTTTTCATCAGCTTTTCGCCCAGATTGGACAATCCGCCGTAGCGTTTGGCGATTTCCTTGGTGGCTCTGGTGGTGAGCAGCATCTCATAATCCTGCCCACCGATGGAGATTTTTGCACTGCGGTCATTCATCATGCGTTACCTCCCGGGATAGCAAAATCCGGCTCGTAGACATCATCGAACCACTGAGAAATTACGGATGCAGGCAGACTGGCATCGCCCTCGTTGGCTTCGGCCTTCCACGGGTGCTTGCCCTGACCGTCCAGCTTGTTGCGGCGGTAAATGGTGCCCTCAATGGTGGGCGTGGAGAAGGTGATGCTGTCGCCCTTGGTGGCGAGGTTGGTCGCCGGGATACCGAAAATGACACGATAGAGCCAGTAATACTTGTACTTGCCGTTGGATTTCCGCGCACGGAAGCCCACCGCCACAGGCTCACCGCCGTTTTCGGATGCGGAAATGAGCACCTTGTTGTTATCAATCTGCGCACCTGTAAGGTCGTTTGCGATGGTAGTGCCGATGTCGTCAATGCCTAGCGTCAATGTGCCAGACTTAAATTCCTTCACCACCTCTGCCGCACCGTCATCGGCATAGAGCGTTGCTTCGTTCAGTTCGATGGACAGCTCCGCCGAGATGGCTTTGGCAAGCTGTGCAGGCTCGGCATAGGTTTCGCTGCCGTCGGTAGCTTCGGTGATTTTGGAATAAAACAGTTTATCAAGACCAATGGTAGCCATGGTTAATCCTCCAATTCATAGTTTTTTGCCACGTCAATGGCATAGTGGTGATAGCCGGTATCGTCCTCGTGACCGATGTACCGTCTGTCGGTTATGGTAATGTCCGCATTCAAAAGAGTGCGGACAATTTTGCTTTTTATGGAAGTGTAGCTGCCCTTATCGAACAGGGACAGCCGCACCTCTTGGATTTCTGCACTTGGCGCATTGTCTGCGTGAAGCGCAAAGCTATCGGACAACGGCGTCAGTACCAGATACCGCTCTGGGGGCGTGTCGGAAAACGCACCGGTTTCAATGGGGAGCAAGGGTGAAAGCAGCGTATTCAGTTCAGAAAGCAAGCTCACAGCTTTGCCACCTCCTCGTCAAACTTGGCTTGCATGGCAGAAATGACCGCATTTTTACTGGCTGTTTTGGCAGGCTTCATAAACGGTTTTGCAGGCTGACCGTGCCTGCCATATTCCAGAACACCCGCCAGCATGGCATTGCTCTTGCCATCGGTGCGTCCTTCGTCAAAACCGATATGGACATTGAAATTGCCGTCCTTATCCTGCATGGCGGGAGACACACCCAAGGCAGAAGCCAGCTGCCCGGTGGAACGGCTGTCCTCCTTGAGCTTCTGCCCAATAACAGAACTGAGATTGGAGGCAGCCTTCGCTGCCACCACCTCACCGCCTGCTTGCAGCACCTCGGAGAGAATGGCATCGGTGTGACTGCCCAGCTTGGATAATTTGAGGAGAAAGTCCTCTGGGAGTTTATAACTTGCTTTAGCCACTGGGTTTCACCGCCTTTGCCAGAACTTCGATATATATTCCACGACCTTTGACATCCTCCACAGAGGTAATTTCAAACCGCTCATCCGCACAGATGATTGCCATGTCAGTGGTAATCTCCATGTTGGGTATGGCACGAAACCGGAATAAATCAGTAGCTTCAGAGAACGTGGCACGATTTGCCCATTTTTCGTTGCCATGCCGACCCTCGCGGTAAGCGCGGACAGAGGCAATCACCGCATCCCTTTCAATAGAAAAGCCCTCGCTGTCCTTTGCGGTCTGCGGCTGCACAATTTTAATAAAGGTGTTCATTTTTCCAAAGGACATGGCTTACACCTGCCAATCCCGGTCAAGCCGCAGTAGCAGATTGACCGTGTTCCACACCTGTGCGCCCGCCTGCACATTGTCGGCAAAGAAGCCGCCGGTGCTGCCGTCCCGGCTTTCATAAAAGTGGGACGACAGCATAATGACGGCCTGCTCGGTAGTGGGCGGCATGGGGTTTTCGGCATAAAAGCCAGCGGCAATATGCTGATAGCTTTCAGCATAGGATACAGCGGCGGTGATGTACATCTGCAAAAGCGCATCGTCCGCATCGTGCTCCAAAATGAGATTTGCTTTGACTTTTTCAAGCAGCGTCATACCGCCGCACCTCCTTATTCAGAATCGGCTTCCATCAGCCCGGCGGCTTTCAGCTTGGCAAGCAGCGCATTGAAATCGTCTTTCAGTGCTGCAATGGTGGTGGCTTCGCTGTTCGTCTGGTTGGCGGCAGGAGTAAAAGAAGAAGGAAGCCCCGTCACCGAGGCCCCCTCCAAAATCTCCAGTGTACCGCCAATGACCAGCTTTTCGCCGCCCTGCGCCATATAGTTTTTTGCGTTATAACTCATAGCGCACCTCCGTTAGGCTTTCTGCTGGAGCACCTTGATGGCCTCCGGCAGAATCAGCTTGCCGTCCACACGCTGGGTTGCCATGAAGCCCACCTGACCGGTGGCAGCGTACAGCTCGTTGAGACGCTTGAAGGAACGTGCCTGTCGGTCTGCCACCCAGTAGTAGCCGAAATCACCGAAGGCGATGGTCTTAGCACTGGCGGCGAGGGTGGGCACATAGGACGAGGTGTAGACCGGGCGGTTGAGAATGGTGTCGGGCGTGCCTGCGGTGATAGATGGCTGCCAGAGGTACTGCCCCTGACCGTCCTTCAGCTTGCGAATAGCCTTGACCGTGGCATCGTTCATCACCCACACGGCCTTCTTGCGGTAAGGGGACTTGAGGGAATAGAACAGGTCAATCAGTTCGTCCACAGTGATGGCGGTAGCACCCGCCGTGGTGACGCCGACCTGACCGCCGCCGTTTGCCGCGAAAATACCAGTCGGCTTGCCGTTGCCGTCACCCACAAAGAAGGATTCCTCCTCCTTGGCACCGATACGGCGGGCAAACTCGGTGGCGATATAGGACTGAAGGTCGAACACGCTGTCGTTCAGCAGCTCCTCGGAAATCTTGATGAGCGTACCCAGCTTGTAGGCGGATACGGACACCTGACCAAAGGCTTCATCGCTCTCGGTGTATGCACCCTCCTCATCAATCCACGCAGCGGAGCCGTGGGCGGAAACGATGGGAATTTTGCGGTCGCCGGAGCTGGTGGTGATGAGCTTGGCAAGAGAACGGAAAATATTCTCCTCCTCCAATGCCTGCACGAGCGTACGCTCAAATTCATCGGGGACGAGGTAGCCGCCCTCGGAGTCGGTGCCCTCCTGTAGGGCATTCAGCACCTCATAGCTGGGAGCCTTGGAACGCATGGCATTCCAGAAGGACTTGCCGTAGGCATCGGCAGCACGGCCGCGCTTTTCCTTATCCTTGGCATTTGCGGGCTTTTCGGTGATGGGCTGGCTGGTAGGTTTGCCAAGCTCTGCATCCAGAGCGGACTGACGCTCCAAACGGTCGATTTCCTTGCCCAGCGCCACAACCTCGGCTTCCATTTTGTCATAGACGGCGGTGTCCTCTTGGGACACAATGCCCTTGGAATCACGCTTACTGTCAAGGAACGCCTTGGCAGCATCCCATGCTTTTGCGCGCTTTTCGCGCAGTTCCTGAATCTGATTCATAGTAAAATCCTCCTCAAAATTAGTGAATGATGTTGTTCAGCCGCTTCTCAAGGTCGGCGGCAGGGGTGCCCTTCTGGGGCTTGGGGCAGAGCTTATTCAGCAGTGAATTGGTCACTGCTTTGCGGGAAAAGGCAAAAGAAAGGACGGCCTCCGGGGACTTCTTTTCATCCTCCAGAACACCGTCTGCAAAGCCGTATTCCATTGCCTTGTTTGCGTTCATCCAAGTTTCAGCGTCCATGAGATGTGCCAATTTTGCCCGGGACAGGTTGGTCTTGATTTCATAGGCGTTGATGATGGATTCCTTCACCTCGCCCAGCATAGCGATGGCTTTTTGCATTTCCTCGCTGTCACCAATGGCCACCGTCAGCGGATTGTGAATCATCACCAGCGCCGTGGGTGCCATGAGCACCTTCGTGCCCGCCATGGCAATGACTGATGCCGCCGATGCTGCAATGCCGTCAATCTTGACGGTGACACTGCCCTTGTAATCCATGAGCATGGCGTAAATCTGGCTTGCCGCCACGCAGTCACCGCCGGGGGAATTGATCCAGATGGTCACATTGCCGCTTCCGGCAAACAGCTCGTCCCGGAACAGCTTGGGCGTGACATCATCGTCAAACCAACTGTCCTCGGCAATGGTGCCGTAGATTTCAAGCACCCGGTCTGCTTCTGGCTCGACTTGATTTTTCCATGCCCAGAACTTTTTCGGATTGTTCAATTTCGGTTTCCTCCGTTTCTTCAGAATTGGTATCTGCAAAGGCCCCTGCATTTTTCAGTGGGAGCATATTGCCGTTAATGAGGTACAAGTCGCCGCCGTCTTCGGCAGGGATGCGGTCGAGATTTTCAAGCTCGCGGATGTCGTTTGCAGACATCCAGCCGTTCTGCCGTGCGGTGGCGTAGCCGCCCATGCGGGAAGCATAGTCACCACGGAGCAGTCCTTCCAAGTTGAACTTCACAAAATACTGATTTTTTTCGTCTGATGTGAGTAAGCTGCGCTGAATGGATTGCTCCCAGCGGATCACCCACGGGTCGAGGGTGTATTTCACGAATTCCAGTGACTGCTGCTCAATATTAGAAAAGCTCGACTTTTCAAGGTCGCCTACCATGTGGGGTGGCACTCTGAAAATTCGAGCAATTTCATTGATTTGGAATTTGCGTGTTTCGAGAAATTGGGCTTGCTCCGGGGAGATGCCGATGGGCGTGTATTTCATGCCCTCCTCTAAAACGGCGATTTTGTTGGCGTTTCCGCTGCCGCCGAAGGTGGACTGCCAGCTTTCGCGGACACGGGTGGGGTCTTTAATCGTGCCGGGGTGCTCCAACACGCCGCCCGGAGCAGCACCGTTGGCAAAGAATTTAGCACCGTATTCCTCGCAGGCGATTGCCATGCCGATGGCGTTCTTTGCCATGGCGATGGGGCTGTAGCCAACCAGACCGTCAAAGCCCAGCCCGGGGATGTGCAGCACATCCGATGGTTTGAGGGTGACGGTTTGCCCCTTCATGGTTGGCGCATCGTCGCTGCTGCGGTTGTAGACGTAATAAAGCTGACCGTTTGTGTCCCTATCCACCGTCATGCGGTTGGGCATCAGCGGATAGAGCGCCACCACCTCACCACGTCCGTTGCGAATCACCTGTGCGTAAGCGTTACCCCAGAGCAGCAGATGGGTCATGAGGGTTTCTCGGAACACGAAGCTGCTCATTTCCAGGTTTGGCTCATCGTGTAGCAGCAGATACAGTGGGTGGTTGAGGGCCTTTTCTTTGCCGCCATCGGCGTTGTATTTGTAGATGTTCAGCGGCAAGCCCGCCACCGCCTCGGCAAGGATACGGACACAGGAGTAGACCGCCGTCATCTGCATGGCTGTCCGCTCGGTCACCGCCTTACCAGAGGTAGTGCCGCCAAAGTAGAAGCCGTAGCTGCTGCCACTGGTGCGGTTCTGGG
>CAYQRI010000013.1:0-1628 GCA_964420085.1 uncultured Ruminiclostridium sp.
ACGACCCCGGCCGGGAGCTGGGCTGGAAGGGCAAGAATAAATTGAAACTGGGTGTCAATGTCGCTTTGTCTGAGGTCTGGGGCAAGGGCGGCGCAGGCGGCGTTACACTGGCAGAGGAGATCGTTCGTCTCTGTGAGATGGAAAACGACTTCCGCTACTCCTACGAGCTGGATTCTACCATTGAAGAAAAGCTGCACGATATTGTAACCAAAATCTACCACGGTGACAAGGTGGAGCTGACTGCCGAAGCCAAGAAGCAGGCCAAGCAGCTCACCGAGCAGGGCTTTGGCAACTATCCCATCTGTATGGCAAAGACACAGTATAGCTTCTCCGACAATGCCGCCCTGTTGGGTGCACCCGAGGGCTTTACCGTGACGGTGCGGAACCTGAAGGTTTCCGCCGGTGCTGGGTTTATCGTTGCACTGACGGGCGATATCCTCACCATGCCGGGTCTTCCTAAGATGCCTGCGGCGGAGAAAATCGACGTAGATGCAAGCGGCAAGATTTCTGGATTGTTCTAAAAATAGTTCCCCCATCCTTTCATTTTTTGAGAGGATGGGGGATTTCCATTTACAGTCTGATCGGATTCTGGGTATATTCATTTTTTCCGTCTAGGATTCCGAAATTCTTGCGGCAGAGGTCATAGAGCAGGCTGCACTCCACTTCTTTCTGAAACAGAGCAGAAGCAACGGGTGAAAGCGTCCTTGCGTGGGCGGGCTTTGTCAAAATTGGCAGGGAAGCGGTTTGCTTCATTTGGCGAAGCAGGCTTTGTCCCCGTGCAGAAAAGCCCAATACACGCAAATACGGTGGTGCGGCGGGGCGGTCTTCTGCCGAAAGTCCCAAAAATGCCCACAGAACGAGCCGCCGTATGCGTGCGTGGGCATAGCGCTTGCTTTTCACCATGTCGTACAGGGCAGGGAGGGTGTTGGCTTCTCTCCCTGCCTTTTCCATGCGATAGCCCAAGCCCTCTGTGCAGTCGGGCAGCTTGGAATAGTCCGGTTCCGTCAGAAGGCGCAGTCTGGACAAAACCCCTTGGGTACAGAAGGAAAGGGAAGCGGGGTCGTGTCTGAGCAGAATTTGTGCCGCTTCGGGCAGATACGGCGAGAGGTCGGTCGGTTCCTCTGCCAGAAGCTGTTCCCGTAAATAGGAAGCGGAAACGTGCGTATCGGTTTGGCGGCTGTCGTGCCCTGCACCAAGACGCTGGATGGTATGGGGGATCATACGGCTCGTCGTATGACGCAGCGCACGGAGATACTCCACCCCCAAGCTATTGTTGGCAGAATGCAGACAATCTGCCCGACTACCCAGCAGAGCCGAGGTTGCATTTTGACGAGCGGTAGGGAAGGATAGCCCCCGTTCTAACTGTTCCTGCAATGCAGCCTGCCAAGCAGGGGAATCGATGGCAGCTGCTACGGCTTGCAGGACAGATAAGTCCCCCGTCTCACTCCCGAAGGAAAGGGTATCCACAACCCCCGTGGCATTCAAAAGAGAAACGCCGGCACGGGCAAAATGCTCCGCCGAGGAAACCGCCCAAACCGTGGGCAGCTCTAAAATTAAGTCCGCACCGCCGGCTAAGGCAAGCTGCGTGCGTGTCCACTTGTCACAAAGGGCCGCATCGCCACGCTGCA
>CAYQRI010000013.1:1728-3100 GCA_964420085.1 uncultured Ruminiclostridium sp.
AAGGCAAGCTGCGTGCGTGTCCACTTGTCACAAAGGGCCGCATCGCCACGCTGCACCCAATGCCCGCTCATCACACAGACAATGCCGCAGTCCGTGCCGAAGGTCTCACGCAGACGGGTTAAATGATACCGATGCCCGCTGTGAAAGGGATTGTATTCCGCAATCACGCCAACTGTATGCATAGACAAACTCCTTTCAGAAAAAAATGAAAAGTTTTTGGAAAAAACCGTTGTCCTTTCAGAAAAAATAGGCTAGAATAGAAGTGTATGTGAATATATTACCCCGAAAGGGCGAATAGAGCAAGAATATCATAGATTGTTTAAGGAGTGCAACTTACCATGAAAATTTTGGTTATTAACGCAGGCAGCTCTTCTTTGAAGTATCAGCTGCTCGACCCCGATACCCAAGTCGTTCTGGCAAAGGGTCTTTGTGAGAGAATCGGCATCGACGGACACCTGAAGCACACCCCCACCAGCAAGGACGTGTTTGACGCAGATGTCGATATGCCCGATCACGAGACTGCCATCAAGGAAGTGCTGGCTATGCTGCAGCACAACCACTATGGCGTCATCGAGAGCATGGACGAAATCGACGCAGTCGGCCACCGTGTGGTGCACGGCGGTGAAGCCTTCACCGAGTCTGTCATCATCGACAGAAAGGTCATGAAGGGCATCAAGGAATGTATCCCCCTGGCACCTCTCCACAACCCCGCCAACATTGTCGGCATCGAGGCTTGTGAGGATGTCATGCCCGAAAAGCCCATGGTCGCTGTCTTCGATACCGCATTCCATCAGACTATGCCCCCCAAGGCTTATATGTATGCTGTCCCTTACCGTTGGTACACTGAAAATAAGGTGCGTCGTTACGGCTTCCACGGCACCTCCCACCAGTATGTCTCCGAGCGTGCAGCAGAGATGCTCGGTCGTCCTCTGGAAGAGCTGCGGATCGCTACCTGCCACCTTGGCAACGGTGCATCCACCTGCTCCGTAAAGTTCGGTAAGTCCATCGATACCTCCATGGGCTTCACCCCCCAGGACGGTCTGCCCATGGGCACCCGCTCCGGCGCCATCGACTCCGCTATCCTCGAATACATCGCTGACCAGCGTGGCTATTCCGGTAAGCGTGTGGAGAACGTGCTGAATAAGGAATCCGGTATGCTGGGTATTTCCGGTGTCTCCTCCGACTTCCGTGACTTGGAGCTGGCTGCCGATGAGGGCAACGAGCGCGCACAGCTGGCCATCGACGTCTTCTGCTACAAGGTCACCAAGAGAATCGGCTCCTGTGCTGCTGCTATGGGCGGCGTGGACGCTGTCGTCTTCACCGCAGGTGTCGGCGAAAACTCCGCAACCCTCCGTGCAAAGATCATGGAAGG
>CAYQRI010000013.1:3200-14806 GCA_964420085.1 uncultured Ruminiclostridium sp.
TCACCGCAGGTGTCGGCGAAAACTCCGCAACCCTCCGTGCAAAGATCATGGAAGGCTTGGAATTCTTGGGTCTCAAGGTCGATCCCGTGAAGAACAACGTCCGTGGTAAGGAAGCTATCATCTCCACCGATGATTCCCCCAATGCCATTCTGCTCATCCCCACCAATGAGGAGCTGATGATTGCGCTTGAAACCGCAAAGCTCGTCAGAGAAGCAAACTAATAGAAGAATACCTGACGGTTTAAAAAGCACCATCGTTTCATTCAGAAGCGATGGTGCTTTTTTTCTCGGCAGCTTAGGCGGCTTTTTCGTGATCCTTACCTAAAATGCTGCGGCAGCCTTCCAGCGCATAATTGAGCTGAGCATAGACTGCGTCGGTGACAACAGAGGTATCGCCGGAATCATGTGCGGAGATGCCGGCGTGGACATCCATGATGTAATAGCGAGGGTCGGCGGCGGCACCACGGTTTAAAACCAGAAGCGGGACATAGGCAACGTTGGATACCGTAGTCTCTCCTGTTTCAAAATTCTTGGTCAGCTCCAGATTTAAAATGGCGGTGGTGTCAGTATAGTTGACATTCACGGTGGCGGGACTCTGGTTAGAGAAGAAGTTCCCCAAGGAATAGGCAACAAAGCCCGAGCGGGTGCTGCCGCCGTCCAAGTTAACCGTTCTGGTCATCATGGGCTGCGGCACATGAGAATGACTGCCTAAAATCAAGTCTGCACCGTTTTTGATGAGGAAATCAGCCACCTGATCCTGATACTCGTTTTCTGTGGTTTGATATTCAAGGCCCCAGTGGATCATCACAGCGATGAGGTCTGGATTTTTGCTCTTGGCATAGGTCAGCTCACGGGTGAGCTTTTCTGTATCCAGCGTTTTACACTCCGTCATGTAATCCGTGTTGAAACGATTCAGGCAGAAGGCATTGGCATCCTGAATCGGAATGCCGTTGGTGCCATAGGTATAGCCCAAAAAGGCAACGGATATGCCTCCCACATCGGCGATCACGACCCCGTTTTCGGCGTTTAGCTCCTCCTGTGTGCGATAGCTGCCAACGTGCTGTAAGCCGGCGGTGTCCAAAACCTCCAAGGTGCGGGAAAGACCGCCAAAGCCCTTGTCCATACTGTGGTTATTGGCAGTGGTCACCAGATCAAAGCCAACGGCTTTGAGGTCATAGGCGAGGGCGTCTGGCGCACAGAATTGAGGATAGCCGGAATAGGGCGGACCGTTGAGCGTGGTTTCCAGATTCCCTACGGCGAAATCCGCCTGTTCAATCCAAGGCTTGATGAATTGAAAGGAGGGGAGATAGGAATAGGTGTCCGTAGCGGCATCGTAAGCGTCGTTTGTCTGGGGTGAGTGGCTCATGATATCACCGCAAACGGCTAGAGTGGCTGTGACGGGTGGCTGTGCGGTCGGCTTGTCTGCCGATTGTTGGGTTTGATCTCCTTGCGACTGCTGCGTTTGAGTGGGCGCAGCACTGCCTTTTTCATGACGCAGCCCCACAAAAACAAGGAGACAACAGAGTGCGAGGACAGCAGCGGAGACAATGAGCAGCTTTTTATTCATAAAAACCCCCGATCATCGAATAAAGCTGGTATAAATCTTGCGGGGAAGGGGCGGGAGAGAGACTTGAGCCTGTCCTGCGGCCATCGTCTGCATGACATAGACCATGCTTTCCGCTAAGACCTGTAAGGTTTGCACGCCTTCGGCATCCTCCAAAACCTCCCCGGGCTTGTTTCCATAGGCGAGTGGCCAATAAAGGGAACCGGGGACAATCATTTGTGCATAGCTGATATAGTGCATCAACTCATCAATGGCACCCACAGCACCGGCACGACGTGCGATAGCGACAGGTACGCCGACCTTAAATCGGAACTTTCGTCCATTGTTCATATCAATGCAGCCCATGCGATCCATAAAGCAGCGCATCCCGCTGGTGACGGAGGCGAAGTAGACAGGGGAGGCAAAGACCACACCGTCTGCCTCGGTCAGACGTTCATACATTGCATTTAAACCATCATCGGGGAGCGTACAGGTATGCGTTTTGGCACAGCGGAAGCAGCCGGTGCAGGGGGCTAGATGTTTTCCGATGGAAAGGATTTCAAACGCTATGTCGTGTGTGGCAAAGACTTCACCCATCAAGTCCAAGGCGTGCTTGGTGTTGCCGTTTTCGTGAGGACTTCCATTGACTGCGATAATTTTCATGGTTTCATTCTCCTTGTTTCTCTTTCTTTTCCACTGAGAGCCAGTGCTTTCAAAAGGGGTTCAGGCGGGGTTATAGAGGGCGAGTGCCGCCGCACCGATGGTTGACATCTCGGCTTGCTGATACAGACGGACGGACAGCCCTAAGGTATTCTTGGTAAAGGCTTGCAAGTGGGTATCAAGGGCTTCCCGCAGCGGAGCGAAGGAAAAGGCCTCGCCTTCGATTCCAACGCAGACGGGAGCCTCACGCCCTGCTCCCGAAAATTGCAGCACAGCGGAAAGATTGGCACAGATCAAACGAGCGGCACGGTCAATCACAGCATGGGCAATTTGAAGACCAACCGCCCGATCCTGTGGTTCTCGACAGAAGTGAGCAATGGTGCCGCCGGTTTCGGGTGCTTCTAGGAAGTCTATTACAGACTGCAAATCTAAGGAGCGAAGCGAGAGAATATCTCGGCTACAGCCGAAGGTGAGCAGCTTGCGTTCGGATGCCTTAATCATGGTAAGGCGGAAGATTTCACCCAAATAATCCGTCGCCGCCATTTTGAGATAGAGGTCACGTCCGGGGGCATAGGAATCTCGGTCCATGGCGGCATCTGAAAGCCCGAAGGGGACGCATTCGGCAGCGGAAAATCCGCCGTAAAACAGCATAAGGTGCTGAGGAATGCCCCGAAAGCGTAGGAGAATGCTGCCGGGGGCGGCAAAAGCAACGTCCAGAGCAGTGCCCCATGTGAGTCCCATATAGCGGTTTTCGTTGGGATACATCACCTTACCCGCAGTTAAAACAGCGGTGGTTGTATTGACCAAGGTCATGGGGAGAGGGGGATAGGAGCGGCTGGAAAATTCCTCCGCCAAGCCTGCCAAAATGGGGGCATCGACAAAGTCGGTGACGGTCATGGTGCCGGGAAACCGCCGCACTACGCCATCCCCTTTTCCCGTGTAATCGACGGGGAAGGGCAGGCAAAGGGCAATCCGCTGGGCAAGCGGAAGCAGCGGCTCCAAAAGCTCCGCCACGGCATAGAGAATATCAGAGAGGGGAGCGGGATAGTCCCGCCCGGGAATGGGGAATCGCTCTCCGGGGGTGATAAGTGGTATTCCGTTCTGGAAGGTAACCAGAGCGGTGGCGACCTCTTTGTCATCCAAGAGAGCGACAGCGACAGGGGTGTCGTCTGAAAGTATGCCTGCGGGCTTTAAAAATGTGGGCAGCATGGGGATAGACGAGGAACCGCCATAGAGGGAAATTCTCATTTGGGAGAGGAAAAGCTGGGTGGTGGTACCAAGGTCTAAGCTGTCTGCCGTCATGCTGTTTTGCTGTAATAATCCGGTTAAGGTATCCGCCATAAAGAAAAGACCTCCTATCAATAGGGACACGTTGATCGCACAAATCTACTTGCGGTTTTTGTAAGAGATGGATCAAACATGGTATACGAACTGTGATACCGTCATTATACCACAGTTTGAGGAAAGTAAAAAGGATTTGTATGAGGGAACCTCTGATTTCATCCTCCTGCTTCCCGTTCACGTCGAAAAACGGGTCGTTGGCGCAGATTGTTCCCTATTAAAATGTAAAGATGCTATACTCAAAAAAGAAGGGGTGGGATACGTTCATAGGGGAAGTCCTCCGTATCCACCCACAGAAGGCCGTTCGTCTACCACAATGTGGAGAAACGGAGAGGCTACAAAATAAGTGAAGGAGGAGAATACATGAAAGAAAAGATTCACTGCGCAAGCGGAGAGAGGCACGGATTCTCGGGAGTACGAATCCTGAGTATGCTCTTGCTGCTGTGTATGCTGCTGACGATGCTGCCCTTGACAGCGCTGGCGGCGAGCGATGTGACCCTGCGCTGTGGCGAAAGCTATCAGCTAGAGGGGAAGGGTACGGGCACCTTTGTTAGCTCAAACCCTGGCATTGCACAGGTGACACAAGAGGGAAAAATCACCGCCATGGGAGAGGGACAGACAAACATCGGACTCTATTTATCCGGTGGCGGTGTTGTCACTTGGAACATTACCGTAACCCCCGGTGACACCCCGCAGGAGACAAAGAAGTTTCAGCTTGACATGAAGGTAGGGGATAAAAAGCAAATAGAAGGCGCCTCCTTTATTTCCACCAATACGTCAGTGGTTACCGTCACCAATGCGGGCTTGATTACTGCCCTCAAGGCAGGAAAAGCAGCGGTTTATGTCTATGAAGGCCCCGTCGTTGCTGCGAGCTATACCATTACGGTCACATCGGATGTGCCCGAGGTGACCGAGCCAGATGATTCTGTGTGGCCCTTTGTGCCAAGTAAGAAAAATACCAAAAACGGATACATACACTCCGGTTGGTATGAAATTATGTCACACGATTTGGGAAAACTTCGTATTTTAGATAGCGGCGTTGTTGTTCCCTCCAGACGGGCGCAAGCGGCGTTTTATATCGAACACTTAGGGAATAATCGATATTATATCTATGACTATTTGGGACGGTATCTCTCCTATGATAAGCTTAAGCGAGATGGCGATATTATCGTGAGCAAAAATCCCACGAAGTGGAGAATCGACCTGAATGCCAAGGAATTGTGGAAGCGAGCCTATGAATTTAGACCTGTGAGCAACCAGAACTTGATTATCGGCGCCAGACAGAAAAAGTGTAGCGATACCGAGGATAGCTACATCAGATTCCAGGAATCTACTCTGGGTACTGGCTCGGGGGCCTGGGTCACAAAATATATGCTCTTTACCGTGGAGGACAGAGGCTTGGAACATTATATCCCACAGTGGTATAAGGACTATCAAGCCGGCTTGTCTAAGCCAAGTGACGTTTCTAAGCCTGATTATGAAGAAGAATACGGCTACTATGACAAAAAAGGCTTTGCCGAGGAAACAACCCTTCCGGTTATCACCACGAGCGTCAACTATAATACAGAGCTGATCGAGTTTGAAGATGACTTCCCCAAATGGGCAAGCCCTGCAAGTGATGTGCTGCTATCGAAAAACGAGAGAGGTACCTATCTCTCTGCCGATGTGGATGATACCTATGTCGTGATTACCAAGACAGCGGCAAATGGTAGTAAGCTTGGCAGCCAGTATATCAAAAAAGAGCTTCCTATTTTCGGTGCAATCTACAGTGGCGCAACCTATAACTATATCGCCTTTGGTCAGGAAAATTCGGAGTCGAATGCCAGCAAGGAAAGTATACGGATTGTAAAATACGACAAAGAATGGAATAAGATTTCCAGTGTTTCGATCAACGCCAGACAAACCAATGCCGTGAAGCCCTTCTCAGCCTCGTCGGCACGATTCGCTGAAAATGGAAATACACTCATTCTATATACCTCCCGTCTGCGATTCAAAGGCAGTGACGGGGTAAGGCACCAAAGCAACCTGGAAGTGCGTGTGAATACCTCCAGTATGAAAGCAACCTATGTCAGCCCAGCCTTCCCTAGTAACCATGTCAGTCACTCCTTTGATCAGTATATCCGTTTTGATGGCAGCAAGCCTGTGTATCTGGACCACGGCGATGCCTACCCCCGTTCTGTAGTTCTGCAAACAAGCGCAGGTAAGGCAACCATGTTTGCCATGAGCGGCGGCAAGGGGGTCAACTATACCGGGGTCACAGTGGGTGGACTCGAAGTCTCCAACAGCAGTTACCTGACTGTGCTTGCAACCATCGACCAAAACGCAGCCCAATGGAGCAGCTCTGATAACGGTGCCGAGCCAGATAACGAAAACAGTCTGAATCGACGAGATATCGTGGCTTGCGTGGTTCCCCGCAACTTTGGGAACGGCGCAACCGCCAAAACCATCACACTGGGACGCTATATCGGTACCTCCACAATTGGCACCACACCACAGCTCTTGAAAATAAGCAATGACAAATTTGCCGTGCTTTGGGGAGAGTTTTCCACCACAAAACCGAGATATGAACTGGACGATGATGGCGAGGAAGACAGCGATAGCCGCATCCCCAATCAATATGTCGTGCAGTATATTGACGGTCAGGGCAATCCCATCGGGGCGAAAAAGACCTACAGTACGGTAAAGAGCTTTTATAAGGAGTATCAGGCCGCCGCCGAAAATACCACCACACCGCCCCAACCAGAAAAACCGAACACACCCACCAAGGCCACACCCACCAATACCAAGTTCATGCTTCGAAACTCGGAAGTTGTTCTGCCCGCTTACCTCATTGATTCGAGCAACTATGTCAAGCTTCGTGACGTGGCAGCCTTGCTGAAAACTCGCTTCGAGGTGCGTTGGGAGGACAATCAGGCGAAATTGTTCAACCATACGACCTACTCGGCGATTGGTGGCGAGCTAGTACCAACCGGTACAGCCAGTACCATAGCAACGCCCAGCACCACAAATTTTGTGTGGGGTGAAACTGGTAAAGCCGTGTCGGGGCTGACTGCGTACACAATCGCAGACAGCAACTACATCAAGCTGCGAGATATCGCAAAGCTGTTCGATTTTGATGTCGATTGGAAGGACAACAAAGCATGGCTGGAGCCTGACACAACCTATACCGATGATTGAAAAACGTTATTATAAGAACAGAAGGTGGATTTGATGAAAAAAACAGTGTTATCATTGCTGCTCTTGTTTTGTGTGGGACTGACCATGCTGCCGACAGGTGCCATGGCGGCCACGAACTATAGAAAGCAGCCACAAGAGGGTTGGTTCTATCTGCGCTGTATGAACAACTATCTGAATATCGACGCAAACGGCAATGCAGAGCTGCGGAACAAAAGCAATACACCGGAAGGTAATATGAGATACCGCCTGCACTATTACGGAACGGGTGGCTACGGCTTCGAAATGCCCGACGGACGATATTTGGGACTGGAGATCACGGATAAGGCAGCAACAACCGAGTATTTCAACAATACAAAGTACAATGGTCTGCGTGTGAAGGCTCTCCCTGCCGATTTTAAAAAATATATGCTTCGTTGGGACATTTACAGCCAAAACAACGCCGATATTTTCAACATTCGTCCACGCATGAATGTGGATATTCTACTCAATGCCTCAGGGCAGAAGCGTGTGGATGGCACACCCATCATTACATGGATGCATCTGGACAGAGAGCGTTGTCCAGCCTATCCCACCCCTGAAGCACCGGAGCATGGACAGATTCGCTTCATCCCCACCCACGATCCAAGCTTACCGGGACCAGGTACACCGAAAACCCCCCAAAATGGGTGGGTCAGACTGAGGATACAGGGACTGAGCTTCTCCATCAATGCACAAGGAAAGGCAGAGCTGGGTGCCAGTAATATGAATACGAGATCGAGGACCTCCCTTTATGTCGAAAATAGAGGAAATCATCAAGTTACCTTGCGTATGATCGACGGAAGATTTATCGGGATCTCAGGGACACCCGCAAACGGTACGGTGGCAACTGCCTCGAATACGCCCTATCTGTGGAATGTTTACACGGAGAATACAGGGGTAGAAGGCACTGATTATTACAGTCTGCGCCCATCGGGGAATACAGAATTGATGCTGAATGCATCGGGGGAGGGGAAGAAGGTAGGTACTCCCTTGATTCTCTGGAAGCATAAGAGTATGGATGCGCCCAAGCATGGTACCTTTGAATTTTATAAAATCGAGACCCCCGACAATGCGGTTACCAAACCGGTAGAAGTGCCACCCAATGCCATACCCACTGCATCCACTGTGTATGTCAACGGCAAAGCACAGGCATTCGAGGCCTATACCATAAACGGTAACAACTATTTCAAGCTGAGAGATCTGGCGATGGTCTTGAGCGGAACGCAGAAGCAGTTTGAAGTGGGCTATGATGCCGGAAGCAAGAGCATCTTCCTCACCAGCAATCAGCCCTATACAGCTGTTGGCGGCGAGCTGGTACGGGGAGACGGCACGGGAAAGAATGCAGCCAGAAACCAAATTAAGATTTCCTTAGATGGAAAGCCATTGGATCTTACGGCATATTTAATCAAGGGGAACAACTTCCTCAAGCTGCGTGATCTCATGAAAGCGCTTGACGTATCTGTTGGCTACGACGATGTGAGCAAAGCCATTTCCTTGGATACGAGCAGAGGCTATATTGATTGAGATACGCCCGTCAGTCAAATAAAAATGCGCACGGAACACCCTGTTCCGTGCGCATTTTCAATTTTTGTATCTGGAGCGCCCTGATGTCTCCCAGACACAGGCGCTATAATGCCACTGAACCAAGCGAAGATAGTTGAAAATCATTGAGATCACTGCGTTGTCTCTGGTCGCTTTGTTCAGCAGTTATAGGAGAGGTGGGGAGTGACAGCAAAAGGCGGACAGCCGAAGCTGTCCGCCTTGAGAGACATCAAAGTGAGTTCCAGAAGATTACTTGTACATAGCCTTCTTGTACAGAGCTTCCACGTCACGGACGGTGGTCATTCTGGGGTTGACGGTGATGTTGCCGCTCTTCATAGCGTCGATAGCCATCTGAGGAATCTTCTCTTCCTCAACGCCAACATCTGCCAAGCAAGCGGGGATGCCCAGATCAGCATTCAGCTGACGCAGAGCGTCACACAGCATAGCGGGAACGAAGTCTTCGCCAGCAGCCTTGCCGGTGATGCATTCGTAGATGGTAGCATAACGCTCGTCGCTAGCCAGAGCGTTGAACTCGAAGATGGTGGGCATCAGCACTGCGTTAGCCACGCCGTGAGCAACATGATAGAATGCGGACACGGGGTGAGACATAGCGTGGATGTCGCCCAGACGGTTGTTAGCGAAAGCGATACCTGCGAAGGTAGAACCGAGCATCATAGCGCAAGCTGCATCGGGATCGTTACGACGAGCGACGAACTTACGGATGTTAGCACCGATCAGCTCCATAGCCTTCTCGCCCATAGCAGCTGCGAAGGGGTTAGCATCGGTGTTGATGTAAGATTCCATAGCGTGGATCAGAGCGTCGACGCCGCAAGCAGCTGCAACGGAAGCAGGAGCGGTCATGATCAGCTCGGGATCCAGAACGGCATAGGTGGGAGAAATCTGGGGGCCGAGGACGGACAGCTTGTAGTTACGAGCTTCGTCAGTGATGACGGCAGCAACGGTAACTTCGGAGCCGGTACCTGCGGTGGTGGGGATAGCGATCAGGGGATCGATGGGGCCGGGAACCTTGCCCACGCCTTCGTAATCGGTGATGCTGCCGCCGAACTTAGCGACAACGCCGACTGCCTTAGCAACATCCATGGGGGAACCGCCGCCCAGAGCCAGGATAGCGGTAGCGCCAGCTGCCTTGTATGCAGCAGCACATTCGTCGACAATATCAACGGAGGGGTTGGGCTTAACGCCGAGGTACTCGCTGTACTTAATGCCAGCAGCCTCGATGATAGCCTGAACCTTACCAACAACACCGATTTCCTTCAGCATACCGTCGGAGATCAGCATAACGTTATCGGAGCCGCAAGCCTTCAGGAAGTCAGGCAGCTTCTTCAGAGCGCCCATGCCAAACTGGCAGTTCTGAGGAATGATGAAACCAAAATCTTTAATCATAGGGATCGCATCCTTTCCAATCACTCAAATAATTTGTGTGGTTTGACCTACTCAAAGTCAAACTACCTACGCACTTAGTATAGCATTGAAAGTGTAGGATGACAAGTTGTTAGCGGATGAAAATATACAACAAGAATTCTGGCCCATTTTTGGATATAATGCCCACTTGACAGGAAGAACAAAGGGGTATCTTTTAGGAAAAAAGAATAGTATCGTCATTCTGTAAAAAATAGCTTAGAATTGGAGGAGAAAAGAACGAAAGATGTCTTTTCTGCTCTTTTTTAAGGAGAAGAAAGGACATTTTCCAGGGGTGAGGGAAGGATAAAGCCGCCATAAGAAAGGGCGTAAAAAAACACCCCGCTCTGGCCGTGTGGACTCAATCAAAACCTGCACAAAAAGGCAGGTGGGTTGCCTCCGCTGTACTGCGTTGCTTCCAACATCCGACCTATCAAAGGTCGGGAGGCCTGCAATTCATACAGCGAGCCAGCGTCCCGTTTCAGAAACGTAGGTTTAAAAGAGTCCGATCACGCACCGAGCAGGGTGCATTTATCGAAGCTAAGCAATATTTAGTTAGATTGTATGGAAAAAGGGCATTTTCTTAAGCTTCCGGTTCTTCTTCTTCGAAAAGCTCTTTCATAAACTCGTTATAGACGGCGTCCATTTCTTCGTCGCTGTCTAGGGTGGAAAGGATATCCTCTCCGTTTTCCTGAATGACCTTTAGGATGATGAGTCCCATTTCCTCTTCGACGTTTTCTTCCTGATCCTCGCTGACCGCGGGGAAAAAGGAGAGGTAGGTGGTGCCGTTGAATTCGATGGTATCCAGATGCTCCAATTCGAGCTCATTTCCGTCTTCGTCGGTCACGGTGACAAAATTTGCACTGTATTCTTCGCTCATGGGGATGGTCTCCTTCCCTGCAACTGTTCCGCTCTTAAAGGGATTCGGAGGGGGCTAAACCACACCGACCGACTGCATCTTAAAAACGGAAGTGTTTTAAATCTGTCCTTATTGTACCCTGTGAAATCGAAAAAAGCAAGGGAGTTATGAAGAAAAGTTTCGGTAAACTTTCCTGAAAATGAGAGGGAAACTTTTGTTTTTTCATGGAAAGCGAGTTTGAACCATGGACAAATGGAAAAGCTGTGTTATAATAATTGCCAAGCGATTATTATGATTGTATAGAATCGATCACAACGGCACTTTGTACCTGTGAATTTTGCATCGTATATCATAATGGCACGGTCTGTCTGTGCAATCATCGCCAAGCGTCGATTGTGTTCGGCGTTTCGATGCCCCGGGTCGAAACACGAAGGCAATGCGGCGCAATCCCGCAAGAGGCCGAAATGAAAGCTTGCC
The DNA here is from genome assembly GCA_964420085.1 of uncultured Ruminiclostridium sp. Lineage (GTDB taxonomy): Bacteria > Bacillota > Clostridia > Oscillospirales > Oscillospiraceae > Evtepia. Next base: position 14,236 of record CAYQRI010000013.1, read on the forward strand.
TTTTGGCTGGAAACAATCGACATCGGAGGTGTCAATTTGGAACAAAAGCGAAACAAACAAGAGACACGATCCAAGAAGAAAAGAAAAAAGCATGGCACATTCTTTCGGGTATTCACAACCATTGTGCTCATCGGTATCATTACAGCGGCGATGCTTTTTGGTATGGCAGCAGCTTATATTAAGAATGTGATTATGCCGTCTGCCGATCTTCAATTGGAAAGCTATACGACCAACCTTACCACCGCTATGTACTATAAGGATCCGAATACAGGGGAATGCGTGGAAATGCAGACGCTCTACGGGGAAGAAAACCGTGTGTGGGTTACAAGAGATGAGATACCCAAGAATCTCATGAATGCGGCCGTAGCCATTGAGGATAAGCGCTTTTATGAGCATAATGGCGTGGACTGGATTCGTACCATGAACGGTGTCCTTCTTATGTTTACCGGCAAGGATATCCAAGGCGGCTCTACCATCACCCAGCAGCTCATTAAAAATCTCACCACAGAAGATGATGTGACGGTCAAACGTAAAATCACCGAGATTTTCCGTGCCTTGGAGTTCGATAAAA
>CAYQRI010000013.1:14906-27133 GCA_964420085.1 uncultured Ruminiclostridium sp.
GTGACGGTCAAACGTAAAATCACCGAGATTTTCCGTGCCTTGGAGTTCGATAAAAAATACAGCAAGGAAGACACGCTGGAGTGGTATCTCAATTATATTTATTTAGGACAAGGCTGCAACGGCGTCTATACCGCTTCTTATGCGTATTTCGGCAAGCACGTTTCCGAGCTGAGCTTGGCAGAATGCGCCAGCCTGATCGGTATCACCAACAACCCCTCAAAGTATGATCCCTTTGCACGCTTGGAGGTGGTCGATGAGAAAACCGGCGAGGTGAAAACAGCCAAGGATTTCAACAAGCAGCGGCAGGAAACCATTCTGCGTGCAATGGCAGAGCAGGGCTATATTACAGAGGAAGAGCGTGACGCTGCCATTGCAGAGGAGCTGGTCTTCAACCCTGCTAAGGATCAAAATAAAAAATCCACCATCTACACCTGGTATGAGGATGCCGTCATCAATGACGTGATTCGTGATTTGATGGCAACCTATAACTGGTCGGAGGAGGTTGCCAAAAATGCGGTGTTCTCCGGTGGTTTGGAAATCTATACCTGTATGAATCCTCAGGTACAGGAAGCCGTGGATACCGTTTATAATGACCCCAACAACCTGAAGTATAACTCTGCCACCGGACAGACCATGCAATCGGCTATCACCATTGTAGACAACGCAACGGGCGATGTGGTCGCTATGGCTGGCGGAATGGGCGAAAAGACCAGCAGCCGTGGCTGGAACCGTGCCACACAAAGCCTACGTCCGCCAGGCTCCTCTATTAAGCCTCTGGCGGTCTATGCGCCCGCTATTGAGCTTGGGAAAATTACCCCCATCACCACCTACGAAGACTCTCCTGTGAAAAATGTGAATGATAAGCCGTGGCCGGTGAATGCAACGGGTCGCTATCAGGGTGAGGTTTCGGTCGCTAAGGCAGTGACCGAATCCATCAACACCGTGGCGGTCAGGGTTCTGACGGACATCACCCCTCAGGTCAGCTTTGACTTTATGCAGGATCGATTCCATGTCGATTTGGTGGAATCCCGTGTTTCGGGTGGTCAGAACTATTCCGATATCGGTGAGGCACCTCTGGCTTTGGGCGGTCTGACCGAGGGTGTCAGCACCTTCGATATGGCATCGGCCTATTCCGTCTTCCCCAGACAGGGTAAGTATATCAAGCCTCGAACCTATACGCTGGTACTCAACAGCAAGGATGAAATTTTGCTGGACAATACCGCCAAGGAAGAGGATGCCGTGAGCCAGCGTACCGCCTACTATATGAATCAAATGCTGCAGCAGGTCGTGACAGCATCCAATGGTACAGGTAAAAAAGCGAACTTCCCCGGTCAGGATATTGCAGGTAAAACCGGTACCACGACCTCCAGAAAAGACCTCTGGTTTGTGGGCTATACACCCTATTATACCGCTGCTGTCTGGACGGGCTATGACCGTCAGGAAAGATTGGCCAGCGGCTTGGGCAATCCCTCTACCTCAATGTTTAATCTGGTGATGCAGAAGGTTCACAGCGGCTTGCCCTATAAGCCCTTCGATCAGCCCGACAGCGGTAGCTTGAAGACGGTGACCTACTGTGCGCGCAGCGGAAAGCTGCCCAATGGTGCCTGCAATGGCTCTCTGGCAACTGGTACCTTCTTCCCAGAGGATATCCCGACAAGCTATTGCGATGTCCATCGCTTCGTTCCGGTGACGCCGCAAATACCCAATGACCAGCCGATCCCGGGTACGCCGGACGGAGGAACGACAGAGGAAACACCGGGCGGAACACTACCCCCCGTAGAAGTCCCGCCCACCGAGCCAAATCCCGGCGAGGGCAATGTTTTGGAATAGCCCTTCTGTGTATAAAATGTCATGCAAAAAGCGAACCTCATCGTCCTGTGAGGTTTGCTTTTTGCGTTATGACAGAAAAACAGGAAAAAATGGGGAGAAAACTGTCGCTCAGACAAATACTTTTTGTTGCCATGGGCGGACAAATGTGTTAGAATAAGCTTCGACACAAAAACAGATGACCACGACATGAGGACGGAGGCGAAACCATGCCAAAGGCACCGAACTATTATATTGTGGATTCAGAAGCCCTGCCGGAGATTTTTCGTAAGGTAGTGGAGGCAAGACGCCTTCTGGACACAGGTGAGGTTGAAACGGTCAATCATGCAGTGCAGAAAATGGGAATCAGCCGCAGTGCATTTTATAAATATAAGGATGCGGTTCGTCCGTTTCAGGATATGCTGCATGGACGCATTGTGACCTTTCAGATGATGCTGAAGGATCAGACGGGGATTTTATCCCAGGTCTTGAACCTTTTTGCGGATTCCGGGGTTAATATATTAACGATCAACCAAGGCATTCCGATTAATGGCTGTGCTGTGGTAACGCTCAACGTAGAAACCTCCGGTTTGCAGGTGACGCTACAGGAGCTATTGGAACGAATGGACGGCGCAGAAGGCGTCCTGCGGGCAGAAATTCTGGCAGGATGATGGGAACTGAATCAGTGAAACGCAAAGGATGGATATAAACTATGGTTAAAGTAGCAGTATTGGGCTTTGGTGTGGTAGGCTCCGGCGTGGCAGAGGTGCTGGTCGGCAACGAAACCCACAGAAAAGCGGATGAGCTTATTGATCTAAAATATATTTTAGATGTTCGAGAGTTTCCCCAAAGCCCCTTTGCCGGGTGCTTTGTGAAGGATTTTTCAGTGATCGAGAACGACCCTGAGGTCAATGTCGTGGTGGAAACCATCGGCGGTGTGGGCGTTGCGCTGGACTTTACCGAGCGTGCCCTGAAGGCGGGTAAAAGTGTGGTCACCTCCAATAAGGAGCTGGTCGCCACCCACGGCAGACGTCTGCTTGCACTGGCGGCAGAGAACCACGCTGTCTACCTTTTTGAAGCAAGTGTCGGCGGTGGCATTCCCATTCTTCGCCCCTTGAGCGAGTGTATGGCAGCCAACGATATTTTGGAAATTTGCGGCATTTTAAATGGCACCGCCAACTATATTTTCACCCGTATGGTGCGGGATGGCATCCCGTTTGCGCAGGCGCTCAAGGGTGCGCAGGAAAACGGCTACGCCGAGCAGAATCCGTCTGCCGATGTCGAAGGACACGATACCTGCCGCAAGCTTTGTATTTTGTCCTCCATCGCCTATGGCTGGCACGTCAAGCCCGAGCAGATTCCGACCATGGGAATTACGAAAATTACCTTGGAGGATGAAGCCTATGCGGATGCCTGCGGCTGCCGCATCAAGCTTTTGGGGCGCAGCATTGCCCAGGCTGACGGCACCATCTGTGCGTACGTCGAGCCGCATTTCGTCAAAATGGAAAACCCCCTCGCCGGGGTGGAGGATGTCTTCAACGCCATTATGGTGAAGGGCGATGCCACAGGCGATGTGATGTTCTATGGACGTGGGGCAGGAAAAATGCCCACCGCCAGTGCCGTCGTCGCTGATGTCATTGCGGCAGCACGCAAATTGGAACGTGCCAGCTATCGTCCTTGGCAGGAAAATCGCCCGGCTGCTGTTACTACGTCGGATGGCCTTGTCAGCCGTTTTTACGTCCGTCTTGCCTCCGGCAGTCTGCCCGAGGCAGAGCAGATCACAGCCGCCGGTGTTCCCGCAGGGGAAGCGGCCTTCTTGACCGCACCGATGACACGTCCTCAGTTGGATCAAATTTTAGAAAAAGAAGCCGTTCTTGCCGTCATTAGAGTGCTGGATTGAACAGTCTGCATAAGATGGAAGGGTAAGAGAATGCAGCGGTACAGCGTTGCTGTACCTTATGTTAGGAGGAATGAAGGATGGGATTGATTGTCCAAAAGTTTGGAGGCAGCTCAGTTGCCAATAAAGAACGCCTGCAAAATGTGGCTCGAATTATTGCAGAAACCTATCGCAAGGGAAACCGTGTGGTGGCGGTTCTGTCGGCACAGGGCGATACGACGGATGATCTGATTGAAAAGGCAAAGGAAATAAACCCGGAGGCATCTCGTCGGGAGATGGATATGTTGCTTTCCACGGGAGAACAGATTTCCTGTTCCCTGTGTGCCATGGCAATCGAAGCGCTGGGACTGCCGGTGGTTTCGCTCACAGGCTGGCAGGCCGGCGTACAGACCAACAGCAGCTACAGCAGTGCCCGTATCAAGGAAGTGCAGACCGAGCGGATTCAGTCTGAGCTGGATCGAAGCCACTCGATTGTGATTGTTACGGGCTTCCAGGGCATCAATAAATATGGCGATATTACGACGTTGGGTCGTGGCGGATCGGATACCTCCGCCGTGGCCTTGGCGGCGGCGCTGAAGGCGGATCTTTGTCAGATTTATACCGATGTAGAGGGTGTCTATACCGCCGATCCCCGTACGGTAGAGGGCGCCAAGAAACTGGAAGAAATTACCTTTGATGAAATGCTGGAGCTTGCGAGCTTGGGGGCACAGGTGCTGCATAATCGCTCTGTGGAGCTGGCAAAGAAGTATGGCGTGAATTTGGAAGTGCTGTCCAGCTTTGCAGATAAGCCGGGCACAAAAGTTAAGGAGGTTGCGAAACGTATGGAAAAGACCCAGATCAGTGGTGTTGCAAAGGATAAGAATGTGGCTCGTCTTGCCTTGGTTGGCGTGGAGGATAAGCCCGGTATTGCCTATCAGGTGTTCTCCCTGTTGGGTCAACGCAACATTAACGTAGATATTATTTTGCAGTCCATCGGCCGAGACGACACCCAGGATATCAGCTTCACCGTCAAACGCAGCGATGCGGATTATGTCAAGGAGCTGCTGGAATCCTACAAGGAAAGCCTTGGCTTTGACCATATCGATGTGGATAAGAGCGTGGTAAAGGTTTCCATCGTGGGTGCCGGCATGGTAGACAATGCCGGTATCGCCGCCAAAATGTTTGGTGCACTCTATGACGCAGACGTGAACATCCACATGATTTCTACCAGTGAGATTAAGGTTTCCGTTTTGCTGGACGAGGCGAATGCCAATCAGGCGGTGCAGGCCATTCACGATAAATTTTTCGGAGAATAAAGGCGTTTGTTCATAGAAAGACTAGGGTGTGTGCTGTTTGGAAGATAGGAAGGAATTCTATCTTATGAACAATAGTATAGAGCACTGCCTGTCTAGGCAAGACAAGTTCAATCCGTGCTGGTCAGATCACATGAAAAAGGGTAAAAATTCATTTTTTGGGTTTTACAGACCGTTCGATTTCTTTGTTGAAAAATTGGGTTGCGCCGGATTCAGACAGAAATCGAACGGTTTTGTGGCGTGGAAAGTGGAGAAAGGGTGCGCAACTGACCGTAAGTCTGCAAGTTCTCTGTTTTCTGAGGATTTTTTTGGGGGATATGACCAAAAACGACCGGAAATGGAGAAAAACTTTTTTTCGATGTGATACATTACTGGCTTGTAATTTGCAGAATTCTTTGTTATAATACCGCCGTAGTGTACTGAAAGGGGACGAATTGCGTCCCCCTTTCCTTGAGAAACGTCTGCCGTCGGGAGACTCCCCGATTCTGGCGTTTACCGAAGATAAAACAACCCATTGTTCATCTCGTGGGGAGCGAACCGAGCTTGCCTCCTTTCTTTGCCGATGCGATAAGCAATGCGTTGCGTTATCCAAAATAAAACAAATTCAAAAATAGGGGGAAATCAGAAATGAACATACTTGTTTGCATTAAACAAGTGCCGGACACGACCATTATCAAAATCGATCCTGTCACTAACACCCTGATGCGTGAAGGCGTTCCTGCCATCGTCAGCCCTTTCGATGCTTATGCACTGGAAGCTGCTGCTCGTATTAAGGACAAGAACAAGGACACTAAGATCTATGTCCTCTCCATGGGTCCCCAGCAGGCTCTCGTTGCTCTGAAGGAGTGCCTCTCCATCGGCGGCGACAAGGCATATTTGGTCTCTGACCGTGCTTGCGGTGGTTCCGATACTCTGGCTACCGGTTACATCCTGTCCCAGGCAAAGAAGAAGATCGAAGAGCTGGAAGGCATCACCTTCGATCTGCTGATGTTTGGTAAGCAGGCAATCGACGGCGATACCGCTCAGGTTGGTCCTCAGGTTGCAGAAGATCTGGACATTCCTCAGGTTACCTATGCTTGGGAAGTTTGGCCCACCGAAGACGGTAAGGTCAGCGTGAAGAAGGAGCTGGAAGACGGCTTCGAGATTCTGGAAGTTGGCTGCCCCTGTGCTGTCACCGTTACCAAGCCCGACTATGAGCCCCGCTTCCCCACCATCAAGTCTAAGATGGCTGCCAACAAGGCAAAGATTCCCGTCCTGAGCGCTGAAGACTGCAGCATCGACGTTGAGAGAGCTGGTCTGAAGGGTTCTCCCACCAAGGTTAAGAAGAGCTTCACTCCTCCCCGTAAAGAGGGCGGCCTGAAGATCAAGGAAGAGACTCCGGAAGAGTCTGCAAAGAAGCTGTATGACCTGCTCAAGGACAAGGGCGTCATCTAATAGAAGGGAGGAGAAAAACAATGTTACAGACAAGCTATGAAGCAAAGAGCAAGGACCTGTGGGTCTTTATTGAAACTCACCACGGTAAGGCTAAGAACGTTGGCCTGGAGCTGTTGAATCCCGGCCGTCGTCTGGCTGCTATTCAGGGTGGACAGACTGTCGCTCTGGTTATCGGTCACAACTGCGACGAAGCTGTTAAGGAATCTATCGCATACGGCGCAGACAAGGTTCTGGTTATCGATAATGAGGTCTATGACCACTACAGCACCGACGCTTACACCGCAGCTATCGTAAACTGCGTCGAGAACGATTGCCCCACCACCATTCTGATGGGCGCTTCCCCCATGGGTCGTGACCTCGGTCCCCGTGTCGCTGGTCGTCTGAAGACCGGTCTGACCGCAGACTGCACCTCCTTGGATATCGACGAGGATTCCGGCAAGGTTGCTTGGACTCGTCCCGCATTCGGTGGTAACCTGATGGCTACCATCCTCTGCCCCTTCACCTTCCCCCAGATCGGCACCTGCCGTCCTGGCGTGAATAAGAAGCTCGAGGCTGACTATACCCGTACTGCTCCCGTTGAGAAGATCGACTTCGTCTTCCCCGCAGAGCAGATCCGCATCAAGCTGGTCGACACCATTGCCGAAGAGGGCGAGAAGGTCGATCTGGAAGGTGCAGAGATCATCGTTTCCGGTGGTCGTGGTCTGGGCGGTCCCGAAGGCTTCGAGACTGTCATCAAGCCCTTGGCTGACGCTCTGGGCGGCGTGGTCGGTTCCTCCCGTGCAGCTGTTGATGCTGGCTGGATCCCCCACTCCCATCAGGTCGGCCAGACTGGCAAGACCGTTGGTCCTAAGCTGTATGTCGCTTGCGGCATCTCCGGCGCTATCCAGCACTTGGCTGGTATGGGCTCTTCCGACTTCATTGTTGCAATCAACAAGGACGTCGAAGCTCCCATCTTCGATGTGGCTGACCTGGGCGTTATCGGCAACCTCTATGATGTTGCTCCCGTCCTGACCAAGCTCATCGCTGCTGATAAGGACTAAGTATTAAATTCGTTAGCAAAATAAATTTAATATATGCCTGGTGACACCCCGAAAGGGGTGTCACCCCCTATGGAAAGAAAGGAAAAAACTATGGATTTCAAATTGAATGAAATGGAGCAGGAGATTCTCGACATGCTCCACGACTTCTGCCTGAAGGAAGTCAAGCCCATCGCTGCAGAGCTGGATGAGAAGGAAGAGTTCACCATGAACGCCAGAGAGAAGCTGGCTGAAATGGGTATGCTCGGCACCTATATTCCCGAGGAATATGGCGGCGCTGGTCTGTCCTACCTGACCTATATCGTCTGCTGCGAAGAGCTGGCTAAGCATTGTGCTTCCACCTCCATCATGTTCTCTGTTCACGGCTCCCTGTGCTCCTGGCCTATCCTCGAGTTCGGCACCGAAGAGCAGAAGCAGAAGTATCTGGTTCCCCTGGCACAGGGCGAGAAGCTGGGTGCAATGGGTCTGACCGAGCCCAGCGCTGGTACCGATGCTAACGGCGTCAGAACCACCGCTGTTCTGAAGGATGGCAAGTATATCCTGAACGGCACCAAGATCTTCATCACCAACGGCTACTATGCTGACACCTATGTCATCTTCGCTCGTACCAACCCCGATCTGAGCGTCGGCCACAAGGGTCTGTCCGCTTTCATCGTGGAAAAGGGCTTCAAGGGCTTCAGCTTCGGCACCAAGGAGAAGAAGATGGGTATCCGTGCTTCTGCTACCTACGAGCTGGTCTTCGAGGATTGTGAAGTTCCCGCAGAGAACCTGCTGGGCAAGGAAGGCGAAGGCTTCAAGATCGCTATGATGCTGCTGGACGGCGGCCGTATCGGTGTTGCTGCTCAGGCACTGGGTATCGCTCAGGGCGCTATCGACGAGTGCATCCCCTACCTGAAGGCTCGTAAGCAGTTCGGCAAGCCCCTGTCCGCATTCCAGAACACCCAGTTCGAGCTGGCTGATATGCAGACCAAGGTTGACGCAGCTCGTCTGCTGATCTATCGTTCCGCTATGGCTAAGCAGAACCACGAGCCTTATGCTCACCTGGCTGCTATGGGCAAGCTGCTGGCTGCTGACGTCGCTTCCGATGTCACCCGTCGTGTTGTCCAGCTGGTTGGCGGCTGTGGCTACACCCGTGAGTATCCCTTCGAGAGAATGATGCGTGATGCTAAGATCACCGAGATCTATGAGGGCACCACCGAAGTTCAGAAGATGGTTATCTCCGGCTGGATGCTGAAGTAATTTTACTTCATTTTAGCTGAATGAACTTTAAAAACGCCCGACGGGTTTCCGTCGGGCGTTTTTTTGACGTTGGAAGGGAGAGATTCAATATGTGGATTGATACAACCTTATATTACGGTCGCCCCACAGAACCCGCAGTACGAACAAAACGGGAGCTGGATTGTTACGATCTCTTGGATGCTTTACAGATAGAGTATCAGCGTGTGGATCACGATGCCGCCGATACCATTGCACTGTGTGAGGAAATCGAAGGGTATCTTGGCGTGAAAATCTGTAAAAATCTGATGCTGTGCAACAGGCAGAAAACAGACTTTTATTTGCTGCTGATGGACGGAGAAAAGCCCTTTCGAACTAAGGAGCTTTCCAAGCAGCTGGATACCTCTCGTCTGTCCTTTGCACCGCCCGAGGAGATGGAGCGTTATTTGGGTGTGACCCCCGGCTCTGCAACCATCCTCTCACTGATGCATGACAAGGCGCATAAGGTGAGGTTAGTTCTGGATCGCAGCATTGCGGAGGCGGAGCAGCTGGGCTGTCATCCCTGCATCAATACCTCTACGCTAAAGCTCTCGATGGCAGAACTCAAGGAAAAATTTCTGCCCTATCTTGGTATCACACCAACCGTGGTAGACCTGAAAGATGTGCGGGAACTGGAGTGAATGCAAACGGGGGAAAACCCATATTGCTTGTTTGAAGAAGCGATGTGGGTATTCTCCCGTTGCCTGCCTCCGATGCTTTGGAAGCATGGAGAGAGCCTGCGGGTATCGGCTGAGAAGGCCAGGGAATAGACTCTGGTATTCGGGTGGCTGATGTGATAAAATAAGTCAATATACTATGAGAAAGAAGCTGGGGTGGAGTATGAGAATAGGTGGAACGCAGCTGGCGTTTACATGGATCGGTTGTTTTTTAGGGGCGGGCTTTGTTTCAGGACAGGAAATCCACCAGTTTTTTACGCATTTCGGTGCATGGGGAACCCTTGGACTTCTGATCTCCATTCTGCTCCTCAGCACACTCTGTGGTTTGGTCTTTCAAATTGCAAAGACAACTGGATTTCAGGAACTGCATCGGATTGTCGTCCCTTGGGAAAATGAGAAAGTACGGGGCTTGGTCGGTGTGATTGCCGTCACCTTTATGTTTGGTATTTATGTCGTCATGGCGGCAGGAGCAGGTACCCTGTTGGAGCAGCTGTTCGGCTATCCTGCGCTGCGTCTGCTGGGCGGTGCGATTTTTTGTGCTGTGGTAACCTTGGTCGCCATTCGTGGAATGGGCGGTGCAGTGAAGGTATTTGGTACGATTATTCCGATTTTAGTGGTGCTCTCACTCATCGTTGTGGGGGCTGGTCTTTTTGTCTTTGGACAGAATGGGCTGCATTTCGAAGCCTCTGCTACGAGGAACCCAGTCGTCAATCATTGGCTTTTTTCGGCGGTCACGTTTGTGTCCTATAACTTTCTTTGCTCCATCGGTACCTTGGCTGCCTTGGGCACGATGGCAGGCTCTAAGCGTGGCATTCGGAAGGGAACGATTTTGGGCGGGATTCTGCTGCTTCTGATCTCGATGGGGATTCATACCGTCATGACGGCGCTGCCGTCCTGTGCCCAAGCCGAGCTTCCCATGCTGTATCTGGCAGGGGAACTGAGCCGTGTGCTGGAGCTTGCCTATGCTGTGGTGATTTTATTGGGGATGTTTGGTGCGTCTATGTCTGTATTTGTCCCCGTGCCGCAATATTTCTCCCGATTTCCCATTTGTAAGCGTCACCCCGTTTTGTTGCCTGTCGTGTTGAGCGTGGCGGCGTTTGCGCTCAGTCGTGTCGGGTTTAGCAGCCTCATTGGGACGATGTTTCCCATGTATGGCTTTGTGGGCTTTTTGTTTGTGGCAGGGGTTTTGTGCCATGCTTGGAAATTACGAAAGAAAACCAGCCGTGTAGAGCAGTCCGCTGGACTGTGAAAGAATGCAGGAGGAACACATGATACGCATTACGAATATTGTCCTGCCGCCGGATGGGGAGGAAGCGCTTCTCAAAAAAAAGGTGGCGAGGATTTTAGGGCTCTCTGAGGGAAAAATTCATCGCTGCACCACGGTCAGACAGTCGATTGATGCCCGAAAAAAAAGCAATGTACGCTATATTGTGACCGTGGATGTCTCCGTAGCTAAGGAAGAAGAGGTGGTGCGGAAGGTGAATGCCCCCACGGTCACCCTGCGTGACGCACAGCCACGCTACCAATTTCCCGGCGTGACCCGCACGTCGAAGTGCGCACCTGTGGTGGTGGGAAGCGGCCCTGCGGGTCTGCTTGCGGCACTCTCCTTGGCGAAGGCCGGACTGAAGCCCATCCTTTTGGAGCGAGGCAAGGCCTTGGAGCAGCGTGTGCAGGATGTGGAAGCGTTTTGGGCGGGTGGTGATCTTGATCCTGAATCCAATGTGCAATTCGGAGAAGGGGGCGCCGGTACATTTTCCGACGGCAAGCTGACCACAAGCACCCATGACGGGCGCATTGCCCATGTCCTGCAAACCTTTGTGGATGCGGGGGCACCCGAGGATATTTTGTGGCAGCAGAAGCCGCACGTTGGAACAGATTTGCTGCGGCGTGTGGTCAAAGCGATGCGAGAGGAGATTGTACAGCAGGGGGGCGAGGTGCGATTTGGGCACAAGCTCACAGGACTGACCGTGCAAAATGATGCGCTCACGGCGCTTAAAGTAGAGGACGGAAACGGGTCCTATACCATGCCATGTGATGCGTTGATTCTCGCCCCGGGACACTCCGCACGAGATACGTTTCGTATGCTGCAGGAGGCAGGGGTCTCTATGGAGCAGAAGCCCTTTGCCATTGGCGTTCGGATCGAGCATCCGCAGGAGCGCATCAGTCGGGCGCAGTTTGGCGATTTTTGGGACAGGCTCCCGCCCGCAGATTATAAGCTGGTCAGCCACTTACCGAGCGGTCGGTCGGCGTATACCTTCTGTGTTTGTCCGGGCGGTCAAATTGTGGCGGCGGCCTCCCACCCAGGTAAGCTGGTGACCAACGGGATGAGTCATAGAGCCCGAGATGGTGCGTATATTAACGGCGGCTTTTTGGTCGGCGTGGGACCTGCCGATTTTGGCAGCACCGACCCTCTGGCTGGAGTTGCCTTCCAAGAAATCTGGGAGAGCAAGGCCTATCAATTCGGGCGTCCCGGCTATGAAGCACCTGCACAGAGAGTGGGCGATTTTTTGCGTGGGGTGCCCTCACCGCATGGACTGCGGAACCGAAGCACCTATCGCCCTGATGTCATTTTTGGTGATATGCGGGAGGTCTTGCCCGATTTTGTGAGCAATTCCTTGGCAGAGGCTCTGCCCGGCTTCAACCAGAAGCTGCATGGCTTTGCTTCGCCCGATGCCCTCATGGTGGGGGTGGAAACCCGCTCCTCCTCGCCCGTTCGCATTCTGCGCAATGAAACCCTACAGGCAAATATTCGGGGGCTGTATCCCTGCGGAGAGGGTGCCGGCTATGCCGGCGGGATTGTCTCGGCGGCGGTGGATGGCATCCGTGTGGC
>CAYQRI010000014.1:0-26241 GCA_964420085.1 uncultured Ruminiclostridium sp.
GTGCTCGTGGTGAAAAGCGGAGCGGAGCAGGCACCCTGCCTGCTGGGTATGGCAGGGCAAGCACCTACCCCTCCTGCGCCCGGAGAGGTCTATCTCTCCGTTGCCAGCGGCGCAGGTATCCGTCTGAAAAAGGATGGAACCATCGAATTGGAGGGTGCGGTCAACATCTCTGGCTCCCTAACCCTCAATGGGGAGGTGCTATAGAATGGGCGTACATAAGCTTCGAGAGGGCGATTATTGCCTCGATGGAAAGGGCGGCTTTGCTACGGTATCCGGCGTGGAAGCAATCTTAGAACGGATTCTCTTTCAATTGACGGTGCGGCGGGGAAGCTTTCCGATGCTTCCTGAATTGGGCAGTCGGCTTTACCTTCTGCCCAAGGCGAAGCCGTCTGCTCGTGCTGTTTTAGGGGCAGGCTATGCCGCAGAGGCTCTCGCCGCAGAAAAAGAGGTCAGCGTCAAGGATGCGCTTTGGGATGAGCAGCGGCAGCGACTCATCGTTCGCCTCAACTTCAGAGGTGAGACCATTTCTACCGTCGTAACCATATAAACGGAGGGGAAAACCTTGAAAACAGTAGATGAAATTTATCAGGAAATGCTCCAAACCTTTGCAACAGAGACCGGCATCCAGCCGGATGCCAGCAGTGAGATCGCCGTGCGTATGTATGCCCTAGCCATGCAGATCTATGGGCTTTTGCGTGAAAATGAGTGGACACGGAAGCAGTGCTTTCCCCAGACAGCAAGCGGAACCTTTCTGGATCAGCACGCAGAGCTTCGGGCACTTACACGCAAGCAGGAGGCCTGTGCGGTCGGCATTATGCGCTTTTATACCCCCAATACCGCAGAACGTGATTTTTTAGTCCCCAAGGGAACCGTCTGTCGGACCGCAGGACTTGTGGATGTGGTGACAACAGAGGATGGCACTGTGCTGACCGGTCGTGCTATGGTCGAAATTCCTGCACAGGCGGTGGAGCCGGGCTTCGGCGGCAATGTGCCCGCAGAGTCCGTGCGGGCAATGGCAGTCGCCCCAGAAGGAATCGTTTCCTGCATGAACCCCATCGCCTTCACGGGCGGTCGGGAAAAAGAATCCGACGAAGCCCTTCGCCTACGGGTTATGGAAAGCTATCGCTCGATGCCAAACAGCACCAACAAGGCCTACTATGAACAGCTTGCTTTGTCTGTGCGTGGTGTGGAGGCCGTGCAGGTCATCCCAAAACGGCGTGGCGTGGGTACCGTGGATGTCTTGGTGACACAGTCCGGCGGGCTCCCCTCAGATGAGCTTCTCTATCGTGTGCAGCAGGTGCTTTCTGCACAGCGGGAAATTGCGGTTTCCGTGCTGGCTAAGGCACCCACTGCCGTTTCGGTCGATGTGACGGTTCGTGTTCAGGCAAAGGCGGGGGTGACCTCTTCGGCGCTCCTCGAAACCGTGCGGACAACCATCACAGCCTGGTTCAATGGCAGACGGCTCGGACAGCCCGTATTGCGGGCGCAGCTGGGTCAGCTTGTCTTCTCCTTGGAAGGTGTGGAAAATTATACGCTCCCCCTTCCTGCACAGGATACGGTGATTGCGGCGTCGGAGCTTCCTATACTCGGAACCTTGCAGGTGGAGGCACTGACATGAGTACAGAAGCACAGCTCAGAGCCATATTAGAACCGCTGGGTGTCTATCGCTGGGAAGGCTCGTTTCAATGGAAGGAGCTGCAAAGTGAGGGGAAGGTCTTGGATACCATTGCCTCCGAATTGCAGCACCTCCAAAAAGAAATGTGTCTTTTAACCGCAGAGCAGGAGGGACTTTCTTATCTATATCCTCTCCTTGCCGGGGTGCCCAAGGCGGAAACAGTGGAAAAAGAACGGGAAACCTTGGCGGCCCTTCTGAGAATCGGGAGCCGCAGCTTTACACTTGCTGCCATGAACGATAGTCTTCGTGGATGCGGGATCTCAGCCGTTGTGCAGGAGACCGACAGATCCGATACCCTTTTGGTTTCCTTTCCAAGCGTTGCGGTGACACCAGAACGCTTCCCCCTTCTGAAGCCCATCATAGAGGGAATTTTACCTTGTCATTTGAATGTAGAGTATCGTCTTTCTTACCGTGTGTGGAAAAAACTGGAGGAGGCATTCTCGTCTTGGGCGGCTTTGGAGCTTGCAGTGAAAACCTGGAAAGCCCTCGAAAATCAAATTTAGACAGGGGAATTCATGTCTGCGAGAGCATCAGAAATGATGGAGCAGCACCGGAAAGCCGCTAAACTTTGTGCAATAATTTCGTCGAACCCTACTTGACGATGCTGGATGAGGGTGCTATTATGTGTTTGTTGCTTGTTATTGAACACAATATGATGTGTTTTTAGTAGGCTCAAACCACAAAATATAAAAAATTTCGACATATCTTCAAGAAAAAAGGAGAGACACTCCATGACAATGGTACAACAGATTCGCAAGCGGGATGGGCGAGTGGTTCCTTTCCATGAAAATAAAATAGCCGACGCCATCGATAAAGCGTTTCAGGCAACCTATAAGCCCGGAAATGAGGAAACAGCCGCTCGCTTGGCACATGAGGTCGCTTCTATTCTGGAAGTAGAGGGCGGAGAATGCCCCGATGTGGAGCATATTCAGGATATTGTGGAACGGGTTCTGATGGACAATGGCTATGTCCAAACCGCAAAATCTTATATCCTTTATCGCTCCGAGCGAAACCGTGCCAGAGAAATGAACACAAGACTCATGAAGATTTATGAGGACATTACCTTTTCCTCGGCAAAGGAAAGCGATATCAAACGGGAAAATGCGAACATCGACGGCGATACCGCTATGGGCACTATGCTGAAATACGGTAGCGAAGGCTCCAAGCAGTTTTATCAGATGTTTGTCATGAATCCCGAGCACGCACAGTCGCACAGCAGAGGTGATATTCATATTCATGATATGGACTTCGCTCCCATGGGTACCACCACCTGCACCCAAATTGACCTCATTCACTTGTTTGAGGGCGGCTTCTCCACCGGACACGGTACCCTGCGTGAGCCAAATGACATTTCCTCCTATGCCGCCCTTGCCTGTATTGCCATCCAGTCCAATCAGAATGATCAGCACGGCGGGCAGTCGGTGACGAACTTCGATTATGCTATGGCCATCGGTGTGACCAAGACATTTAAACGAATTTATCGCCAGAATCTTGCCAGAGCCTTGATGCTGCTCGCAGATATGGAAGATCCCGAGCGTGAGATTAAGGAAATGATTCTGCGGATTGAGCAGGACACTGGACTCTATCCTAAGCTGGAGGATTGTGAGGCTTACCTCACAGCGGAACGCCCCATCCTGATCGATACATTCCATATCGAAGAAAATGAGATCAAGAAATGTCAGGAGTTTGCACACTATCGTGCCGTCAAGGAAACGGATCGTGCCACCTATCAGGCCATGGAAGCGCTCATCCATAACCTGAACACCATGCACTCCCGTGCCGGTGCGCAGACGCCCTTCTCCTCCATTAACTATGGTATGGATACCTCGCCAGAGGGTCGGATGGTCATGAAAAATATCATGCTCTCCACCGAAGCCGGCTTGGGCAACGGCGAGACCCCCATTTTCCCCATTCAAATTTTCCGGGTGAAGGAAGGTCTGAACTATAACCCCGGTGAGCCGAACTATGACCTCTTCCAGCTCGCCATCCGCTGCTCTGCAAAGCGCCTGTTCCCCAACTTCTCCTTCGTCGATGCCCCCTTTAACCTCGCTTTCTATAAGGAAGGTCGTCCCGAAACCGAGATTTCTTATATGGGCTGCCGTACAAGAGTCATTTCCAATGTCCATGATCCCGAACGTCAGATCAGCAACGGCAGAGGAAACCTCTCCTTTACCACCATCAACCTGCCCCGTTTGGGCATTCAGGCAAACGGCGATCTCAACACCTTCTTCGAAAGTCTCGATCGCATGATTGACTTGGCTGTTGAGCAGCTGTTGGAGCGCTTCGAATTCCAATGCCGCAAAAAGGTCAAAAATGCACCCTTCCTGATGGGACAAGGTGTTTGGATTGATTCCGAACAGCTGGATTGGGAGGATGAGGTGCGTGAGGTGCTGAAGCACGGCAGCTTGTCTGTGGGCTTTATCGGCTTGGCAGAGACCTTGGTCGCCCTCGTTGGTGAGCATCATGCACAGAGCGAAAAGGCCAGAGTGTTGGGGCTGGAGATCATTGGACATATGCGTGTCCGTATGGATGAGGAAAGCAAAAAGCGAAACCTTAACTTTACCCTGCTGGCTACCCCGGCAGAGGGCATCGCCGGTCGCTTCGTGAAGCTGGATCGAGAAAAATATGGCGCCTTGGCGGGCATCACCGATAAGGAATACTATACAAACTCCTTCCATGTGCCGGTATATTACCCCATCTCCGCTTATGAGAAAATCGACATCGAGGCACCGTATCACGCCCTGACCAATGCAGGCCACATCAGCTACATTGAAATGGACGGGGATCCCACCGAAAACCTCAGTGCCTTTGAACGGGTCATCCGCCATATGAAGGAAAAGGGCATCGGCTATGGCTCTGTGAACCACCCGGTGGACAGAGACCCTGTGTGCGGTTTTTCCGGAATCATCGGGGATCAGTGCCCCGGCTGCGGACGAAAAGAGGAGACTGGTGTTGGGTTTGAAAGAATTCGACGGATCACTGGCTATCTGGTCGGCACCCTTGACCGCTTCAACAATGCCAAGCGTGCCGAGGAGCACGACAGAGTGAAGCATACAGTCTGAAATACCGTAGCTTTCCGGTAGAACCTGTCTCTTATTTGACAAAAATGTATAAATGGAACTTCTTAGATTTCGATTTATGTGAAAAATGATAGAAAGAAGCACCGTTTTCAACCAGTGAAAACGGTGCTTCTTTCTATCCAAAAAAAATGACATCATGTGCTCTGGGAAAGAATAGAGTAGGGAAGTCTGTGCATCCTTTCTATAAAGGATTGGAAAAAGTAGGAGGATCGAACCGCTGTGTGTCTCTTTGGGGATAAGTTGACTTATTTCATGCCACTTTATGTCAATTTAGACTGAAATCGTGGGAAAATCAAACCATTCCTTCTTGACATGAAACTTGCATAAAATACCCCCTCTCGCTATAAAATATTAAATTTGCAATTTATCATGCGGATAATGTCGCATTAGCTTTAGCATAATTTTGAACAAGTTGTAAAATAGCGGTGTCTTTCTAGGAAAATAGACAAATCTTCTATCCAAATGGGTGGAATGGACTTGCAAAAAAGCCAGAGTCGAGCTATAATTTCTAGGATGATTGTTGATTCTGTTTTATGGCGATACAGTGAAAATGAAAGAACTTTAAAAAAAACTGCAAGATGAATTCAGAAGGGCTGTTTCGCCAACAAAAGGAGTGAAAGTAATGACCGAGTTTAAGCCAGGTGTTGACCTCTCCTTGATGGAAGGTGTGCTGCGCCGATACCAGGAGGACTCCACCGGACTGATTATGATTCTGCAACAGGCACAGTCCATCTATGGATATCTGCCACAGGAAGTGATTTATCACGTTGCAGAGAGAACCGGAAAAAGCCCTGCCCATGTTTTGGATGTGGCAACCTTTTATAGCTATTTCCGGCTTGAGCCAATGGGAACCTACCAGATCATGCTTTGTGAGGGTACCGCTTGCCATGTCAATGGCGCAGAGCGTATCCGTACCGCAATTACACAGGAGCTGGGGATTACAGACGGTCAAACGACCAAGGACGGTCTCTTTACGCTGAATGAGGTCGCCTGCTTGGGTTGCTGCTCATTGGCACCCGTTATGATGATTAACGGCGATACCTATGGGAAACTAACCCCTGAAAAGACCGTCAACATTCTGCGGGAGCTGCGGAAGCGCGAGTCTGGAGAGGGCATCCGCATCCTCGTGGGACAGGGAAGCTGCGGCGTTTCTGCCGGTGCCGCCCGTGTGGCAAAGGTTTTGTCTGGGCATATTTCTGCAACGGATAGCTTTACGGTGGAGGAAACCGGCTGCATCGGTATGTGCTATTTGGAACCCATTGTTGATATCTACGAAAAGGATCAGCTCCTCCACCGCTTGGTTCGTGTGACGGAAACCGATGCCTTGGGTATTGTGCAGGCCGTCCGCCAGCGTGACTTCTCGAAGCTGGAGGCGATGTTCATTCAGGATGAGGATCTCCGTTTCCTCAAAAAACAAAAGCGTGTGGCGCTGCGTAACTGCGGTATCATCGACCCCACCAGCATCGATGACTACATTCGCCATGGCGGCTATCAGGCGCTCGACAAAACCTTGCAGATGACCCCCGAGACGGTTATCGAAGAAGTGAAGGTTTCCGGACTTGCCGGTCGCGGCGGCGCCGGCTTCCCCACTTGGTTCAAGTGGAATGCCGCCCGCAACGCCGAAGGGGAGCGTAAGCACCTCATCTGTAACGCCGATGAGGGAGACCCCGGTGCCTTTATGGATCGTGCCGTCATTGAGTCCGACCCCCATGCCCTCATTGAAGGGATGCTCATTGCCGCTTACGCCATCGGTGCATCTGATATGTATGTTTATATCCGTGCGGAATATCCCTTGGCGGTGGATCATTTGAGCCAAGCCATCGAACAGGCCAGAAACCGTGGACTTTTGGGTGAAAATATCTTGGGGTCCGGCTTCTCCTGTGACCTTGATATCAAAATCGGCGCAGGTGCTTTTGTCTGCGGCGAGGAAACCGCCCTCATTGAGTCGATGGAGGGAAAACGTGGTATGCCCAGACTCAAGCCGCCCTTCCCGGCGCAGAGCGGCTACCTCAACGAGCCGTCCAATATTAACAACGTGGAAACGTTTGCGAATGTCAGCTGGATCATGACAAACGGCGGCGCCGCCTTTGCGGCGATGGGCACCGAACATTCCAAGGGAACCAAGGTCTTTGCTCTGACCGGCAAGGTGCAGAGAGGCGGTCTGGTCGAGGTGCCCATGGGCAACTCCCTCCGTGATGTCATCTTTGACATTGCCGGCGGCATCAAGGATGGACGAACCTATAAGGCTGTCCAGATGGGTGGACCCTCCGGCGGCTGTATCCCTGCCCCCTTGATGGATACCCCCATCGATTATAAAGCACTCTCCGCCACCGGTGCGATTATGGGCTCCGGCGGTATGGTCGTCATGGACGACAGCACCTGTATGGTGAATATTGCCCGATTCTTTTTGGACTTTACGGCACGGGAGTCCTGCGGCAAATGTGCCCCCTGCCGTATCGGTACCACCCGTATGAAGGAGATCCTCAACAGAATTTGTGAGGGTCAGGGCGAGGAAGGAGACATCGAGCTTCTGGAGGAGCTTTGCGTTTCCATCAAGGACGGTGCCCTTTGCGGCTTGGGGCAGACCGCACCAAACCCCGTACTCACCACCATCCGCTATTTCCGCAACGAGTACGAAGCCCATATTCGGGACAAGAAATGCCCCGCAGGGGAATGCTCTTCCTTGCTGACCATTCGGATCGATCCCGAGAAGTGTACCGGCTGTACGCTGTGCGCCCGGAAATGTCCGGTGGAATGCATCAGCGGAGAACGGAAGGAGCCGCACGTCATTCATCAGGATGCCTGCATTAAGTGTAAGCAGTGCGTCAGCTCCTGTAAGTTTAACGCCATCACTGTGGAATAAGAAAGGAGGGTGCAAACGATGAAAAAGAAACTCAAAGTAACCATCAACGGTAGAAGCTGCACCGGTACCTCCGGTCAGACCCTCCTTGAAATTGCAGAAAATAACGGAATCGCCATTCCCAACCTGTGCCATAACAACCAGCTGGATCACTACGGCGGCTGTAGCCTGTGTGTGGTGGAGGTCGAAGGCAACCCCAAGCTGCTGCGTGCCTGCGCCACCGAAGCGGTGGATGGTCAGGTAGTGTATACCGAATCCGAGCGTGTTGTCCGCACCAGAAGGACGACCATTGAACTGCTCATGAGCGATCACGATGGAGATTGCCGCGGCCCCTGTGTGCTGGAATGTCCCGCCAGTGTCAATGCACAGGGCTATGTGCAGGCAATCGCCAAGGGAAATGACAGGGAAGCAGTGCGTATCCTGAAGGAACGTCTGCCCATCCCCGCTTCCATCGGTCGTGTTTGTCCGCACCCCTGCGAGGGCGGCTGCCGCCGCCAGATGGTCGAGGAGCCGATCTCCATCGCCTACCTCAAATATTTTGCTGCCGATAACGTCATTGCGGCCGGTGGCTATCTTCCTGCTAAGGCGGCTGCCAGCGGCAAGCGGGTCGGTATCATCGGCGGAGGCCCCGGTGGTTTGACCGCCGCCTATTACCTCTCCCTGAAGGGACACCGTGTTACCTTGGTCGATGCGATGCCTCAAATGGGCGGAATGCTGCGCTATGGCATCCCCGAATATCGCCTCCCCAAAAAGGTGCTGGACGAGGAAATTGCAGAAATTGCCTCTTTGGGCGTAGAGATGCGGAACAATTTCCGCATCGGTGCAGATGAGAGCTTTGCAGACTTCAACAGCCACTATGATGCCGTCATTTTGGCCATCGGTGCTTGGAGCAGTATGCCCATCGGCTGTCCCGGCGAGGAATTGGAGGGCGTTTTGGGCGGAATCGACTTCCTGCGTCAGGTCGCTTTGGGCGAAAAACCCAATATCGGTGACAAGGTCGCCGTGGTCGGCGGCGGCAATACTGCGATGGATGCCTGCCGTACCGCTGTCCGCTTGGGTGCCAAGGAGGTCTATGTGGTCTACCGCCGCACCGAAAACGAAATGCCCGCCGAGCAGGTGGAAATCGATGAGGCACGGGAGGAAGGTGTGGTATTTAAGTTCCTCACAAACCCCGATGTCATCCTAGGAGAAAACGGCAGAGTGAAGGAAATGAAGCTTCAGGTGATGGAGCTTGGCGAGCCGGACGAAAGCGGCCGTCGCCGTCCTGTGCCCGTGCCGGGAAAGTTTGAAGTCCTGCCTGTTACCTGCGTCATCGCTGCCATCGGACAAAAAGCAAATGTCACCGGCTTTGACGGCGTGGAGCTGAACAGCAAGGGTATTATTTCCGCTGACGAAACCAGCTACCGTACCTCTATGCCCAACGTGTTTGCGGTGGGCGATGCCACCAATGGCGGTGCCTCTATCGCCATTGAGGCCATTGGAGAAGCACGTCGCTGCGCCAAGGTGGTGGATCTCCATCTGAATGGTATGATGGTACCGTATCGAAAGACCTATCTCTCGGTGAAGGATGTGCCCAGCGACTACTTCGAAAACTATATTAAGCTGCCCCGTACCAAAATGGCCGTGCGTCCCCCGGAGGAGCGCAAGCACGATTTCGAAGAAATCAACCTCGGCTTCACCGAAGCAGAGGCTCGCTCCGAAGCGGCACGCTGCTTGGATTGCGGCTGCTATGACTTCGAGGAGTGTAAGCTGATCCGCTGTGCGAACCTCTATGAAATCAAGCCGGAACGCATTCGCAAGCTGAAGGGAGCGGTACACCCCAGCTATAAGGAAAAGCGCCTCATTGCCATTGAGCGCGATCAAGGCAAGTGTATCATGTGCGGACAGTGCGTCCGTATTTGTTCGGATGTCGTCGGCAAGGGGATTCTTGGCATGGTAGGACGTGGCTTCGAGACCACCATCCGTCCCGAATTCTTGACGGGGGATAGCGTCCGTGTTTGCTTGGACTGCCTGGAATGCGCCGATGCCTGCCCGACCGGCTCGTTGCGTATTTGCGAGAATGAGGACAATTAAATCAAAATAAAAACATAAGAAGCACCCCATTTGTTGGCTCAGTTGAGAAACCGCCAAACGAGTGGGGTGCTTTTTGAGAACACTGACCCTTTCTTTTTGATTGCATTTTATAACACAAAAAATAGGTGTCGAGCTTCTAGGCACCGTGGTGCATTCTTTGTCCATGATGCCGACGCATCCCTTTCCTTTTTTGCCGAATTTTACAAAAATCAGAAACAGCATATTTTTTTCACTTCGGGCAATCATAAGTCCAGAACGACACAGCGTCGCTCGATTGAAACAAAAAAATTTCAACTAAAAGGAGTGTTTAGATTATGTCTACTAACAACTATTCTAAGAGCAACAACAAGATTCTGGTTCCCGAGGCTCGTGCCGCTATGAACAAGTTCAAGATGGAAGCTGCCAACGAGGTTGGCGTCGATCTCAAGAAGGGCTACAACGGCTCCCTGACTACCCGTGAGGCTGGTTCCGTCGGCGGCCAGATGGTCAAGAAGATGATTCAGGCTTACGAGAACAGCGCAAGCACCAACTCTCAGGAGTAAGTCTTTCCCGGAATTGCTGCGGGCATTCCATTTATGAAAACAGAGGGTGCGTTGCAAATCGGGTGACGCACCCTCTGTTTCTGTTGTTCTTACGAAATGCACAAGAACAGCGGTTCAAATAAAAGCAGCCCCTTTTGTGAAACGGACAGGGTTCACAAAAGGGGCTGCTGCTTTCAGTATTAGATATCCATAATCACAGGCAGGATCATGGGGTTGCGTTTGGTTTTGCGATAGAGATAACGGGACATCTCGCCCTTCATGGCGGATTTGATGCTTGCCCAGTCGGTGATCTCTCTCTCCTTACAGGTCGCCAGCGCCTCCAAGGCGACCTCTCGCAGGTCTGCCATCAGGCTTTCGGATTCTTTGACGTAAACGAAGCCACGGGTGATAATATCCGGACCGCAGATCAGGTCTCCCGTTTCGGCGGAAAGGGTACACACAGCGACGATCATGCCGTCCTGTGCCAAGTGGCGGCGGTCACGCAGAACCACACTGCCCACATCGCCCACGCCGTAGCCATCGACAAAGACTCTGCCCGAGGGGACGGTGCCAGTCAGCTGGGCGGAATCGGCGGTCAGTTCAATGACTCTGCCAATGTCGCTGATGACGATGTTTTCGGGCGGGGTGCCCATCTCCTGAGCAACCTTCGCATGGGTTTTGAGGTGTCGCTGTTCGCCGTGGACGGGAATAAAGAATTTGGGTCGTACCAAGGCGTGGATGATTTTCAGCTCATCCTGACAGGCATGACCCGAAACGTGCAGCGCACCGGCACTCTCGCTGATGACCTCTGCGTTTTTGCGGAACAGCTCATTGATGATATTGTTGACGGAATTTTCGTTGCCGGGGATGGCGGAGGCGGAGATAATGACCCGATCGCCGGGCTGAATTTCCACCTGCTTATGCGTTGAGAAGGCGATGCGGAACAGGGCGGACATCGCCTCGCCTTGGCTGCCGGTGGTGATGATGCAAATTTTTTCAGGGGGCAGGGATTTGATATGATTGATATCGACCAAGATACCCTCCGGAATTTCGGTGTAGCCCAATTCGGTTGCGACACGCATGGAGTTTTCCATGCTGCGTCCGGTGACGGCGACCTTTCTGCCGTAGCGAGCCGCTACGTTGATCACCTGCTGGATGCGGTCGACATTGGAGGCGAAGGTGGTGATGATAATTCGATTGGAGCAATTTTTAAAGAGTGCGTCGAAGCTGGCGCCGACGGCACGCTCGGAGCGGGTGAAGCCGGGGCGTTCGACGTTGGTGGAATCGGCGAGCAGTGCCAGCACGCCCTCCTTGCCAAGCTGCCCCAGACGGGTGAGGTCCATAATCTTACCCTTGATGGGGGTGGGGTCGATTTTGAAGTCGCCCGTATGGATGACGGTGCCGACGGGGCTTTTAATGGCGAAGCTGACGGCGTCGGCGATGGAGTGGTTTGCGTGGATGAACTCCACGGAGAAGCGTCCTGCCTTGATGACGTCACCGGCTTCGCAGGTGACGAGCTTGGTGCTGTCCAGAAGGCGATGCTCCTCAAGCTTGAGCTGCACCAAGCCCAAGGTCATACGGGTGGCGTAGATGGGGGCTTGGAACGACCGCAGGACATAGGGAAGGGCGCCGATGTGATCCTCGTGTCCGTGGGTGAGGAAGATGCCCCGAATCCTGTCTCTGTTTTTAATCAGATAGCTGACGTCGGGGATGACAACATCGATGCCGTACATATCGTCATCGGGAAAGCCCATGCCCACGTCGACGACGATGATATCGTTTCCGCACTCGTAAACGGTGAGGTTTTTTCCGATTTCATTCAAGCCGCCTAAGGAAATAATTTTCAGTTTTTCTGCCATGATAACTCCTTTTTGTTGCTGCTGAGACCCCGCTTGAATGGCGCTGAATAAAGTCCGAACATCTTGCAGAAGCTTGCAAAATTAGGTACAGCAAAGCTGAGGAATAGGCTCTCACTCTGCCACCCTGTCCCGTGGCGAGTTTTGAGCGGAATTCCCCCAATTCAAAGGGTCTGTAAATAAGATAAAAAAATAATATAAATAAGTCTTGCTTGAAGCCAAAGGGCGCATTCAAACGAAAGACCTGTTCACGAAGGTTAAAAAAATAATATTCTTTATTATAGCACAAGGCACAGAAAAAGTATACATCTTTTCCTGTGCATTTTCGAAGGGCTATGGTAAACTATGAAAAAATACGGTGCAGAACGCATCGAGGAAAGAGGACAATCCATGAACATTCAGATTTTTGGAAAACCGAAGTGCTTTGAAACAAAAAAGGCAGAGCGTTTTTTTAAGGAGCGCAGAATCAAATATCAATATATCGACCTGAAAAAATACGGCATCAGCCGAGGCGAGCTCACCTCTGTGCTGCGTGCCGTGAAGCTGGAGGAGCTGATCGACCCCAAGCACCCCGACGCAGCCCTGCTGCAATATTTGGCGTATGACGCAGACAAGGTGGAAAAGCTGCTGGAGGACCCCACGCTCCTGAAAACACCCATTGTACGAAATGGCAAGCTGGCCACGGTGGGGGAGATGTCGAAAACGTGGGAATCTTGGCAATAGAACGTTATTTACTGTCCCGCAAAAGGGGATAGCTCGAAAAAGATATGCTTGCATATCTAAAACCATTGTTTCATAATTAGACCCATAAAGATAAACGGAGGTATGGAACGATGAAGACCAAAAAGCATCAAAGAGAGAGAATCTTGCTGCTGGCTCATATTCTATCGGAAGAAAGCGACAAAGCCCACCCCATCGGCTTGGCAACGCTGATTGCGAAGCTGCACGAGGAGCAGGCGGGCGGCGAGCGTAAAAGTATCTATAAGGACTTGGCAGCGCTGAAACGATATGGGATGAAGCTTCGCTATCAGGCGGGGAAATACGGCGGCTGGTATTTGGAGAAAAATGTCTTCTCCTTAGAGCAGGTCATCACCCTGCAGGATGCGCTCTCTGTGTATCCCTGCGTCTCGGAGGAAGAACGGAAGGAGATTGCCCGAGGTCTGCGCTCCATGCTCTCCGTCCACCAGCGGGACAAGCTGAATCGTCCTGTGCGGATCTACCAGAAGGCGAGCAAGGGGGAGGAAAGCACCCGCAAGCTGTTGAGCGAAATCCACCGCAGCATCCGGAATGAGCAATATATCAGCTTTATCTCCTATCGCTACAACTGCAAAAAAGAGCATTTGGAAACGGTGCGGCATTCGATGATTCCGCAGGGTGTGCTTTGGGAAGACGGCAGATACTACTTATTCGGCTGGGAAAGCGCAGAGGGAACCGTCACCTTCCATCCGCTCGACCGTATGCGGGAGATTTTGAAGCTCGGCCCCCATGAGGAAGACCCCGTGGACGACCTGAACGTCTACCTGCAAACCAAGTTTGGGCACAGAACCGACTGCATCGAGCGTGTATATTTCTACTGCAAGCAGCAGGCAACCGATGCGCTCATGCGCTACTTCGGGGATGACATCGAGCTGAAGCCGGAGGGCGATGGCTTTCTGTTTGTGGCAAAGGTGCAAATCGGGATGCCCTTCTGGGGCTTCATGGTGGAGCACTGCGAGGAAATGACCATTGTCTCGCCCTCGTGGCGTGCCAAGGAGTGGCGGGAGGAGTTCCGCCCCCGCATCCCAAGCGCCCTCATAGACCCCTTGGAGAGCAAACGCTTCCTCATGTTCCCCTAATTTTTTCTCTTTGCGTGTACGCCCCTGTGCCCAAAACACCCCTGTCACGGGGTTCGTAGAAACGGGGCACGCCGCCAAACCGTGGCGTGCCCCGAAACGAAAGGGGTTTTAACACACATGGCAAGCACAAACAAAACCACGCTGCTGGGTCTGAACCAATGGACAGAGACCGACCCTGTGCTGCGGACAGACTTCAACTACGACAACCAGAAAATCGACACCGCCTTTGCGGTCTATGCGCTGAAGCGGCTGACCAGCGGCACGCTGAAAACCACGAAAACCAGCATCTCTGTCAACTTCATGGAGTATGACCTGCGGGAGTACCGCACGCTCGAGCTGTATTTCTTCCCGAAAACGGGCACCACCGCCGCCGCAGGCGGGGCGATGACCAGCCTGACGCTGAACGCAGAGACCGCACCCAAGACGCTGGCTCGTATGAGCGCCACAGGAAGCCGTGGGCTGCACGTTACCCTGCACCTAATGCAAGACACCATTGCCGGACGATACGTCGTCACAGGCGACGCAGAGGGCACTCTCGACGGTGTATTCGCATTCACGGGGCTTTCACCTGAAAACACGGCAAGCCTGGAGCTGCTCTGCGGCGACGGCGCCGGCTATCTCGCCGGCACAGAGTACGCCCTCTATGGGTTGCAAAAGTAAACGACACACAACAAAATGATGCTCTAATTATAAAACAATGGTTTTAAATATGCAAGACAAAAAACCCCCCTCGGCAACTGCCGAGGGGGGTTTTGTTAAGCTATGACAATGAAGTTGTCGTGCTTAGGGGAAAGGGTGCGGGGAATTACTTGCTCCAAGCCAGAGTGTTAGCACCAGTGGTATTGGTGTAGACAGTCTGATAAACGTAGGTGTTGGCAAGTACCTTACCAGAAGTAATAGCAGTACCAGCAACAGAAACGCCAGGAGCGCTAAGAGAACCAGCAGCAGTATACCAAGTGTTGGCAGCTGCGTCATCAGTAGAGTTATTAGACAACACCAATTTTGCAGTAGCAACACCAGAGATATTGTTCACAGCACCGTTGGTAACAGTCAGAGTCTTGCCAGCAGCAACAGCAATCTTACCAGCGTTAGCGGTCAGAGTGGTGATGGTGGTGTCAGCATTGACGTTGATGGTACCATCGTTAGCGGTCAGAGTGGTGATGGTGGTGTCAGCATTGACGTTGATGGTACCATCGTTAGCGGTCACTTCGGTGATGGTAGTAGCAGCACCAACGTTAACGGTACCGGCGTTGGACTTCAGCTTAGTGTGAGTAGCAGCGCCAGTGAGGTTCAGAGTGGTGTTTGCGGGAACGTTGATGTCGGAGGTAATACCAGTGGTACCGGTCAAGGTAACCTGACCGTACTTAGCAAGCAGAGCTTCTACGTCAGTATTAGCTGCAGATGCAACAGTATAGTTGACAGTAGAGGCCAAGTCGCCCTTGTCAGCAACATCAACGAAGATCACGACAGCGCCGTCGTTGTCGGAGATATAGGTTGCGTTGTTGTACCAAGTATCAGCAGCACCATTAGCGCCGTTGAAGGTCTTAGCGTTGGCTTCGGCCAAGGAGTTGCCAGCATACACGATGTTGTCAACATTCTTGCTGTCGATACCAATGATGACGGTATCGCTCTTCATAGCAACACGGGTGTTACCACGGAAGAGGACACGGCTGGAGTTGTAATCTTCAACAGCACCGGTGCCGGAAGGAGTCTTTGCGGAGAGAGCCATGACATCGCCCTGCATGACGTAGCTGACAATGCTGTACTTAGCGAAGTCAGAACCCAAAGAGGTCTTGTCGGTCTCAACGCCGGTCTTCTTCTCGCCGTCGATGATGATGTCGATGTACAGCTTCTGCTTGTTGTCGCCGTTGGAAGCCAGATAAGCCTTGGTAATCATACCGTACTTCTCGCTACCGGTGGTGACGGTGTTCTTGGAGATAGCGAACATATAGGAAACAGTCTTGCCATCCTTGACGATGACAGCACCATCCTGAGCGCCAGAAACATCAAAGGTGATGTCGTTCTTTGCCATCAGATCTTCGCCGGTCATGGCGACATACTTGTCGTCTGCCTTGTTGTAAAGAACAACAGTGGCATCCTTAGCGATGTCGTAAGTAGCGGAGCCAACAGTGATGGTAGAAGCCTTCTTGGTGTACTTGTAGACAGCACTACCAGCAGATACATCCTGTACTGTGGTTGCAACATAGCCGGAGGGGAGGGGAGTCGTCATGTTGTTAGTCAGAGTGGTCAGGGTGTACTTGTCGTTGTCGACAACGTAGCTAACCACAGTGTCAGCGTTGATAGAGGAAGTCACGTTACCATCAGCATTAACGATAGTTTCCTTGCCATCGAGCATCAGCTTAATGGGGGTCACCTTATCCATGCTGTTGTAGGTGCCAACGCCGAGGACAGTTGCCACGTCGAGGTTGGAGGAAGCGCCTTCCTTATCGAAGTAGTAACCATTGAAGGTAACCAGCTTCACATCAGCCTTGAGAGCGGGGGCGGTCAGGTTAGCAACAGCAGCCATCTTGTACCAGTTGCCGTTGACGCGAACCTTGTCGCCGTCCTTACCGTCAACCTTACCGGTGACAACTTCTGCCTTTGCGATGTCAGCACCCTGAGTGGAGGTGTTAGCATCCTGAGCGATGAGAACCCACTCATCCTTCTTGATGCCGTCAGCAATGTTGTTGTCGGAGAAGTCATAAGTGGTAGAGCCAACACGGACGCCAGTGCTGCTTACATAAGTAGCCTTAGCAACCTGGACGGGATAGGTAACAATGATGTCAGCCTTGTCGTCGCCGGTGTTGTCAATCAGGTCGAATGCATAATAAGCATTGTCCTTAGTTGCCACGGCATTGAGCTTTGCAGTACCAGTATAGTCGAGGAAAGCGTAAGCTTCAATGTCGCTTGCCTTTTCGGTCAGCTTATACTCCACGCCGTCAATCTTGAAGGAAGTGTCGTTTGCGCCGATGGTGGGCAGGTCGTTCAGAATGCCGGTGGTCATGACCTTGGAGTCCTTAGCAACGATGCCATAAACCATAACGTCGTTGGTCTTCTTGTCAACCTTGTAGACAACCTTGGTGTTCATGCCGAACAGGTCGGAGAAGTCTTCGGTGGAGTTGAAGGTGATAGAAGCAGGATTGGGAACAGCAGAAGTAGCAACAGGCTGAATGGTATTCACATATTCCTTTTTGGTTTTGTTCCACTCAACTTCGGTCAAAATGCCGGTTGCAATTTTAGCTTCATACTTGTCTTCCAGCAGAGTGACCTTCGGGTCCTTATCCTGAACCTTGATCTGAGTGGTCAGCTGACCATTCACGCTAACCAGAGTGCTGGTGTACTCAACTTCGTAAGCGTTCAGTGCATTCCAGATCATCTGAGCAGCGTCGTCACGGTTCATAGCCTTGTCAGCCTTGACGTCGACCAGCTCGTCATACAGATGCTTAGAAGCAGCTGCGGTGTTGACCTTCACAGCCCAGCTGTCGCCGGTGAAGCCTTCGTTCTCGGACTTGTAGCCGAGAGCGACCAGCAGCATCTTAGCAGCCTGGGTGGGGGTGACAGCAGCTTCGGGCTGGAACAGACCGCCGCCTACGCCAGACACGATGCCCTGAGAGACGCAGGACTCGATGTAAGCTGCAGCCCAGTGACCCTTGGTGTCGGTA
Source organism: uncultured Ruminiclostridium sp. (assembly GCA_964420085.1). Classification (GTDB taxonomy): domain Bacteria; phylum Bacillota; class Clostridia; order Oscillospirales; family Oscillospiraceae; genus Evtepia. Next base: position 17,563 of record CAYQRI010000014.1, read on the forward strand.
AAGGAAGTCTTGTCAGCAGAGCCGAGGACAGGAGCCTTGCCGCCGTTCAGGGCGACGCAGATCATCTTTGCCATCTCAGCACGGGTGACGTTGCCGGTGGGGTCGAACTTGTTGTCTTCTTTGCCGTCGATGATCTTCAGGGCAACAGCCATGTCGACAGCTTCGGTGTGGGTGATTTTGTCTTGGTCAGCAAATGCGGCGCCGGTGCTCATAACCATAACGGAGAGCATCATAGCAGCACAGAGAACCAAGGACAAAACCTTCTTCAGGTTTCTCATAGAAGTATTCCTCCTAAATAAATTTGAACGCCTCCTCCCGAAGGGATGCCGGCACACATACCGTGGCATGCCGTAGCAGTATCTGCGTCGGGTCGCAGCGGGCGGAATTGTCCTTGTCTGTACTATACCAAATTTCGCCTACCTTTGTAAAGGGCGTTTGCGTCATTGTAACATAACCGTAATATAACGCCGGGCGCAAAACCGGCGGGGCAATAAACGGGCGGGACAATATACAAGCGGGACGGGGAACCCGTCCCCTACCATGGCAAAATGCACCCTGTAGGGGACGGGTTTCCCGTCCCGCAAAAAAACACACACGAAACGTGGTGCGTCAATTATTCGGCGTGGTCAACCTGATACATATACTCCACCATCTCCAAGGTTTTGGCAGAATAACCAATTTCGTTGTCGTACCATGCGACAACCTTCACAAAATTATCGTTCAGGGCAATGCCTGCCTTGGCGTCAAATATGGCAATGTGACGGTCGCCCAAGAAGTCGGCAGAGACCACAGCGTCCTCTGTGTAGTCCAGAATACCGTGCATTGCGCCGTTGGCGGCGGCCTGCATCGCCTTGCAGATGTCCGCATAGGTGGCGGGGGTTTCCAGCTCTGCCGTCAAATCCACCACGGAAACGTCCAAGGTGGGGACACGCAGAGACATACCCGTCAGCTTCCCCGCAAGGGCGGGAATCACCTTGCCGACTGCCTTGGCGGCACCGGTCGAGGACGGGATGATATTTCCCGAAGCGGCACGACCGCCCCGCCAGTCCTTTTTGGAGGTACCGTCCACGGTTTTCTGGCTGCCGGTGATGGAGTGCACGGTGGTCATCAGACCCTGCTTGATGCCGAAGGTATCGTTTAAAACCTTGGCAATCGGCGCCAGACAGTTGGTGGTGCAGGAGGCATTAGAAACAAACTGCATGGTCTTATCATAGGATGTGTTATTGACGCCCATAACGAACATCGGGGTGTCGTCCTTGGAAGGGGCAGAGAGGATGACCTTTTTAGCGCCACGCTCCAAATGTCCCTTCATTTTTTCTGCCGTGGTGAATTTGCCGGTGCTTTCGATGATATAGTCTGCCCCGACGGAAGCCCAGTCAATTTCGCCCGGCTCCTCGCAGTGGAACACACGGATACGCTGACCGTTCACAATCAGGTCGTCGCCCTCATAGCTGACCGCACCGGCATAGCGGCCGTGTACGCTGTCATATTTGAGCAAATACGCCATATAATCGGGGGTTTGGCTGTGGCTGTTCACGCCCACGAATTCAATGTCCGGATGCTCCAAGCCCAAACGAAGCACTAACCGACCGATGCGGCCGAAGCCGTTGATGCCGACTCGAATACTCATATTTACCTAAGTCCTTTCCATTTTAACATAACCATGTGGGCGAACGCACGCCCGTTGTTTGTATAGTATACCCTAGATGTGCGCTGTTTGGAAGTCCTTCTCTAAAAAAACAACCATTTTTCAGAATGATTCGACAAAAATCTTGTGTTTGTAGAGGATATTTGCTAGACTATTTGTAATCATGCAACTTCCCTATTTTTCTGGGCAACCTATTTTAAGTTTTTCCAAGGAGTTGATGCTATGGATTCATTTTCTTTACACTTACAGCCGATCTTCGGGATGTTTCCCGAGCCGGTGATTTTTTTGGTGGAGAATCAAATCGCCTATGTCAATGAAGCGGCCTCTAACCTTTTAGAGAGTGAAAGTCTCTCAACAGAGCTGCTGCTTGCCGTGGCGGAACACCCCAGCGACTCCATCGAGCTTGCAGACCAAGCGGAGAGCTACCGTGTGACGGTATCTCCCTATGAGGGCGGTACCCTGCTGGTTCTGCGTCCCCACCCCCACGCCGAGGGGCATGGTCACCCCTTTTCTGATTCGGTGTATCGGATGCGGGAAAATCTTTCGAACCTGACCTCTGCACAATGGCACCTGCGGCGCAAGCTGCATCAGAAAAACCTAGATACCGAAGTAAGGCAAGAGCTTGCTAAGCAAAATAAGTGCATCTATCAAATGCTGCGCTTGGTGCGCCAGACCGAGCTGACCGAGGAGCTGAACCATAAGACCTTCCCCAAGGAGGAGGGCTTTGACCTTGGTCTCGTCTGCGCCGGCATGGCGGACGAAATCACTTGGCTTGCCGATATGGCAGGCGTGCGCTTTACCTATCGAACCAATGTCGGCAGCCTGCCGTTTCAGGGGAGTAAGTCTCTGCTGACACAGCTGCTGCTGTCGCTGGCTTCCAATGCCGTCCGTGCGGCGGGAGCGGGCGGCACCGTAGAAATGCGCTTCCAGACCAACGGCAATCGCTGCGTGATTACCTTTCGTGACAGCGGCGTGGGCATTCCCGCCGACCGCATGACGACCCTCTTTTCCGGCGAAGCGCCGGAGGGCATCCCCCGTCCCGGAGAAGGCTCCGGTCTGGGGCTTTATAATGCGCGCCGCATCGCTGTGTTACATGGCGGCGTGGTCGTCGCCCAAAGCGGACAGGACGGCGGCACGGCCTTGGTGGTCTCGCTGCCCATTACCAGACCTGAGAACGTTCCAGCACGGAATAACCCCGGCTACGACAATCTGGGCGGCTATTCGCCCGTGCTGATCGAGCTGAGCGACGTTCTGCCGTGGGAGACCTTCGTCCTCAACGAGGACGACGACTAAGCCCCTCAAGCACGAAGGAAAAAGGAGAGGGAATCAAAGCACCAGCTTTGATTCCCTCTCCTTTTTTGGCTTCCTAGGCGGAGGCAGGATGACGGCGGTCAATGCCCACCGCAGTGACCGCCGCCACAGTGGCCGCCGCAGCCACCGGCTGCTTCGTGGTGATGCTGACACAAGGCGGCGGTATTTGCGACAAGCTTTCCGTCCAAGAAATCCTGCACCGCCGCATCGGTGTCGCCGCTGACGCCGGGCACGACCGTGATATCCAGCTCACGCAGGGCATTCTGTGCGCCCTCTCCGATGCCGCCGCAGAGCAAAACGCTGATACCTAAGGCACGCAGAAAGCCTGCAAGGGCGGCGTGTCCCTGTCCGTTGGTGCCGATGACCATGGAAAAGCCGACGGTGCCCTCGGGGGTGATATCGTAAATCTTAAATGCGGCAGTTTTGCCGAAGTGCTGGAAAACGGTGCCGTTTTCGTGGGTGACTGCAAGCTTCATGAGAATCTCTCCTTAAAAAATACCTAATTTTTTTGCCTCGGCTTTGAGTGTGGGGCGAACATCGGGGTGGGCGATATCGATGAGTGCCTTTGCCCTGTCCCGCACGGTCAGAACCTTTAAATTCACCACCCCGTATTCCGTTACGACATACTGCACATCGGAACGGGGTGTAGTGATGATGGTGGCGGGGGGGAAATAGGGGACAATGCGGCTTTTCACAGCGCCGCTTTCGTCCGTTCCCGTGGTGGATTTGAACGCCAAAAAGGACTTCCCGCCCTTCGAGAGCTGTGCGCCACGGACATAATCCCCCTGTCCGCCGGTGCCGCTGAACTGATGGGGACCGATCCCCTCGGCGGCAACCTGACCAAACAGGTCGATGGACATGGCGGTGTTGATGGAAATCATATTATCATTTTTTCCGATGTTTACGGGGTTATTGACCATGGGGAAGGGGGCGAAGAACATGGCTTCGTTGTGGTCTAAGAATTCATAGAGCGCCTTTGAGCCGAAGGCGAATCCAACCACGGAGCGCCCATTGATGAACTTAGGGCGGCTGTTGTTGATGACGCCGGACTTCATGAGCGCCATAATGGAATCGGACATCATTTCGGTGTGGCAGCCCAAGTCATTTTTCTGATTCAGACCGTAGCCGACGGCGGTGGCGACACCGCCGATGCCGAGCTGCAAGCACGCACCGTCGGGAATTTGGTCGAGCAGGTAGTCGGACATTTTTAAAATTTCGGGGTCATTTTCCTCCGCCACGCCGCCTGGGACGGTCTCCTTTTCCTCGTCGGCAAAGACGACATAGTCCGCCTGCGAGATATGAACCTTCGTGCGTTCACCGTAGACATAGGGCGAGAATCGGTTGATTTGCAAAATGACCTGCTTTGCTTCCTCCAAAATGTAGGAATGCATACAGCAGCCAGAGGCGCCCAAGCTCATAAAGCCGTCCTTGTCGGGGCGGGAGACATCCAAAAAGGCGAGGTCGGGATGGAAGGTTTCCCGGCACCACTGATCGACCTGACCCAAGTGAACGGAGGTGAAGTCTGCCGTACCCTGCTTGAGCGCACGGCGCTCCTCATAGCCCATAAAATAGGTGCAGATATGGAAGGCTTCGGGATGCTCGGCATCCAAGAAGGACATAGGCGGAATGATATTGGAGCACCCGATGGTGACGTTTTCCAGCTCATGGGAACGGGCGGCGAGTGCCCGAGCAATGGCACGGGCGTAGCTGCTACAGCAGCCGATGTAGACACTTTGTCCACTTTTGACCAAGGCGGCAGCTTGGGCGGCGGAGAGGGTTTTTTCGTCAAACTCCCGCCCACAGGCGGGCGTCAGCATGATATCACCTCATCGAATTGTGTCAGGGTGATGCGGTCTAACAGGGCTTGGAGGTCGTTAAAAAATTGAGCGGTATGCCAGCCATCGGCGGCGGCGTGGGCAATATTGAGGGCAATGGGCAACGTGATCCGTTCGCCCTCTACCTTCCACTTGCCGAAGGTAAAGACGGGGAATAGATGCGGCGCAAAGCCGGAGACAGTGGAGGCATAGCCTTCGAAATCCAGCCATGGCACACAGGAGATACAGTAGAAATTGGGGGGTTGCCCGTCCCGTGCCTTGATGCCGTGGTTGTTGCCATAGCTGCGGATATCCGCGAGGAAGCTTTGATAGAAGGTAGAAAAGTTGGGGCTATGTGTCGTCCAGAGATCAGAGAAGGTGTGGTCGTCCTCATGGAAAACGGTATAGTTGGGGGTCATGCTGTCGTAATAGCCGGGATTTCCGTCACTGTCCAACCCCATGCGGAAGGCAGGGTGAGAGAGGATGGTTTGCGATACACAATAAATAAAGCTGGGATAGAATTTCAGCCCGTTTTTAGCCAGCATGGCACGGAATCGGGTGATATCCAGCCGTACAGTAATGGCATAGCTACAGGGTAGGGTGTTTCGAAAATAGTCAAAATGCTTTCTGCGTGCCCAAGTGGACAGGTCAATGGGGTGAAACATGAGCGATACTCCTTCATTATATAATAGGTATCAGAGGGTCTCCAATGTGTTATGTTTGGCACGAAGTGCGGAGGGGAGAAGTCCCAACAGGCTTCCTGCGAGGAAAAAGGCAATCCCGATACCAATGGGCAGTGTAATGGCTTCCCCTAAAAGCAGCGCCGCTACGATGGGTGCTACAATCGGCTTGAAGAAGAAGACCAAGCTGCCGTGGGTGGCAGAGGTTTTCTCGATGGCAAGCATATGAAAGACATAGCCGGCGGCAGAGTTTACGATACCGATAAACAGGAAATACGGCAGGCTTTGTGCCGTGAGTCCTTGGAGGAAAGGGACGTTGCAAAAAATATCCAGCCCCATCGCTCCATAGAGGGAAGCACCAAGCCCCGTCCGTCCCAAGAGCAGGAGCAGGAAAAGCTCCAAGGCGCCGAACAGAAAGCTATAGCAGGTGACGACAATGCTGCCGACCTTGGCGGTCTTTTTTTTGCCCAGTACGGCATAAAGGGCGAAAAAGAGGGCAGAAAGGAGAACAAGCACCACACTGATGGGGTTCACCTCGGCTCCGCCGAAGGGATTCATAATGGCAAGGATGCCGAAAATCTCGAAGACCAGCGCAAGAATATTGTTCCAGTGAATGGCTTCGTGCAGCAGCAAAAAGGCAAGGATGGTGACAAAAATCGGGTTGCCCGAAAAGAGCACCGCAACAACATTCGCCTGACCATAGGTGACGGCCAGCTGGAAGAGCACCATACTCAGGGGAACGCACAAAAGACCGGTGAAGGCGAAATAGCCCAGATCAGCGGCGGAAAGTCGTTTCCCGTTTTTTTTCAGAAGGTGGATGGCGATGGGCAGCAGACAGAGTCCGCCGACCAAAAAGCGTTCCATGGTAATCTGCATAGGGTGAAAGGCTCCCGCTACGGCAGGTAATTTCAGAACGACCTCCATGGTGGAGAAAATGAGGGTTGCCAAGGCAATGTAAAGGCAACCAAGTGAAGAGCTGCGATGCAAAGAAACCGCCCCCTGTATCGTTTGGCGCTGAATAAAACTGTCTATCATTATAATCCATTTTGTAGAAAATGCAAGGAAAAGCCCCGTGTGTAACGGTTCTGGTTCAGTAGGATAAAGTGTAGAGGGGCTTGTTTTCCGCTGGTGCATCCAGTATAATTGAGAGAAAATGATCTCTCCGCTGGAAGTGGGAGGGAAACGGAAGGATGAAACATATGATACAATGCAGAGCCTGCGGTATGACCCTGCGGGAAGGCGCACACTTTTGTGACCGCTGCGGCGCTAAGGTAGAAAAGCTTTGTCCGGCTTGCGGCGAGGTCTTGCGGGAGCGTGCAAAATTTTGTGACCTCTGCGGAACCAAGCTGCCCTTAGAGCAGCGGGTCAGCCTACCCAAGCAACGGGGAAGCCTTGCCGCCGGACGCCTCCACACGGTGGCGGCGAAACAGGACGGCACCGTTTTTGCCGTTGGTGACAACCAGTTTGGACAGTGTGAGGTGTCTGACTGGACAGAGATACGGATGGTTGCTGCCGGAAAATACCACACGGTTGGATTGAAGGCAGACGGTACCGTGGTTGCGATTGGCGACCAAACCTATGGTCAGTGCAGCGTGTCCGATTGGACGGAGGTCGTCGCCGTGGTCGCCGGAGATAACCACACAGTGGGTCTGCGTGCCGACGGCACGGTGGTTGCTGCCGGTCGGGACTCCACGGGAAAATGTGCGTTGCAGGACTGGAAAACTATCGTGTCTGTGGCTGCGGGTATGGATCATACCTTGGGTCTGCGAGAGGATGGCACGGTGGTCGCTGCCGGGGAAGGACTGTTTGGCTCCTGTGCCGTTGGAAATTGGACGGGAATCACCGCCATTGCCGCCAGCCACATTCACTCCATCGGTATTCGCAAGGACGGAAAGCTTTTGGAGGCGGACGGCTTCGCCGCCCCCGGCGTGACGGAATGGACAGACCTCAGCATGGTGGCGGTCAGTCCATTCCATACCGTCGGGGTAAAAAAGGACGGCACGGTGCTGGCTTCAGGCGATATCCAATATGGACAATGTGAGGTTTCCGCATGGTCAGAGCTTGCCATGGTGGCCGCTGGTGAGCGGCATACTGTTGGGGTGAAGCAGGATGGCACCGTTCTGGCGGTCGGAGATAACGCTGCCGGACAGTGTGCCGTTTCCGACTGGAAGCTCTGGTAACGCATCGGGATTCTTGGAAATGCAGGGGCGGATTCCATATCCACCCGAACGATAGTTGAAATCATGCAAGCATGGAACAGGGCATCATCGCTTATAAAAACGATGATGCCCTAAAAATATCTTTTTTATGAAGTAGTGGAAGGATAGATGCTAAAATCGTACATTGCTGGAGAAACGGGGAGAGCAACGGTGCCATCACACATACTAAGCGATGGATTATAGGACATAACCTCTGTGCCGTTCTCGGTTAGGGTCAGCAAAAGATTCGGAATAATATCACTTAGATTTCCGATAAAAATAATGGGAGCGCCTGTATCACTGGAATATAGTGTGTCGCCGGCTTTGCCTTGGTATCCGTTTTCCTCATTACAAATCCAAGTCTGTACCGAAAGCGCTTGCTTCTGCGGAACCAAGCAATAGACCTCGTCGCCCTCATAGGTGATAAGCTGGTTGCCTGAGATGCCTGCTAGGAAAGGATATTTTGCGAGGTAGCCGGAGCTTTCCAGCAGGGCAGAGAGATGATCAGGGTTCGCATCCGGGAGATACCCCAAAAAGGCGATGCCGCAAACGCTGCCCGTTTCTGTGATTTTGGCTTGCAGGGCAGAGAGGGAAGGATCTACTGTCTGTGCTGCTGTATCCGGCGTGTCGGGTGCTGGGGTTGACTCTGACGGGGCAGTCGGCTGCGGCTTGGTCGGCACATTTGGGACAGAGGTACTGGGGGCGGGTGCGTCACTTTTTTCAATGATGGGAGGCGGGGTGCAGCCTGCCAGCAGCAGGAGTGTGCATAAGGTCAGCAGGAGAGGAATTGGTTTCATAGAAAAAGCTCCTTTCTTAATGGGTAAGCTGTAGGCTTTCTACCATACCTAGGATGGTATCATTCCAAACGGCTTCACGGGACACGGCGGAAAAGTGGAGATAGGCGGCATACATAGGGGCGGTTTCGGTGCCTCGGTTTGTGCCAAAATCGACAAGAACCTCGCTCATCCATGTTTCTCCGTCTTGATAGACAATGCAGCGGGCGGGTGTGTCGGCTACGGAGAAGGAAA
>CAYQRI010000015.1:0-8725 GCA_964420085.1 uncultured Ruminiclostridium sp.
TCCACGAGCGTTTGATCGGGCTTTTTGGTGAGGCAGCTCACGATGGGAACAATCACAAGACCTGCCAGCATAACAAAGGCACCGCAGTTGATGGGGGAGCGGAGCAGCGCAGGGAAGATGGAGGGTACCAGCAGATTCAGGGTCATAATGCCTGAACCGAACAGAAAGGAGACCCAGCAGGCAGCTTTGGTTGTTTTCTTCCAATAGAGACCATAGAGGAAGGGAGCCAAAAAAGAACCTGCCAATGCACCCCAAGAAACACCCATAAACTGTGCAATAAAGCTGATTGAGAATTTATATTGCACAATGGCAATAACCATGGAGATGAGGACAAAGACGACGATGAAGCAACGCATGATGAAGACGGCCTTTCGTTCACTCATTTCCTTGATGAAGTTATCCTGCAAAAGGTCGATGGTCAGGGTAGAGGAGGAAGCGATGACCAGAGAGGAAAGGGTGGACATGGATGCTGACAAGACCAAAATCACAACAATGGCGATGAGGATATCCGGCAGGCCGGAGAGCATGGTGGGAATGATAGAATCGGGTCCGTCGACCGCAATATTGATTTTGTCAGAGAACAGACGAGCGAAACCGCCCAAGAAGTAACAGCCACCTGAGATAACAAGAGCAAACAGAGTGGAGATAATGGTTCCTTTATGGATGGAATCTTCGGAGTTGATGGCGTAAAATTTCTGAACCATCTGAGGAAGCCCCCAAGTGCCAAGACTGGTCAGAATGACCACAGCTAAGAGGTTCAGGGGGTCAGGTCCGAAGAAGGAAGCAAAAATACCGGGGACATCTCCGTTTGGTGTGGCAGAGTCGGAAACCAGAGCCAGGCTGTGAATAGATTCCATAAAGCCGCCTTGGCTATTTAAAACAGCCGCAATGACAGCACAGATGCCGATCAGCATGATACAACCTTGCACAAAGTCGTTGATCGCCGTTGCCATATAGCCACCGGCGATGACGTAAATACCGGTGAGAACACCCATGAGGATAATACAAAGGGTGTAATCCATATGGAACGCCATACCGAACAAGCGAGACAAGCCGTTAAACAGGGAAGCGGTATAGGGGATCAGGAAGATAAAGACAATGATAGAAGCCCCGATTTTGAGGGATTTGCTTTGAAAGCGTTTGCCAAAGAACTGTGGCATAGTGGCCGAGTTGAAGTGTTGTGTCATAATTCTGGTGCGACGCCCCAAAACAACCCAAGCGAGCAAGGAGCCAAGGATGGCGTTGCCGATACCTGCCCAAGTGGCGGCAATGCCATATTTCCAACCAAATTGACCGGCATAGCCGATGAAAACGACGGCCGAAAAATAGGAGGTTCCGTAGGCGAAGGCAGTGAGCCAAGGCCCGACCGAACGTCCGCCGAGGACGAAGCTATTCACATCGGTGGTATGCTTTCGGCAATGGATACCGATACCCACCATGATGGCGAAGTAGATAAGTAACAGTGCAAGTTTCACGGAAATACCTCCTGATTTCTCTTTCTCTTTAACACTTTCAAACTTTAACAGCAAAAAGCTAAAAAGTCAAGAGGTTTCTTCCAAGGGACAAAAAACACAAGGGACTGTTGTAAAAAACATCCGTTTACAACAGTCCCTTTATAGTAGATTGTACATCGTTGAACGTGGGGTATGATAGGCGATCTGTATGAGGGACGGCTCTCAGGCGTTATTTAGTTGCCCAATTCCCTGTTGCCATAGCGGTCAAATAGGCGTTGATGAAGCCGTCGAGGTCACCGTCCATGACGCCGAGGACATTGCTGGTCTCGAAGGCGGTGCGGGTGTCCTTGACCAACGTATAGGGCATAAAGACATAGGAACGAATCTGGCTGCCCCATTCGATTTTCAGCTGAACACCCTTCAGGTCGGAGATTTTCTCTGCCTTTTCCTGCATTTGCAGCTCCACGAGCTTGGCACGCAGCATTTTCATACAGTTGTCTTTGTTTTGGAACTGGCTCCGCTCTGTCTGGCAGGAGACCACAACACCCGTGGGGGTGTGGATCAGACGCACCGCAGAGGAGGTTTTGTTGATGTGCTGACCGCCTGCACCGCTGGCACGATAGACCTGCATTTCGATATCCTCGGGACGGATTTCGACGTCGACATCCTCAGGCAGGTCGGGCATGACCTCCAAGGAAGCGAAGGAGGTCTGGCGACGGGCGTTGGCATCAAAGGGGGAGACACGCACCAGACGGTGGACACCGTGCTCACCACGCAGATAGCCATAGGCGTTTTCGCCCTCAATCATGATGGTGGCGGACTTGATTCCCGCTTCGTCCCCCTCCTGATAATCCATGATTTTATAGGTAAAGCCGTGACGCTCTGCCCAACGGGTATACATCCGATAGAGCATCTGTGTCCAATCCTGAGCTTCGGTGCCGCCTGCGCCGGCGTGGAAGGCAAGAATGGCGTTGGAGGAATCATATTCACCGGTCAGGAGCGTTTGCAGCTTGGCAGTTTCCATGCTGTGCAGCAGGGCTTCATACTCCTGCTCTAAATCCGGCAGGAAGGAGTCGTCCTCCTCCTCGTTGCCCATCTCACACATGACCATCATATCCTCCCAAGAGGAACGGCGCTTTGCCTGAGATTCCAGCTTGTCCTTCAACTGCTTTAATTTCTGAAGTACCTTTTGGGACTCCTCGGGGTTATCCCAAAATCCGTCGGATGCGCATTTTGCCTCCAAAAAATCAACCTCACGGGCGGTGGCTTCCAAATTTAGGGCGTGTTCCAGCTCGTCCAGCTGTGGCAATAAATTATTGAGCTTGACCTTGTATTCATCAAATTGAAGCATTGTTTGTTCACTCGCATTCTTTAGTCTTTTCATGATTAGCTATGGTATTATATCCGATTTTCCTTCCTATGTAAAGGGAAAACGCCGGGAAAACCGACGATTCTTCCCTCATCGGTCACTGACCGTGGGGAGATCGGATTCCCAGCGAAAAATAAAGTCATCCAAATCCTGTGGAGTGGGTGGCATTGGAATGGGGGGAAGATTTCTGGAATTGTTATGATCATACATAAAGAGTGCCTCCTTTTTGATGCCTGCAAGGTGTTCGGGATATGTGCTTCCCTAAAATGGGTCATCCAAACCAGTATATGCAAGGAGTACGAAAAAGATGCCGGAAAAATCAGCTATTTTTCTGCCGGGATAGGATTGACAGAAGCACGGGAGCGAATTACAATGGAAGCACCTATAGCTACCTTGGCTCATATAGGGGTCAAGCCACAAAAAAAGGAGACACTTCGCATATGCACTACCATATACAAATGGTCTATGACCAAGATGACATTGGAGCCTTGGTTAAAACCTTGGAGTTTCGCAGAAGACCGGAGAAAAACCTGCGGTTGGCGTTGAAGATCGGATATCTGATTTTCGGTGTTTTACTGATTAGTACAGCAATCAGCGTCATAGTAAGCATGGTGACGGCAGGCCTTATTTCGCTGATTACCATTTTGATTTCGCTAGGCTCCCTTGTGGGCGGCATTCTTCTTTTGCGCCGCTCGGATAGCAAGGGTATGATTCGCCGTTCTTGGAAGAAGTACCCCAATAAGGGACTTGTATTACAGTATTCGTTCTATTCCGACTATTTTGAGGAAAAAGACGAGGTTTCAGGCGAAAATCGCTATACTTACAGCTCCATTACCAGCGCCAACGAGGATGACAATCACTTCTTCCTGTTTACCGCCGTCAACGCAGCACATATGGTGAAAAAAGATTCTTTTCTGGTGGGTAGTCCGGACACCTTCCCGGCGTTTTTGAGAAAGCGCTCTGCAGTCATTATGGATCCGGTGGAATAATCGCACGCTCTATGTGTCGCTATAGAGCGTTCTTTCTGGTTCATACCGAAATAAAAGCGGCAGAATGGAGATCGCTATGAGTATTTTTACAAACAGCAGCATTTTAAAATGGCTTGACTATTTCGCTCAAAATTCCGATATTAACCTCTCGTCCGTTCGAATTCTGGATATTACGGGGGATACGAAAAATCTATTGCCCGAGGTGCACGCAAACCCTTCTGTTTTGGTATTCACTGACGGCAATCATCCCGAGGTGTTCTATAGTATGTGGGACTGTGGCTTGGGTGACTGTGATATTTGGTATAATGAAGGCTCTGTGCCAGAAGGCCCCATGAAGCATAATTTGCTTTCTGAAATGATCGACAGAGGTGTGAATGTCTCTGCTGCCATGCTGATCAACAATCCCAAGTTTCACAGTGAATATCGCTCTGGTTTGGACAACAGCGTGTTTTCTCCCGGCTCTATCCGCTATGTTGCCCCCGAAATCCGTGCGGTGATTTTGAATAAGCTTCATCTGAACGCTACAGAAACCATCTGCGTCGTTTCCGGCGAAAGCATCGCCGTGGAAGCTGCTATCGCCCTGCCCCGCGGCAACGTGGTCGCCGTGGAATATAAGGCGGGAGACCGCCAGACCATGGAAGAAAACAAGGTTCGTTTTGGTTTGAATAACGTTTTGATTGTGGATGATATGGAGAGCTATTCCAGCCGTTGGCCTGTTCCGGATGTGGCATTTTTGGTTGCCTCTCCCAAGCTGGAGCTGGAGCTTCAGACCTTGGTTCGGGTGAATCCCAAAATTCGAATCGTGATCTATACCCTTGAATTCAGCTTTATGAGCCGCATCCCCGGTATGCTTTGGGATAACGGCATCGAGCCGACTGAAATCATGCAGCTGGAGGTCTCTAAGGTGGGACGCAGAGACGAAATCGAAGTGCAGCCCGCTCCTTGGATTTTCTCCGGGCAAGCAGGAGAACGGTAAGTGCTTCTGCTACCAAAAAGAACACACTAAAATAAACGTCAAAAAAGCAGAAAAAACTGGCTGGTTTGCTGGCTTGACAGCGATACCTTAGTATGGGTATAATAACCCCACAATGAATACATGATGAAATGGCAATGATGGAGACAGTAAGAGCTGCGGAACCCCTCAGCGATTCGGGGACGGTGAAAGCCCGAAGGTAGTAGTGCAGATGTCTGAATATCCCTCCTGAGCTGCATGCCGAACTGCCCTTGCGGCATTGGTAGGTTTTGCCGGGTTCCCCCGTTATAGGGAGCGTGTATGTTGGTACACAGGTAACAGGTGGTATTGCGAAGCGTAGCCTTCGTCCTTTTACAAGGACGAAGGCTTTTTTGATTGAATAAGAACAGACAAAGTCCTAGTTTGACGATAACACAATAAAACCAAACGGCGGCTTTATTGAAGAAGAGCATAAGGAGGCTTACCCCCATGAAACAGCAAGGCTTGGTAGAATTCAGGTGGCACGGACGAGGAGGACAGGGCGCAAAAACAGCGTGTCTTCTCTTGGCAGATGCCGCCTTCCATGCAGGAAAATTTGTGCAGGGCTTTCCCGAATATGGTCCGGAACGGATGGGGGCGCCCATTACCGCCTACAACCGGATCAGTGACGCACGGTGCAACCTGCATTGTAATATTGAACAGCCCAACTATGTGGTGGTTGTGGATGAATCTCTTTTGGATACGGTGGATGTCACAAAGGGCTTGCAGGATGGCGGTGCTGTGATTGTGAACACCAGTAAGACACCCGCTGAAATCAGCGAAAAGCTCAAGGGCTGGCAGGGCAGTGTTTGCACCATCGACGCCCGTACCATTTCCGAGGAAACCTTGGGACGCTATTTCCCCAATACCCCCATGCTCAGTGCAGCGGTGCGTGTGAGTGGGATTTTGGAGGAAGATACCTTTAAAAAAGATATGCAGGAGAGCTTTCAGCATAAGTTTGCCACGAAGCCACAGGTTGTGGAAGGAAATATGGCAGCACTGCTCAAAGCATGGAAGGAGGTTCGGCTGGGATGATTCGTTCAGCAAAGGATATCAATGAGTATACCCCATGGCAGGAAATGACCTTGGGTGGAGAAATTTTTGAGCCGGCAACCGCCAAGTTGGTCAATACCGGTGCTTGGCGTACCAATACGCCGGTTTTAGATGCCGAAAAATGCCGCAGCTGTCTGCTCTGTGTGCCGTTCTGCCCCGATAGCTCACTGCCCGTGAAGGACGGAAAGCTTTTGAAAATTGACTATATGCACTGTAAAGGCTGTGGTATTTGTGTGGAGGTATGTCCCTTTGGGGCACTGGAAATGAAGGAGGGTGGCAATCCATGAATACACAGGAACGTCTTTCCGGCAATGAAGCCATTGCCTATGCGATGAAGCAAATTGACCCCGATGTCATGGCGGCCTTTCCCATCACACCCTCGACCGAAATTCCGCAGTACTTTGCGCAGTATGTGGCGGACGGTGAGGTCAATACTGAGTTTGTGACGGTGGAATCGGAGCACAGCTCCCTGTCCGCCTGTATCGGCGCACAGGCCGCCGGTGCCCGCGCTGTGACGGCAACCTCCTCCTGCGGCTTGGCGCTGATGTATGAAATGATGTATGTGGCATCCTCCAGCCGTCTGCCGATTACGCTGGCTTGTGTGAACCGTGCCCTATCGGGTCCCATCAACATCAACAATGACCATTCCGATTCCATGGGTATTCGGGATGCCGGCTGGATTCAGATTTACGCCGAAAACAACCAAGAGGCTTACGATAACTTCCTGCAGGCCATGCCCATCGGTGAGCATCCCAGCGTCCGTCTGCCCGTCATGATTTGTCAGGATGGCTTCATCACAAGCCATGCCTTGGAAAATATTACCCTGCTGGATACCCAGTCCGTCAAGGACTTTGTGGGGGAGTATACCCCGGAAAACTATCTGCTGAAAAAGGAAAATCCCCTCGCTGTGGGGCCCTATGACTTGGGCTGCTATTACATGGAGCATAAAATGCAGCAGGCAGAGGCGATGAAGGGAGCCAAGCAGCGTATTTTGGAGGTTGCCGCCGCCTTTGAAGCCGTAACAGGTCGCAAATACGGTCTGTTTGAAGCATATCGCATGGAGGATGCCGAGGTTGCCTTGGTGCTCATCGGCTCCAGTGCAGGCACCGCCAAGGCGACGGTGGATGACCTGAGAGAGCAGGGAAAGAAGGTCGGACTTCTCAAAATTCGTGTGTTCAGACCCTTCCCCGCACAGGAGCTGGCACAGGCGCTTTCCCATGTGAAGGCAGTGGCGGTGATGGACAAAGCGGAGAGCTTTTCCGCTTGCGGCGGCCCTCTGTTTGCGGAGGTTCGCAGTGCATTATTTGATTTGGAAAACCGTCCTCGCACCGTCGGGTATGTCTATGGCTTGGGCGGCCGAGATTTTACACCGGAGCACGTCGAGGGCGTGTATGAACGATTGTTTGAGATTGCGGCAGGCGGCGCTTTGGGCGAGGTTTATACGCATCTCGGTCAGAGGGGGTAAGGAAGATCATGGAAAAAACCTATCATTTTAAAAGAACCTTAGAGAAAAAGGAACGCTTTGTCGGTGGACACCGTTTGTGTGCCGGCTGTGGTGCAGGTATCGCCGTGCGTGCTGTGCTGCGTGCCTTGAAGGAAGAGGATCGTGCCGTGGTGGGCAACGCCACCGGCTGCTTGGAGGTCAGCTCCTTTCTCTATCCCTATACGGCGTATGAGGACAGCTACCTGCACACCGCCTTTGAAAGTGCAGGTTCCAGCCTGTCTGGGGTTGAGGCCGCCTATAATGCCCTCAAGCGAAAGGGTAAAATCGAGGACACCGTGAAGTTTATCACCTTCGGCGGCGACGGCGGTACCTATGATATCGGCTTCCAGTCCTTGTCCGGTGCCATGGAGCGTGGACACGATTTGACCTATGTTTGCTATGACAACGAAGCCTATATGAACACCGGCATTCAGCGTTCGTCTTCGACCCCCCGTTTCGCCAATGCAACCACCTCGCCTGTCGGCACCGTAGTACCCGGCAAACGGCAAAATAAAAAGAATCTGACCGATATCATCGCTGCCCACAACGTGCCGTATGTGGCGCAGACGACCTTCATCGGCAACTTCCGTGACCTCTATACCAAGGCGCAGAAGGCAATTTACACCCCCGGTGCCAGCTTCTTGAATGTCATGGCACCCTGTCCCCGTGGCTGGGAATATCCCACTGAAAAGATGGCGGAAATCTGCCGTTTGGCGGTGGAAACCTGTGCGTGGCCTTTGTTTGAAGTAGAGGATGGCGTTTGGCGGCTGAGCTATGAGCCGAAAAAGAAGCTGCCTGTGGAGGACTATCTCCGCTTGCAGGGGCGCTTCCGTCATATGTTCAAGCCGGGCAATGAGTGGATGATTGACGAGGTTCAGAAAAGCGTGGATGAGAATTGGGATAAGCTTCTCATCAAGTGCGGCGTGTGAGTCCATTGAAAAGAATGAAAGAGAGTCTCGAAACGAGGAAGATATCGTTTCGAGACTCTTTTTTTATGGGGTGGGCTTTGTTTTGTTTTCGGGTTGCTGTAGTTGTCGAGTGGCAGAAAGCCAACCAGCACTGAAGGCAAGTCTAACAATAGAAAAAAGTGCATTTTCAGCGTGGTCATATGCATCGTTTTCCAGAAAAGTACAGAAGGCTTTTTCAAATTCATCGCTGTTCATTTTAATCACCTCTATTATGGTATAAAATATATCATATATTGCACATAATATCAATGATAAAATTTGTATGAGGTGAGGGTGATGGAAAAAGAGGACGATATTCTAAAGATATATAAGCGTGGTGAAGATGGCTACCGTACGTTTTCCATTCGGGTCAAAAAGACAACTGTAGCCAGAATTGATGAAATTGCAGCCAAAACGGATCGCAGCCGAAACGAACTGG
>CAYQRI010000015.1:8825-23993 GCA_964420085.1 uncultured Ruminiclostridium sp.
CAACGGAACATACCATAGGTACGCAGGCATACCCCGCACTGACGCTGCCGCCTTGTGATAACACATAGACGGAGCCAAGTATGGTAAGGCAGGCGAATAGAAGTGCCAATCGTTTATAAATGAGGGAAGCTCGATTTTTCATAGAAAATAGTCTCCTTTGCAACGAAAAGCTCCTTAAAACTCCAACACCAAGCCGGAGGACATTTGCTGCACACGCTCGCCCAAGCGCTCTTTTAAAATCGAGAACGCAGCTTCGCCGGTGCAATGTCCTGTGACGATTTTCTGCACCCCGGTTTCGGACAATCGCTTTGCAAAAGCCGCTACGTCCTCCTCTGGTGTCTCATAGAGATGGAAGCCGCCGATGATGGCATAGAGCGGTTCTCCGGGAAATGCATCTGCCACCTCATGCAGGATCGTATCTGCTCCTGCATGGCAGCAGCTATTGAAAATCACCAGCCCACGTTCGGTGGAAAAAATGAGACTTTGCTCGTGAGAGAAATCGTCATAGACGAAGTGCCCATCTACCTTGCGGTAGAGCTTCCCTTGCTGTGCTTTTTCGAGAGCCGCTTCGGTGTTGGGTGAGTGGTGGGGCAGGAGTGTCACACCTTTCACCAGCGTGGTCATGCCCTCTGTGTAGCGGATGCGGTCGGCAAAGGCAGACAGAAGTCCTTGCTTGATACCGATGTATTCGTATCCGCTCTCCTGTTTGCCATAGCAATCCTCTAAGGCACCCTGACACAAATAGAAGGGGGCTGTTTTATTTTTTGCAAAGAAGGTATCCATGCCGTCTGCGTGGTCATAGTGGGCATGGGAGAGTACGCCAATGGTCACGTCAGCCAAGGAGAGTCCCAGCGTTGCAGCATTCTCTGCAAACAGGGCACCGGCACCCGTATCGAGCAGAAGGGTTGTTTCGCCGTATTCAATCCAAATGGAAAGTCCCCATTCGGCGGCGAGCTCGGAATGGGTGAGATTGTCGATCAAAATAATGGCACGCATACGAACCTCCCATAGTTTCTTACATCCTACCATAGCTTATAGTATAAAGGAGAGTCACTTTTTTGGCAAGGGCATATTCTTTGCATATTGCACGGACAACCCAACATAGGATAGAGAGAAGAAATGAGGTGGAGAGGATGGAGACACTGGTTGGCGTACTCCCTCAGACACTGCGGGACGAGCTGTCTCGGCTGGCCAAAAAGGAGCGAGAGACCTTGGAGGAGCTTCGTCTGCGAGAGGGGTTTTCGCTTTCTGCCGTGTGCGGCGGGGTGGAATGGACCCCACCTGTGTGGGCAAACCGACCCTTGACGGAGACCGATCTGCGACGGGTGCTGGAGGTCGCAGGGGGCGGGTCGGTACATACCATTTTGGAACAGCTGCGCAACGGCTATGTGACGGCATCTGGCGGCATACGCATCGGCATTTGCGGCGAGGCGGCGGTGAAGGAAGGGGAGATTCTTTCCTTTCGCCGTGTCACCTCTCTGGCGATTCGCTTTCCGCACGCCATACAAGGATTGGCGGCACCGATCCTTCCTCAGCTTGTTGTAGACGGCCGCTTGCAAAGTACTTTGATTTTGTCGCCGCCCGGCTTAGGAAAAACCACCCTGCTGCGAGACCTGATCCGTAGCATTTCAGACGGGGAGGGGATCGCTCCGCTGCGTGTGGGGGTTGCCGATGCCCGTGGTGAATTGGGGGCAGGATTCCTGCGGCAGCAGCTGGGGGCACACACCGACGTGATGGAAAATTGCCCCAAGGCGAAGGCGCTGATTATGCTGCTGCGTGGGATGGCACCTCAGGTCTTAGCTGTGGATGAAATCACAGATCCGGCGGATGTCTCGGCGATCGCAGAGGCGGCAGGCTGCGGCGTTCCTTTGCTGGCAACCGCCCACGGGAGCAGCCTTGCGGAGCTGTCCCTGCGTCCAGTCTATCGCAAGCTGTTGGAGGAAGGGATATTTCGCCGCTTTCTGCTGATCCGTTTAGAGGGAGGAAAGCGACGCTATGTTGTGTCAGGCGGTGATGGGCAGCTATGATGGAAGTGTTGGGGAAAATCCTGCTGCTCTTTGGCTGTGCGGGCTTGGGGGTTTGCCGTGGGGAACAACTGCGTCTGCGTCGTGCCTGCTTGCAGGCGTTTCGCAGGAGCTTGGAAACCATGAGCAGAGAATTGAGCTTTTCACTGTGTCCCTTAGAGGATTTGCTGCTTCGTGTGGAGGAAGAAAGTGAGGGTGTGGTGCGGCAGTTTTATTCCGCTTGCCGCCTGCACTTTGAGAAAAGCGGGCGGGAAAGCTGGGCGCAAAGCTGGCAGGCTGCCATGGAGGAAACAGAGCTTCCGTTGCAGGAAACTGAACGCCGTGCCTTGCAGGAGGTCGGTACCCTGTTGGGTCGCTACGATGCCGAAAGTCAAAGACAGGGCTTGGAGACGATGCTGCTCCGCTGGGCGTCCTTGGTGCAGACGGCGCAGGAGGAGGAACGGCGTCTTGTGCGTGTCTACACTACCGTGGGGGTGGCCGCTGGTCTGTTTTGCGTGATTCTGTTTTGAGAAAACAAACGGCATAGTGCGGACAGCTTGGACATAGAGTGTGACGTGGACAAAATACAGGGACGAGCATCACGGAAAGGACGGGGCAAAAAGATGGACGTAGATTTGGTTTTCAAAATAGCGGCGATCGGAATCGTGGTGTCGGTGCTGAATCAAGTGCTGACTCGTTCCGGTCGGGAGGAGCAGGCAACCATGACCACACTGGCAGGACTTGTGGTGGTGCTGATGATGGTAGTGGAAAAAATCAGCGACCTGTTCCTCTTGGTCAAGACCTTATTCGGGTTGTGATGTGCTATGGATATGTTTTCCCTTGGTGCTGTGGGAATTGTGGCGGCGTTGTGTGCAGTGGTGGTACGCCAAAAGGCACCGGAAATTGCCCTCCTGCTGGGCCTGACCACCTGTGTTCTCCTGCTTTTCCACACCATGCCTCTCTTGGAAACCATTCGAGGGGTTTTGGAAGACCTGGCGGAAATCGCCGGGATATCACAGACCATCCTAAAGCCCATCCTCCAAACGGTGGGGCTGGCGGTGGTCACACGTCTGGCGGCGGCACTGTGTCGGGACGCAGGAGAGGGCGGCATCGCTTCCTTTTTGGAAATGGCCGGTGCCGCAGCGGCGGTACTGGTTGCACTTCCCCTTCTGCGTATGACCTTGCAGCTTATTATGGGGCTTTTGTAGGACGGCTCTTGCTGGTACTGTTGCTGTGCATCGCCTTGTCACCCATGGCCTTGGCTGCAACACCGGAGGAAATTTTAGACGAACAAGCCAATAGCCTAGGACTGGAAGAACTGGAAAAGGTCGGCGAGGCCTATGCCGGAGAAACGGATTTAAAGGAAGGCGTGGATGTCTCAGAGGCCTTTTCCCATATGCTTCAAATGGGGAAGGATGCCTTGGGGCAGATTGTAAAAGGCTCTGTGCGAAGCTGCGTTCTGATTCTTGTCGTCACACTTTTGGCACAGATGGCGGATGGAATGCGGGCAGGCAGCGGCGGCGATCCCATGCGGGTATCGGTTCTGGCGGCGACGCTGACGATTGCCGGAATTGCGGTGGGAGATGTTCACGCCTTGCTCAGCTTGGGCGAGGATGCCATGTTCAATATGCAGACAGTGGGAGATGTCCTCCTTCCGGCGGTTTCTATGGCAACTGCGATGAGCGGTACGCCGGCAACGGCGTTGGTCAAGCATGGGGCGACCATCCTGTTTTCTGATGCACTCATTCGCCTGATTGAACAACTGTTGGTTCCGCTCTGCTATGCCTATGTGGCAGCGAATGTGGCTTGGGCAGCCTTGGGGAACAATGGGCTGAAACGCATCGGTGCGTTGCTCAAGTGGCTGATTGTTACGGTGCTTTCCATTTTGCTCCTTGTATTCATTGCCTATCTGAATCTTTCGGGCGTGATTTCGGGCAGTACCGATGCCGCCACGGTCAAGGCAACGAAGTTTACCATCTCGCATCTTGTGCCAGTGGTGGGCGGCGTGATTGCCGATACGGCAGAAACCCTGCTGGCAGGGGCTTCGATCCTACGGAATACCGCCGGTGTCTTCGGTATGCTGGCCGTGATGGGAATTTGCATTGTACCGTTTTTGAACCTGGGTGCTCATTATTTGGCGTATAAATGCACGGCGGCTTTGGCGGCGACGGCCTCGGAGGATGGACGTGTCACGGGTCTCATTGATGCCCTTGGCAGTGCCTTCGGGCTTGTGCTGGCCATGACTGGCTCCTGTGCAATGCTGCTCATTGTGGCGATGGTGTCCAGCGTTTCGGCTGTCGTGGGATAGGGGGGATTCCTTTGGATATCATTCGGACATGGATTCTCAGCGTGACGGTTTCTGCGATGGTCATTGCCGCTTCAGAGGCACTGATGCCGGACGGGGCGGTCAAAAAGGTCGGCAAGCTGACGGGAGGACTGATTTTGATGCTGGGTATATTACAACCCTTGGTTACGATGGACTATGAGGAACTGTATGATACGATTAATACGCTGCCCGCCGGGGCACTCATACAGGAAAAAATAGAAACACAGGTGCATGATCCGCTGAAAGGAATCATAGAGCAGGAGCTTGCAACATATATTGTAGACAAAGCGGAGGAGCTTGGTGCGGAATGCAGCGCCGTGATTGTCTGTCAGACGGGAGAGGTTCCCACACCCGAGCGGGTAACCATTACGGGACTGCTGACCGGGGAACAAAAAAGGGCGTTGTCCCAGTATGTTACCGAGGAGCTGGGCGTCGGTCCGGAAAATCAAATTTACTGGAATGAGGCGTTGCCATGAACGGGATAGAGGGCATGAGGCAAGTGGCGGAGCAGGTGAAAAAATCCATGCAGCGGCATCGTTTGCTCTGGCTTGTGATCCTAGCGGGGCTTCTCCTCCTGTTTTTGCCCAACGGCAGACAGAAGGAAGCGGTGGAGACGGTAGACCAACCAAGCTTTGATCTGGCGGCAATGGAAGCGAGACTGGCAGAAACCCTTTCGAAAATCGAGGGGGCAGGGGAGGTCACGGTGATGCTCACGGCGCAAAATAGCCCAAGGAAGCTGTTGGCAGAGGATGTGGAGCAAAAAGAAACAGAGGAGAAACGGGAGACAGTCGTGCTGTCGGGTGGCGGCAGCGAACAGGAAGCCATTATGGTGCAGGAGGTTTACCCAAGCTATCAAGGGGCTGTGCTGGTCTGCAAGGGGGGAGACAATCCCGACGTGCGGCTACAGCTGACAAAGGCAACGGCGGCACTCACGGGCTTGGGAGCCGATAAAATTTCAATCAGCAAGGGAAAGTGAGGAAAATTCTATGAAACTCTGGAAACGCAATGCTATTGCAGCGGCTATCGTTTTGTTTGTGTGTGGTGCGGTTTATCTCAACTGGAGCTATTCTCAGGACACTGCCACAGGGAAGGACTTAGGCAGAGCGACCTTGGTGGGCAATCCCAAGGACCCCTTAGCAAGTGAAGATGGAAAGACCGAGGATGGCGCAGCAGCGGAAGAGAGCACAAATTCGGCTACTTATTTCTCTACGGCTCGTTTGAACCGTCAGCAGGCCAGAGACAATGCCCTTTCCCTTTTGCAGGAAGCGGCAGAGGATGAGAAGGCGGACAAGGGTGCAGCAGATAAGGCAAATGCAGCCATCCAGACCATGGCGGACTATACCATGACAGAGGCCCAAATTGAAAACCTCATCACGGCCAAGGGCTATACCGATTGTGTGGCATTTTTGGGGGAGGACAGTATCAGTGTGGTGGTCTCTGCGATGGAGAATGGAATGACAGACGCAGATGCCGCCCGCATCGGTGAGGTCATCATGGAGCAAACCGGACTGAAAGCGGATCAAATTAAGATTATTCAGGCAGAATGAGAAGGGGTCCCCGCCGTGCAGGGCTAAGGTGCTGCACGGCGGGGACGTTTTTCTTTTCTTTTTGGAGATGATATTCTATAATAGAAAGAAAACAGACGAGAGGAACGGAGAGCACAGGATGAAAAAACGAATTTATGGGGCATTGCTAATCGGTGGCGGCGCCTTTGTGGTCGGTCTGGTCACAGGTCGCCGTATGGCGATCCCTCTTTTATCCCAGAAGGAGCAGCGCAGCCAGAAACAAATAGAGGAGCAGATGGAGGTGCTGAAAAAGGAATATGAGAACCAGGATAAAATGCGGCGGGAATTTACGGCAAACGTTTCACATGAATTGAAAACGCCGCTCACCTCCATTTCCGGTTATGCGGAAATCATTCGAGAGGGCATGGTGAAAAGCGAGGATCTCGGGCGCTTCGCCGGAAAAATCTACGAAGAAACCGGACGGCTTATCACGTTGGTGGAGGATATATTAAAGCTTTCCCGTCTGGAGGAGGGCACCCCGATACAGGGGATTCAAACTACGGTGGATTTCTATGAACTGTGTGAGACAACGCTGGCAAGCCTTACAGAGGCGGCACGGCAGAGGAAAATTACGCTACATCTGACAGGTCAGCGGCATACAGTATATGGGGTGGAAAAGATTTTGAGTGAAATCGTTTATAATCTCTGCGACAATGCCATAAAGTACAACAAGGAGGGTGGACGCGTGGAGGTTTCCGTGACCAAACGTGAGGGAAGTGTGGCGCTTTCTGTGCGGGATACCGGGATCGGCATTCCGAAGGGAGAAACCTCTCGTGTATTTGAACGGTTTTATCGGGTGGATAAAAGCCACTCGAAGGAAATCGGCGGCACGGGTCTGGGGCTTTCCATCGTAAAGCACGCCGCAGCGTATCACGGAGCAAAAATTGAGCTGGAAAGTCAAATGGGGAAGGGAACCACGGTCACGGTTCTTTTTTCGGAAAAACGAGGGGAGGAGACAGCATGACCGGTTCTCTCCCGTCCTATGTGGAAGCGGCCTTGTCCCGCCTGCACCAAGCGGGCTTTGAAGCTTGGATTGTCGGCGGCTGTGTACGGGATGCGCTGCTCGGCCGTGTGCCAGAGGACTTTGATCTCACGACATCGGCTCGACCGGAGCAAATTCAGGCCGTATTTTCTGAGTGCCGCCTCCACGATACCGGGATTCGGCATGGTACGGTGACGGTTGTGCTGGAGGGGGAGCCGTTGGAAATCACCACCTATCGGGTGGATGGCAGCTATTCGGATGCAAGGCATCCCGACGGAGTAACCTTTACGAGCAGCTTAAAGGAGGATGCAGCCAGACGGGATTTCACCATCAATGCGATGGCATACGCCCCGCAGAAGGGGCTACAGGACTTCTTCGGCGGGCAAGCGGATCTGAAAGAGGGAATTCTGCGCTGCGTGGGGGAGCCGGAAAAACGCTTTCGAGAGGATGCCTTGCGTATCCTGCGTGCCCTTCGCTTTGCTTCGGTACTGGGATTTTCCTTGGAGGAGGGGACAGCAGACGCTGTCCATCGCTGTAAAGAACAGATCAAGGAGGTTTCCGTCGAGCGGATTTCTGTCGAACTGGAAAAGCTGCTCTGCGGAAAAAACGCAGGCTCTGTTTTGCTCACCTTCCCCGATGTATTCGGGGTCATCCTGCCGGAGCTTTTGCCGATGGTTGGATTTTGTCAGCACAACAGCCACCACTGCTATGATCTTTTGACGCACACTGCTGTCAGTGTAGATGCCGCACCACCCCGTTTTCCTCTGCGCTTGGCGATGCTCCTTCACGATGTGGGAAAGCCGGAGTGCTTTTCCATGGGAGAGGATGGAGAAGGGCATTTTTACGGGCATGCCCATCGTAGCATGGAGCTTGCGGAGGAAATTTTGAAAAGACTTCGCATCCGGCGAAAAACAAGAGAGGAGGTGTGCCAGCTGATTCGGTATCACGATGCCGTTCTGCCCCTCGAGCCGAAGCTTCTGCGGCGCTGGCTGAGTAAGCTTGGAGAAGAACTATTTTGGGAATTGCTTGCCGTGCAACGGGCGGATACGATGGCGTTGGCTCCGTCATTTTGCACAAGAAAAGAGGCCTTGGATAGGGTGGAAGAAAGCATGCATTCGATCCTTGCAGAGACACCCTGCCTACGGGTTCGAGACCTTGCAGTGGGAGGACGGGAGCTTCTGGCGATGGGATTCTCAGGGAAAGTAATTGGTGAGACTTTACAAAACTTACTCCAATTTGTACAAGACGGTGTGATAGTGAATGAAAAAAATGCGATTTTGCAATTCATCGAAGGAAATGATTCAAAAAAAGAGGGGAAATAAGGAGAAAAGTGTTCTTTTTGTAGGATTTAAAAACGATACAAAATACTTCCCTGTAATAAATTTGCTAAAAAACGAAATTTTCTCTTTCCTTTTTATAGACAGTGTGATATAATGAACCCACTCAAAAGCTTCCAAGCTTCGTCAAAAGGACGAAAAAGAGGATGTGGAGTATGGCTCAAGCCGAAAGAAAAAGGGGGAGTGTCGTGACAGTCCGGAGGAATGAGAAGTAAAGACATGATGGTGTGGATTTTCCCTAAATGAAGGAAGACATTCGGAGAAAGTGCACACGCAAGAGAAAGAAGAAGATCAGTCTGTCGTATGAATGAGCCACCCGTCGGACTGAAGACCGCGTGCGAATTATATTTGAAACATTCAAATTATATTTCATTAAGAAACGAGGTAAAATGTTATGAGTAATCAGGGAGAGAAAAAAGGCGTCAGCGCTGTAGACTTTTTCTGTATTGGTTTCGGCGCAATCGTCGGAGTCGGCTGGGCCGTCTCCATTAACGGCTGGATCTCCAGCTGTGGCGGTCCTGTTCCTGCAGGTATCGGCTACATTGTAGCCCTTGTTATGATGGTTCCTATCGCATTGTGCTATTGCGAATTGGTTCCTATGTTGCCTGTCGCCGGCGGCGGCATGGCCTTTGCATTTAGAGCATTCAACGATAAGGTCGCTCTGATCTCCGGTTGGGCTGCTTTCGGTGCATTCGTATCCATTATCCCTTGGGAAGCAATCCAGATCACCGACGTTCTGGGTTACCTGATTCCCGGTCTGAAGACTGGCGACCCGCTGTATGTCGTTGCCGGTACTCCGATTTACTTAATCACGATTATTATTGGTACCGTTTGCTCCCTCCTGCTGTTCGCTTTGAATATGCGTGGTCTGGCAGCAGCCGCTACCGTGCAGAAGGTTCTCTGTTTCGTCCTGGTGGGTGCCGCTATCATCGGTGCTATCGCATCTCTGGTCGGTGGTAATGCTTCCAACTGGAACCCCATCTACGACGTTTCCAACCCCCTCATCTATGGTGCTGCCACAGATGGCTTGAAGACTGTCACCCATAACAGCATGTTCGGTGGTATCTTGGCTATTCTGGCATCCGCTCCCTTCTTCCTCGCCGGCTTTGAGACCATTCCTCAGGGCGTTGAAGAAGCAGGCGGCGATATCAAGTCCGTTGGTAAGACTGTTGTTCTGTCTGTTACCTTGGCTTGTATCTTCTATGCACTGTTGCTGTTCTGCTTCGGCTATGCTTGGCCTTGGCAGGAGTTCGCACAGCCCGCAGCTTCCGGTGGTATGATGACCAACCCCGCAGCAGCAGCCATGTTCACCTATCTGTTCCCCGGTACCGTTGGTACCGTCCTCTATTGGCTGATCACCCTCGGCGCTATCGCCGGTCTGTTCACCACTTGGAACGGCTTCTTCATGGCTTCCGCAAACCTGCTCATGGGTATGTCCCGTGGCCGCTTGCTGCCCGCCGTGTTTGCAAAGCAGAATAAGAACGGCATCCCCGTCAATGGCTTGCTGGTCTGCTTGATCCTGTCCCTCATCGGCCCCTTCCTCGGTGCCGGCTTGATTGGTGACATTACCACCTTCTCCGCTGCTGCATTCGTGCTGTCTTGGACGCTGACTTCCTTCTCTTTGATCATCCTGAGAAAGAAAGAGCCCAACCTGAACCGTCCTTACAAGATCCCCGGTGGTCTGGTTATGGGTTGGTTCGCAGCACTCGTGTCTCTGACCGTCCTGATCCTTTTGTTCATCCCTGGCAACCCCGTCTTCATGGGCGTTCTGGCCATCAAGATGTTCGTCGGCTGGATGGTTATCGGCTTCATCCTTTACTTTGCCTCCGCTGGTCAGCGTAAGGGTATGTCCGCTGTGGAGCTGAGATCTGGCGTGTTCGCTAACATGGAAGAGAAGCAGACCAACTAAGGTCTATAGAATCTTCGATCATAAAACCGTTTAACCTATCCATGCAAAGGAGTATTCCATGCCTGTAAATCAAGTAGCCACCAATGTTTTAGAAGACATTGCAAGTAGCCAGGTTATCATGGTGGAGGTTGTCATTTACTGCATCGTCAGTATGTTGATTCTCCTTCTGATGGATTGGTATGCTGCAAAAAGAATAGGCGATAAGTTGTCTATGGGATATAAAGTCCTTCGGATTCCGAAGTATGTTTCCTTTATGATTATCTGTGGATTCACAGTCGTAATCGGTATCATCTGTATGTATACTGATTTCTCTGTGACTCGAAGAGTACTCACCTATTTTGGGCTACCGTATTTCATCGCTTTGGTATACTACCTGGTCAAAATGTTGCGCAGAGTGAAGGCCGAAACAAAAGGTCGTCACCTGTGAGCAAACAATAGGAAAACAAAAAAGGGGTGCGTTGCAACTTGCAACGCACCCCTTTTCGCAGGCATTCCATGCAACGACAGGTGTTTGGATTGCCTGCTATTTGTTGACATTTTTCAGGGAATACAGTAAACTAAAGAGAAAAGTGTAGCCATAGGCTGCGTGAAAGGAGGGCAATTTGTTTGAATAAAAAATGGTTGCCGGTGCTTGTTTTGGGGATCGTGGTGGTTTGTATGGGTGCCGCCCAGCTGATGGGTGGTTCCGCCTCAGACCCATTTGTGTCCTTATCCCATTTGTCTTCTACCTACTCACCTTCCCTGATGCAGCAGGTGGAGAAGCAGGCAGAGAAATCGGTCTCAGCTTCTTATGATTCTGTCGTGAACAGCATACCGACTTCACCATCCCAAGGTCACCCGATTGCCGCTTCTGCTTGCAGCAGAGAGGACACGATTACCTTGCGAGAAGGTGCAACACTTCTCATATCGGAGGGAAGTGCCAAGGTTGAAATGCTTGGTGGCTCTATCATCGACGCAACAGAAGGGACAGAGGGAACGGTGCAAACCCTCTTGCCGAAGCATCGCTATTTGATCGGAGAAGGCGGAACGGGAACGGTTGTGGTGCGTTCGGATCAGGCGGTTTTGATTTTAGAGGGAGAAACGGCCGTTCACTCTGCCGGTGTGAAAAGCTTGACTCCCTTCACAGATTTGTGCAGCACCGACTGGTATTACAATTCGGTCTACTATGCCTATCAGAACCACCTGCTCACGGGGATGACGGAGACAACCTTTCACCCCAAAACCCCTGTGACACGCGCCATGTTTGCTACCGTTCTATTTCGTATGGCGGGAGAGCCGTCCGGCTACCCTCAGGGCACGCCATTTTCTGACGTGCCCTCCACATCGTGGTATGCGAAATCGGTATCCTGGGCGTTCCATCAGAATATTGTGAAGGGCATGGAGACAACGCTTTTTATGCCCAATGGCGTGGTCACCAGAGAGCAGCTTGCCGTCATGCTCTATGGATATGAGACCTCCCATCTTGCTCACACCGTTCCGCCCACAGGGGCGAAGCTTTCAATTTTTAGCGATGGAAATAAAGTCTCCGCTTGGGCGAAGGAAGCCGTACTCTGGGCAGTGGATGCTAAAATTTTAAGCGGGAGAGACGACGGAAGCTTAGATCCAAAGGGTTCTGCTACGAGAGCAGAGGTCTGTACGGTACTCCAGCGCTTTTTAGAACATACATAAATGCTCCGGTGGAGAAAATTAGAAATTTGAGGGGATGAACATGGAAAAGATAGTTTTGACAGTGACATTGCTGCTGTTGATATTGGCAGGCTGTTCGGGGCAGTTAGACGAAAAGCCCCTTCCATCAATCGCTGCCTATCCGGAAACCATGAAATTAGAGGTTGGAGCAGACGATGTCGTTCAGGTGGTGCTCACACCGTCTGACACCGATCAGTCGGCACTTCTTTGGACCAGCAGCAATCAGTCGGTTGCTACGGTGGATCGGCGTGGTATGGTTTCGGCATTGTCAGAAGGGGTCTGCACCATTACGGTTGCATCAAAAAAATATACGACAGTTTCCTCCCATGTACAGGTCATTGTGGGGGAGGGGAAAACAGAGCAACGGTCTGCGGAGCAGGACGCAGAACCCGCATCTGAGCAGGATCCAACTGCCACGGAGGAGTTTGTGGTTTATGTGGCGGAAACAAATGCTTCGTTGGTGTATCCAACTTACTATCTTTCCGAGGCGGAAGTCGCTGCAATGGATGAGGAAGAACTGCAATTTATCATTAACCAGATTTATGCAAAAAATGGGTATGTTTTCCGAAGGCAGGAAATCCAACGCTACTTTTCTCAAATGTCGTGGTATATTCCCCGCTCCAACGAAACCGGTCGATTGAGACTTTCTCCTGTGGATCAAAGCAATTTAAACCTTTTGGTTCGTTGCCGGAACAGCCGCTCTATGGATGGGATCTCCTCAGTTGGATGGATGTGGACGCGTCATGAGGTGGACAGGAGATTGTCGCCC
Organism: uncultured Ruminiclostridium sp.; assembly: GCA_964420085.1. Classification (GTDB taxonomy): domain Bacteria; phylum Bacillota; class Clostridia; order Oscillospirales; family Oscillospiraceae; genus Evtepia. Next base: position 21,403 of record CAYQRI010000015.1, read on the forward strand.
AAGGACGTCTCCAAACTATCAGGCTATGATATTCAGCTGCTCATTAACACCATTTATGCAAAGAATGGATATATATTTGAAACGGAGCATTTGCAGAGAATGTTTGAGGGTCAGCCGTGGTATTCTCCTGCGACTGCCGATGCCAATGACTTGACGTTTTCAAGCCTAGATCAAGAAAATCTTGCACTCCTCAAAAGTGCTCGATAAAAGCCTGTATAGAAGCAACACACCTTGAAATAAATAAAATGCTCCCCATAGCGTAGGCAGAAATCATGAATGACTTCTGATGTCTACGCTATGGGGAGCATTTTATTTGAGGAAAGTGCTGAAAAAATTTCCAAATCTATAGGATATCGTTGACAAATCTGTAGAAATTGAATAGAATAAGAATGACTAAAAATGGAAGAAACTTGAACCAATTGAAGGAGGATTCGATATGAAAGAAAAGAAACGCCTATTTTATCTGCGAACCCTAATGGTTACCCTGGTGCTGACGTGTACACTATTTGTGGTCGGTACATCTGCGGCCTCAGCGCAGGAAAAGCAAAACATAGCACAGGCACTCAACTCCATTGGTCTGTTTCGTGGCTATGACGAAACCGGCAGCAACTTTGGCCTTTACGATGTGCCCACCCGTGAGCAGGCGTTGATTTTCCAAATCCGCGCCATGGGTGAAGATCAGGCAGCCCTAGCTTGGAAGGGGAGCTCTCCCTATAAGGACGTTCCCAATACACACTGGGCCCTCCCGTATATTGGCTACGGTACGGAGAAGGGCTACACCAACGGCATGGCCCCCGGCATTTTTGGCGTGGGTCAACCCGCCGATGCGAGGATGATGACCACCTTCGTCCTGCGAGGCATGGGATATTCCGATGGCAACGGCGACTTTACCTATGAAAACAGTGTTGCCTATGGCTATCAGCACGGACTCAATGAGTCCGCCACACTTCCCACCTCTTTCAATCGGGGCGATGCCGCCGTCATTCTCTATAATGCCCTGAGCAGCACCCAGAAAAATGGCATCCCTCTTTCCGAATCCTTGATTAAAAAAGGCATGTTCACCGCAGATGAGCTGCTGGTTGCCCGTGCGATTGCAAAGGGTGAGTCGGTTTCCAATATTGTAAAGGCTGACTTCGACTTCGTCAACCTGACTGGCAAACAGATCAACAAGCTCTATATGAACACCTCCAACACCGAGGATTGGGGCGAAAATATCCTGGGTACCAGTGTGTTGAAAAGTAACGACGCCCTCTCCTTGGATATTACATTTGCCAAGACCACTCAGTACGATATTCTGGCCGTCTATTCCGACGGCAGTAAGGGCGAATTCCGCAACCTGTCCTTCGCCAATGCAAACCGTGACGGAGGCACCATCGTTCTGAAATCCGGCACCGTTTCCCTGTATCCGCAAATCAACCTGCCCGTCACCTTTGTCAACAACACAGGGGTATCCATCACCTCCCTGCGGGCTTCTTCCTCTCTGATTGACGAGTGGAGCAGCAATCTGGTCGGGACAACCTTCTCCAATAATAGCAGCCGCCTAGTGAAGTTCCCTATGACCGCCTATGACACCAAGTGGGATATTCAGGTTGTTGCCGGCGGTAAGACCTATGAGTTCCGTAACCTGGATCTCAGCAATGCCGATACCCGCGGGATTCAGCTATACCTGACCATGAGCGGCAGCAGCTTGGTCATTTCCGAAAACAGCGGTACGCAGCCGACGAAGGTTGCACTGCGCTGGAGGCAGGTCAGAGTTGTTATGGGGAAGTCCTTTAATATGCCCGCTATCCTGACCCCCACCACAAGCAAAACCTCCGTGACCTATACCAGCTCGAATACCGCTGTTGCCAGAGTGGATAGCAAAGGAAAGGTCACTGCTGTCAAAACCGGCACTGCCGTTATCACAGCCAAGACAGCCAACGGTCTCACCGCCTCCTGCTCCGTTGGCGTAACCTCCGATCCTACGCCAACCCATGTAGAGCTGGATGTACACAGCATGAATATGAAGGTCGGTGCAATCTATGACCTGAATGGTCTGGTGCATCCTCTGGGCGGTACCATCAACCAGGCCTGGTCCTCCAGTAATTCCTCCGTGGTAAAGGTCAACGGCAATGGTGTCATCACCGCCCTGAAGCAAGGTGTCGCCACCATCACCGTTAAGACCTATAACGGTAAAATGGATACCTGCAAGGTCACGGTTGCCGGCGGCACGGTTTCCTCGACCAGCATCACCCTGGATAAAACCAACATTTCTGTTGCTCCGGGCAAGACCTATCAGCTCAAGGGCACCATTTATCCTGCCAACACCACCGACACTGTGACATGGAAATCCAGCAACACTGCTATTGCAACAGTCAACAGCAGCGGTTTGGTCAAGGGCATCAAGACGGGTACTGCCACCATTACCGTCACCACCACCAGTGGAAAGACCGCCACCTGTAAAGTCACGGTTGCCGGCGGTACGGTTTCCTCGACCAGCATCACCCTGGATAAAACCAGCATTTCTGTTGCCCCAGGCAAGACCTATCAGCTCGATGGCACCATTTATCCTGCCAACACCACCGACACTGTGACATGGAAATCCAGCAACA
>CAYQRI010000015.1:24093-25991 GCA_964420085.1 uncultured Ruminiclostridium sp.
CTGCTATTGCAACAGTCAACAGCAGCGGTTTGGTCAAGGGCATCAAGGCGGGTACTGCCACCATCACGGTCACCACCACCAGCGGCAAAACCGCCACCTGTCGGGTTACTGTCACCAGCGACTATGTAGATAAGACTGTCACCCTTTACAATTGGACCGACAAAGTAGTCACAGACATTCGTAGCTCCTCCTCTCAAAACGAAGATTGGGGAGAGAACCTGACCGTCGGTACTGTGCAGCCCAATGCCAGCGTGAAGATTATCATCCCCGTGTCCGCTACGGATTACACCTACGACTTTAAAATCACCTATAGCGATGGCAGCGATGCCACCTTTGCAGGAGCTAATTTTAAGAACTTCACCTCGGGCGGTACGTTGTACGCTTACTTCGAGGGCAACACCCCTATCCTCAGCGCCACCAAGCCAGCCAAGGAAGAGGTTCGCAATATCACGGTGACCTTTCACAACAAGACCGGCCAATCCATTACCGACTTCCGTGCATCCTCCGCACAGCTTGCCGACTGGGGCAGTAACTTGACCTCCGGAACCGTTGCCGATCAGGGTAACTTCCAGGTAATCTTCCCTGTTTCCAAGAGTGATGCGGTATTTGATTTTAAGGTCACGGTAGACGGGAAGCAGTACGAGATAACCGGAATTGACTTTTCCGCCGTTACCGACAATATCACCTGTTCCTTCGCGTTTGATAACGGCTCTCTTGGGCTTTATCAGAACTAACACACGAGGTCCGCAACAGATTCCCAACAAGTATATAAACGTGCTGTAAAAAAGTCCCATCATCAGAAAGAGAAGTTCACCATAAAAAGTGAACTTCTCTTTTTGTAATCATGACTCTTAATTTAATGAAGGTCATGATTGCGTTAATTTTTTAGTTATTTCCTTTTTCAAATTCATCCCTGAGTCTTTCTAGGGCCTTTTTCTCAATTCGCGATACATACGATCGACTGATACCACAGGCGGCGGCAATTTCTCGCTGTGTCCGTGGTTCCTCACCGTCCAGACCATAGCGGAGGGTGATGACATCCGCCTCTCGCTTAGACAGACACTGTGTGACACATTTACGGATCTTCAGGGAGGAGTCCTTGGCGTCTAGGTTCTCCAAAAGGTCATCGTCCACACGGATGACATCCATTAAGGAAAGGGCGTTGCCTTCGCTGTCAGAATCGATGGAGTCAGAGAGTGAGAGGTCGCCTTGGTATTTGCGTTGTCCTCTGAAATACATCAGGATTTCATTTTCAACGCAGCGGCTTGCATAGGTGGCAAGGCGCACCTTTTTATCCGGCTTGAAGGTAGAAATTCCCTTAATGAGCCCGATGGTGCCAATGGAAATGAGATCGTCTTGATCTCCTGCCTGAACGTAATATTTCTTTAGAATATGAGAGACCAGACGCAGATTGTGTTCAATCAGCTTATTGCGTGCTTCCATATCCCCTTGGGCAAAGCGTTCTAAGTAAAGCCGCTCCTCCTCTGCCTTGAGTGGGCGAGGAAAGGAACCGGCATTGCCCAGACGAAGGGGAAAGCACAGGGTGTTGAGAAGCAATAGTACCGCTGAAATCATGGACAGCACCTCCTACCCTTCACTCTATTCAGACACGGCCTGTCTTTAGTAGAGCCTTTTGCAATCGTCCTGCGATTGTAAAATAGGGGAGGAGGTGCTGTGTTATAAAGTAGGTGGATTAGAAGGCAACCTTCATAAACAGAGCCACGCAGCAAAGGATGATGGAGAAGGGGACATAGATGTATTTACCGACATGATACCAGGTATTTCCTTGTTTTTTGCCGGAACCCTTGTTGATCTCATGGAGCAAATCGTCCTTCTTCATAACCCAGAACCAAGAAATGGCGCCCAAGGTTGCACCGATTGGGATGATGTAAATGGAG
>CAYQRI010000016.1:0-22852 GCA_964420085.1 uncultured Ruminiclostridium sp.
CAAATATAGGTGATTGCCCAAGGGCAACGTGATATCATAGATGCCCCCTCAACCGCAAGCGGCTAAAAGCCGCTCTTAATCTCGAGTTCGTACGTTAGTGGGCAAATATAGGTGATTGCCCAAGGGCAACGTGATATCATAGATGCCCCCTCAACCGCAAGCGGCTAAAAGCCGCTCCTAATTCGAGTTCGTACCTTTGTGGTTCAATCAACCTATATTCCCGGTATAAGGTAGTGCTTTGTCTGGCGGGTAGCATGGGCGGATCTGGAATCCGCCCCTACCATTCCCGCCACTTTTCATCAACGAAATAGTCCGAAATACAGCGTCAGCAGCCGCTGACCGAACAGCGCCATGACCATCAATGCCACGGCGAAATACGCCGCCATGGGCACGGCAAAATCCTTGGGCACCTTTTTTCGGAGGTACGCAGGCGCCCAGCGCACCGCCGCCAAAATGTAGGCGAGAAAGAACGCCGGAAGCGTCAGCTTCCAGCCGAGCAGCAAGCCCGAAACGGTCAAGAGCTTCACATCGCCGCCCCCGATGCCGCCGCCTGTCACAAAGGAGAGCACCAGCATAGCAAACCCGATGCCCACACCACCCAAGCGGTCGGAAACGGACAAGCTGGGTCCCACAAAGAAGGAGCAGACAGCCAGCGCCAAAATAATGAGCTGTAAGCGGTCGGGGATGTAGGTGAAGTCCACATCGACGAACCAAGCGACGATGAGACAGGCGAAAAATACACACAACAGCACGGCATACAGACCCAAGCCGTATACCATGCCGCACAGACCAAACACAAGTCCCGTCAGCGCCTCCACACCGGGATAGCGCCAAGAAATGGGTACCCCGCAATAGCGGCACTTCCGCTTGAGCAACAGAAAGCTAAACAGCGGCACCAAGTCCGGTGCCGCCAAAGAATGGGAGCAATGCGGACACATAGATCGACCCTTGGCGATGGGTAGCTTGCGGGGCAGCCGATAAATCACCACGTTTAAAAAGCTGCCAATGCACAAACCATAGACGGCAAACAGCAGAAACGGAAACCAGTCCAGCAAGTAAATCCCCTCTTTCTATTGGTCCTGTTAGCGCATTTCGTTCAGACAGCGGACGGACTGCGTCAGGCGATAGACCACGGTATTGTCGTCCTTGACCAAAACCGCCACGCTGAGCTTAAAAACACCGCTTCCTTCATCGGTCACAGTTACATCAAATTTCTTTCCGTCCCGATCTGTGTTGGGAAACTGCCTGTTTGCCGTTTCAAGCAGATGCAAGGTTCGTGGTTCAGCAGCACCGTTTTCCACGACGGGAGTATAGGTTAAACTCCCGTCGTGGGTGGAAATATCCGTTGCAAATTCGATTTGTTCCTGTATAACATTGATGACACCGGCGCATTGGCTTTGCGCCAAGCCCTGTTCGGTGATGCGCTTAAAGTTCTGAATTTGGGGCGTGAGGAAACCCGCTAAAAACACGCCGACCACGCCTGTAATCGCCAGTGCGACCAGCAGCTCGACAATCGTAAAGCCTTTTTTCATGATCCCGCCCTCACAAAGTAGGTGATACCGGTTGTATCGTCCGTCTGCGTGATGCGCCACTGTTCCAGCGTCACGGTCTGGGTTTCCCTGTCTTCTCCTATTTGGAAGGTAAGATCAACGGTGCCGATCCTGCTTTTTTCTTGCGTTTCAAGAGAGTCTCTCGTTTCCAAGGCAGTGATAAGCTCCGCTGTTCGCTGTCCGTAGAGATTGTTTTCTCTCTGGATAGACGAAGCCCCCAAGGTGATGGACAAAAATCCCGCCACGACAATGGAAATGAGGGCAACGGAAACCACGGTTTCAATCAGCGTAAAGCCACGCTTAGTTTTCATAGTATCGCTCCACCTCCCAAGGATTCAGTGCTGGAACTGTATACTTATTTTCTTCGGTCGTTGGGATTCTGGTCTGTGCCAGCAGAACACCGGTTGTGTATATTTTATCGCCTTTTGTCCGTGTGAGAGTCACCTTCAAGGTTTCTTTTTGCGTTCCACTCGCAACTTGAGAGGGTTTATAGACCATCGTTATCGAAAGGTTCCCCTCATCGTCCGCAAGAGTGCCTTCGCCGGTGGCTTGATAAGAGGGATTTACATAGCTGGTAAAGCTCGGTGCGGTCTCCACATCGTCATTGTCTTTGCCATCATCGTCACCTTGATCCTCGGTCCATTCCTCCAAGTCATTTAAATACGCCTGCCACTTGGCATTGACCTGTGCAAGCAACGCATCAAAAGCAGCGTTTTCATTTTCCGTCAACGTGGCGGTGTACGCTGTCAGCAGGGTTTTATCGGTATAGTGCGTCTGGATTTCCTCCCGCTGCCGTGCAGCAGCTTTTGCCGCATGGATGAGCGAGCCGGAATACGCCGCTGCCAAAAGACCCAAAAGAGCAACCAAAATCACGACATAAATCAGGTTCGCTCCTCGCTTGCCGTTCATGTCGGTTCCTCCGTATCGGCTTCGAGCATACCGATTGTTCCGCTCATATCCGTTTGCAGGAAATAAAATTGAATGGTTGCCTGCACGGCATACTGTCCCGTATAGCCGCCCTCGGCATCCTCCTGCCGTGTGATGGAAAAGTCGGAAACATAGGCGCTCTGACCCAGCAGGTTCAGCCCTGCCAAATAGGCAACGCAGGCACTTTCCGTGCCTACCCCCTCCACCCGGCAGCGATACAGGGGGGCGCTGTAGCCCGATTCGGTCTGCTCCTTCTTTTTCGTATTTTCTGTTTGGTCGGCTGCGTCCTCAGCGGTATTCACGTCCGCATAGGGATCTCCGCCGCCCTCAGCGGTCGCCGCTTCCTCGGGCGCAAGCACAAACGCAGCGCCCCCAAAGGGCTGCACAGCACCCAAAACGGGGTCATCAATGAACACCGTTGTCAGCGCCACGCCGCTTTCCGCCGCCAATGCGGTGACGGTGCGGTCAATGAACACGTCCTGCAAATCCCGATAGAAAAAGGACTCGTTCCACTTTCTCGCTTCCTCGGTATGTAAGCGATCCTCTATATCGGCAAGGGCGGGTAGGATCATTTGGATTTCGTCTTTTTTTGCCTCTGTCTCCTCCAGCGTCCGCTTGGCTTCGGTATAGGCCGCCCAAGACGGCTTCAAAAGACCCATCACGCCGCCGCCGAGCAGAAGCACAAACGCCAGAATGCCGAGCAGGATTTTTTCTCTTTTCGAAAGCTTCACGGCATGACCTCCCTCAGCTCGCAAATCATCGTAAACAGATAGCCTTCCTCCAGCGCATAGCCGTTGTACCGCACGGAGCGGAAGAAGCCGTCGGCACGCACCGCCTCGACATAGTCAGGCACCTCGGCACTTGTGGGACACAGGAATTTCACACTCAGCACGCCGTTTTCCGTATAGGTCATATCCAGCAGCTCCATAGACGCACCACGGCGGATATCCAGCGCCGCATAGGCGGGCACATCAAAGCCCGGGCGGTTTCGAATGTAATCTGTCAGCGTCTGCACGGTATCATTCTCTGCCTGCAAGGTCTTCACCTGCTCCTGTAGGGCGAGCTTTTCCGCATAGTCCGTGACCTCGGGCGAGGTTTGCAAATACTGCTCCAGCTCCGCCGTTTTCAGCTCGGTTTGATAGATCTGGTACCGCAGCACAGCAAAGCTGCCGCCGATGCCAAGAAAGCAGAGCGTCAGAAGAAGGACAGCGACCATGGTTTTTGCCGACCGCTTGTGCGACCCCTTGTGCTGCCGCTCGTATGCTTTTTTAAAGTTGATTGTCTGCTTCATTGCGATAGGCGTCAAACAAACCTGCTTACGCCGCCACCTCCTCGTTCTTTCTCTCCATAGAAGCCGCTGTCTTTAGGGGTGTTAGAAACAGACCCTAGTCACGCTGCAGCAGTGCGCCCGCCGCAGAAAGCCCCACACCCTCCGGGATTCGCTCGGAACACCGAATTTCCGATGGCACACCAAAGGGCAGACATTCCAGTGTTTGGGCACGCATGGTTTTCAATTCCTCTTGGAGTCCCGCAACGACGACGGGAAGCTCCGGAAAGTCACCCAACAAAAACACCCTTTTCAGGACTTCCTCGCTGTGACGTGTCTGCTGGAATTGCAGAATGCGGTTGACCTGATCCGCCAGCTCGGAAGCAAAAATCGAAAAGTCCTCTTGAAATGCCTGATACCGCAGACCGCTCTGACGAGACAGCACGCAGCAGCCCGACTCGACAAGGGAAATATCAATTCTGGTTTCTTGGATGTCGATGAGCACGGAAAGGCTGTCCTCGGGATAGCAAAGGGCGGTGAGTCTTGCCAAGGCATCGGGCAGAATGGTCATGCTGGCACATTTCAGCCGCAGCTTTTGGCAGATTCCCAGCATTTCTTCAATTTCTGTATTGCGGAGCGCATAGACAAAATAGCCAAGCTGCCCCATCTCATTCATATAGTCACTTTTCAGGTAGGTGACGGTATATTCGCCTATATTCGTATGAAAATACAGCATTTCATTTAAGACGCTGCTGTAAATCTGTTTTTTGCGTTTCATTTTCGGGAGATAAATTTCTCGAAACAGGGCGCCCTGGGACGGCATGAGCAGCTCGACCGACTTCCCCTTGAGCTTACATTTTTGCACCAGAATACGCAGCGCTGTTTCCAGCCGTTCCGTGCCGCTCAGCTCGGCGGCAAAGGGAACGGCGACGTATTCCCGCAGCAGAATGCCCCGCTTGACCTGTTTCCCCGAAAGATAGACCACCTGTCCTTCTTCACAGCTAATGATTCTCATACGGATCTATCCCTCCTACATAAGCGGTGCACCAAAGCCCGTTCCGTCGGTGTTTGGTGCGGTTACATAATTTGCTGATACATACTGAACACCGGCAGGATCATCGCCAGCACGATGAAGCCAACCACCAAGCCCAACAGCACGATCATCAGCGGCTCAATCATGGCGACCATCTGCGTGAGTGCCATTTCTGCCTCTCGCTGGAAATTGCTGCCGCTTTTTTTCAGCATGGAATCCATGGTACCGGATTCCTCGCCGACGGCGATCATGGTAATCAAAACACGGTCAAAAATGTTCATTTGCTCCAAGGCATCCGAAAGCAGCGTCCCCTCCTGCAACCGGTCCTTGACCTGCAGCAGCCCCTGCTCTACATAGTCGTTATTCACGACACGGGAGAGAATGTCTGTGCTCTGCAAAATCCCGATGCCACTGCTATACAGCACCGCAAAGGTCGAAGCAAAGCGAGCCGTCAGAATCGTGCGGAGCAATTTGCCCACCACGGGTAGCCCAAGCTGGCATTTTTTCACGGCGATGCGTACTTTTTTTACGCTCATCAGTGCGGGGATCAGCAGGGCAAGCACCAGCAAAGCCCCCAGCAGCAAGCCCCACTGCGTCCGCACAAAGTCGCTCATACGCATCACGATTTGCGTGGGCACGGGCAGGTCAACCCCGTCATACATTTTCACAAAGGTGGGCAGCACAAAGGTGAGCATAAAGATGACCACAAGCACGGAAACGCCGCTCAAAATGGCGGGATAGATGAGCGCACTTTGCGCCTTCTTTTTCATTTGCAGCTCTTGCTCATAGTGTGCTGCCATGTTTTCCAAGATTTCCTCCAGGGTGCCGCTGGCTTCTCCCGTTTCGACCATGGAGATGAGAAGCTCGGGGAAGGTTTTTCCCAATTGCCGCATACTTTCGGAAAGCGGCTGTCCCTTCAATACGCTTTCATAGAGCGTCAGAGAGGTGGCACGAATGCGTTTATTGACATTTGAGCGATACATGGTATCCAGAGAACGGGACATATTGATGCCGGCGGTGAGCATCGACGAGAGCTGTCGGCAGAAGTTGGTCAATTCCTTCAGCTTGAGGGGATGCCCCTCTGCCTGTTTTTCCTTCTCTTGGAGGAGTTCAAAGCAAAAAATACCCTGTGTTCGCAGCCGATTGAGAACCTCCTCTCGATCTGCAGCCTCCACATAACCCATCTGCAACTCTCCTATTTGTGAATATGCTTTATATCGAAAAGTTGCCACGATGATCCCCCCTTGGAATTTGACGCAGGCAATGGCGCAAGCTGCACCGCCCACGAAGTATCTTCTCTTTTACACTTCAGTATAGGATATTATGCATACACTTTCAACATTTTTCTGCGTTCCTTCTGCTTTTTTCTAATTTCTTACGTTTTCACGCTCTCTTTGGCTTTATTTTATGCTATACTTTCCTCATTCACAATGTCACGTACTGCGATATGACACCATGGAGAAGCTTATGCCAAAACAAAAGAAACGATACCGACCCTCCTTCCCTTGGCTCACACAGCCCTCTCTCCCGCTTCTGCTCGTGCTGCTGGGTCTTATTCTGCTCTTTACCGCTTGCTTTGCACGGTGGGAGCTTCAGCAGTTTAAATTACAGCTCCCCCAAACCTTTTATGCCGAGGAGGACGGCATCTACAAAATTCTGGACTTTGACGAAGACACGGTAACCTACCGGCTGGAGGTGCCGAACGCCCCCTCCCCCATTGTGATGGGCACCTATCCCTATGAGGTAGTCGCCAGCGGAACCATTCGGCTTTGTCGATTTGGCGAGGAATATGAGACCTTTTCGCTCTCGTTCCATCAAAAGGGGACGGCGCTCACCATCTCCCCCGCACTCACAGAGGATGCCCCACGGGAAATCGTCTTGAACGCCCATTCTCCGTAAATGCGCCCCCTTATTTTTGGCAAAAATTGACAATCATACCTGCTATAATAACCGAAAAGGGGGCGTGATTGATCGTGATACCAAGCTATGAAGCAGTTGAGCACGCCGTGCTCGACTGCATTTTTACCGCAGAGAAAGCAGAAGAAGCCCTCCCCAAAGCCTTGGTGCTGATGGGCAAGGGCTTGGCGCTTGACCGCATTCTCGTATTGGAAGCCTTGGGGGATAGCCCCTGCTTTGAGACAACCTTTGTCTGGGAGAGGAATACTCCGCTTTCTGATTCCCTCTGCTTCACACCAAAGCCGCAGCTCTGCTCCCCGCCTGCGGCGCTGTCGTTCTGCTCCGATGTCAGCACACTTCCACCCTTGCAGCGCACCTTCTATGCCCAGCAGGGAGTAAAAGCCCTGCTTTGCTGCCCCTTCCCTGATGGCGACGCAACACAGGGCTTTTTTATATTTGGAGACACCCATGCTGACGGAACGGGCTGGTCCTCCAGGCCCCAAACCGTTGAAGCAGTCCGTGCCCTGTCCCGTCCGCTCTGCCTCTATGCCTGCAAGGAGCGGTACCGTCTGCGCTTGCAGGAGGAGCAAGCCGCCCTGCGGCAGATGACCACCAACTATCTTGCCGCAAAAAAGGCAAAGAAGGCCTTTCTCTCTGGCATCAGCCACGATATGAAAACCCCCCTGCATGGGATTTTGGGGCTATGCTCCCTGATGCTCGAACAGGCAACAGAGCCGACCCTTTACAATGACCTTTTGCAAATCAAAGGCTCCGGAGAGTATCTCTTGAAGCTGATTACCGACGCCTTGGATGCCAGCCAAATCGAAAGCGGACAGCTCACGCTGCACCCCTGTCTGTGCGATGCGTCCCAAATTCCGCAGAACATCCAAACCCTGACCGCCCCCATGCTGACGGAAAAAAACATCTGTCTCAACCTCCACAGCGACCCCTTCCCCCATTCGATGCTCTATTTGGATATGGGGCGTGTGATGCAAATTTTTCTCAGCATCCTGAGCAATGCCATTCAATTTTCCAAACCAAACAGCCACATTGACTGCAGCATCAACCTGCTTTGCATGGAGCACAATATGCTCTCGATTCGAGCCACGGTGCAGGATTACGGCATTGGGATGAGCCAAGAATTTTTACAGCATATTTTCGAACCCTTTTCCCAAGAAAATCCAAGTGCGAGCTGCTATCGTGCTTCCGGGCTGGGCATGCTCATCGCCAAAGCGCTCATCGAGCAGATGTGTGGCAGCATTCAAGTGGAGAGCGAACAAAACTGCGGCACCACCGTAACCTTTACCATACAGCTACCCGTCGCAGTCCAAGCGCAGGACCCGTGCTGTGCACCCTGTGAAATGCGTCCGACACTGGAGGGCATCCACGTTCTTTTGTGTGAGGATCACACCCTGAACATCGCCATCCTCTCTCGTCTTTTGGAGGATCGAGGGGTCACGGTCACGGTAGCCAAAAACGGAAAGCTTGGCTATGAAGCCTTCCTGCGTGCCCCACCCGGCACCTACCGCATGATATTCATGGACATCCGAATGCCGGTGATGGACGGCTTAACGGCAACCCGAGCCATCCGTTCTGCCGAGCATCCACAGGCAAATAGCATTCCAATTGTCGCCATCACCGCCAACACACTGCCCGAAACGGCAGAGGAGGGGCGGCTTGCAGGCATGACCGCCTTTTTACCCAAGCCCATCCGACCAGAGCAGCTGTATCGAACGATGGAGTCCCTGCTCCACATAGAAGAAACGGACCGTTCGTGATAAAACGGTCAAAGACCCATACAAGCACAGTGTAAAAAGGCACGTTGCAGAATTTCACCTCTGCAACGTGCCTTTTTCTTAAAATGGATGCGCATTTTTTCCGATTGCTTCAGTCGAAGCCCAAGCCTAAATAGCCGTCTTGGCTGGAAAACCACTTGGCGTGCAGTGCTTCGTCATACCACTTAATCATACCAAATGCCTGCAAATAGCTCCCCGGCAAACCCTCCCAATGGGCAGGGGTGCGAACATGATACCGATATGCTTCCAATTCCTTTGCCACCGTCTCCACCGCCGCTGCCATTTTATCGGGACTAATGAGCAGCTCACGCAAAAGCAGACGGGTTTTTTGCACATACTCAATGGCAACGCAGCCCACTTCCCCATCAACCTCAATTTTATAGAGATCACCGGAGGTCAAGTGGCTGCCAATCCGCTGAAATTCAACCAGATGATCAGTATAGGACATATAGAAGATGCCCTTCAGCCGCTCATCTCGAATGGCATTGTATTCTGCGGAGGAGATTGGCGTCAGAACTCCGCCTCCTGTATCGCCTGTAAGCGAGCTGGAAAGAATCTCCACCTTGCGTGTAGCAAAGCACTCCCGCATACCGACGGTTTCAAAGAACCGATGCAGAGAGGGGGAGGCGGGTGCCAGCGTCATGGCCTTGATGCCTCTTTCCTGCAAATAGGTATCGGCATAGTTGAGGAGCTGTCGTGCGTGACCCTTTCCCTGCAAATAGGGATTGGTGGACAACGCATAGACCAAGGCGGCGGGGGCACTGTCTCCATCCGGCAGTCGTAGGGTGGTGGGAATCATGGCTGCCATACAGTCGATTTCTCCTCCTTCTTCCACCACCAGAACTTGATCCGGTGTGCAGAAGCGTTCATAGAAGGCATCGATGTAGGCATTGGAATGCCGCTGGCATTTTTTCCAAAGATCCTTTTGCTGAGGAATTTCATCAGCGGTCGAGGGGCGGATTTGAAGCATGGGTAGGTTCCTCCTTTTGTGAGCACCCAACGCAGGCAAGGCAGACCTCACCCCCGAACGGGACACCCAATATGATACTGCATACGCATTGCGCCGCAGAAATTTAACCAATGGAGAATACGGAACCGCAGGGATTCGGAAGGCACTGCCATCCATCAGAGGGAGATGGTTTCCACCTCATACTGATTATTTCGGACGATTTCATCCAGCTTGATTTCCTCTGTGACAGAGGCGATCAAGTTATAGGCCTCGCCCTTATGGTTTGCACGCCCCGTACGGCCGATACGGTGCACATAATATTCCCCTTCCTCGGGGATATCATAGTTGATGACGCCATCGACATCATCAATATCGAGTCCACGGGCGGCGACATCGGTGGCAACCAGAACCCGAAGGGCTCCGCTGCGGAACGACTTGAGGACATTCTCTCGTACCTTCTGTCCCAAATCCCCGTGGATACACTGGGCGGAAACGCCCCGCATTTTCAAAAGACCGGTGATACGGTCGGTGGTATTTTTGGTATTGCAGAAAATAATGACCCGATCCAGCTTTCTGCTTTCCAAGATGGTGAGGATACTGTCGAGCTTTGCGCCCATAGAAACCTTAATGCGATACTGCTGAATATCGGGGCGGTTTTCCAAAACGGGACGCACCACAATCTCGACGGGGTCTCGCTGATAGAGCCAGGAAATGTCCATGACCTCTCGGGAGATGGTGGCGGAGAACATCCCCAAATTGCGTCGCTGGGTGCATTGCTTCAGGATGTGGGTGACGTCCTTGATGAAGCCCATATCGAGCATTCTATCTGCCTCATCGAGCACAACTGTTTCGACCTTACCCAAGCGGACGGTACGCCGTTTCATGTGATCCATGAGGCGGCCGGGTGTTGCGACAATGATTTGGGGACGCTTCTTGAGCATCAAAATTTGCCGATCGATGGGCTGACCGCCATAGAGGCAGGCGACCCGAATTCCGGGCAAAAAGATACAAAGCTGACGGATTTCATCTTGGATTTGCTGTGCCAGCTCTCGTGTGGGGGCCAAGATGAGACCGGTGACGTCGGTTCCCTCTTGGTCGGTATGTTCGACCATGGGAATGCCGAAGGCAAGGGTTTTGCCGGAGCCTGTGGGTGCCTTGGCAATGACATCCTTCCAATCCTTAAAGCAGGGGATTGCCCCCGCCTGAATGGGGGTTGCGACAGAAAAGCCCTTCTGATTCAGCGCCTTTTGGATGCCCTCAGAAAGCTTCATTGCGTCATATTGAAGATTAAGTTCGACTTCTATGCCATTGATTTCCATAAAAATTAGTTCCTTTGCTCTGCCTACCATCGTTGTGAAGGATCGGGCACCTGTGGGCGGGGATCGCTTCATTTTGCGCCAAACGTATGCGCTCGCATTAAATAAACGGCAGAAAAATAAAATATACGTCTATAAATAAATAAATCATAGCACAAAGCCCTTTTGTTTGCAAGCGAAAAGCAGACATCTTTCACAAACACAGTCTTTGCATTGTCTTACCGCAACGTATCTATTCTGTATTCAACCGGTCTTTTCTGTGGAAAGAATGTGATACAATCTCACAAAAGAGCATATCGCCTGTTCGATGGTGTAATTGCTTTTCGGAGAAAATCGGTTCTCTCCTACACCGCCCATAATCTTTTTTCCGCTGGCATCTGCCATATTCGACACGATTACAATGGCATCCTGTGCCCAATTGGAACACGCTCCTTTATCTGCAAAGGACAAGGCTCCGGCAGGACTGCTGTAGCCAAAGTGTGCGAGAAGGCGGGCGAGCATCGTTGCCGCTTCCTCACGGGTGATGCAGTTATCGGGCAAAAATTTACCGTCGTCGCTGCCGTTGGTAATGCCATAGCCCTGGATGATTTTCACCGCACTGTCGTTGGTATCTGAAAAGGCGATCGGTGCATTGGGTGCTGCTTGTAAAAGCTCACGTTCCGTTTTTCCGGTAAATTCCATCAGCAGCTGCACACACAGTCTTGCAAATTCAAGCCGCACAATGGGTGCTTGATACCTGCTGTCTAAGCCTTGGGGGATCAAGTGGCTGTTCTTGGCTTCCGCCACTTCAGCACTCGCCCAGCCGCTCGGCTCTTTGCCCGCATTAAGAATAGCAGCGTCCTTAAGCTTTTTTATGAGCGGATCACAATTTTTGTTGTAATAAAGTCCAGCCATTGGCAGGCCACCCTCCCACAGGGTATCCTCACGAGAATAGTTGTAGACACCGTATTTTTCTAAAGACCTGTCAAATAGTCTTTGCGCTTCGCCGCTTAATCCTTGTTCTGATTGAGCGATCCATGCATAATCCTGCTCTGTAAGCTCTCCACTTTTTTCTACATATTTACCGTGAATCGCTACCAAAACGGGTACTGACTCGTGCCTTCCACCCGCAACAACAATAGAAATGTTTTTTTGCCTTTCAACAGAATAGTCATAATACCCACCTGCTCCAACCATCTCTTCTACCAGACCCCGGGTATGACCATTCTTGTAGGTATAAATTTGAAAATGCACAACATTGCCCTTTCCCCAAAATATACCCAGCTCCTCTATGCCATCTCGGTCAAAGTCAAACAGACCTACATCTGCCAATCCTTGAAGGGTTTCATCATATTCACATTGTGCATAACCAACCTCTGAAATGATACCCTGTACGATATCATTGTAAGCAGCTAGCGCCTCTGTATCATACGCTGTTGCCGCAAATGCAGAGACCGGCAAAAGACCCGCCATGATCGCAAGTGCCATCAAAAAGCTTACCCATTTCTTTTTCATCTTCTCTTTCCTTTCCATCTTTATGACAACCAATTTTAACAAATTATTCCTTTTTTATTATATCAACAAAAAGAATCCTCTGTCAATGACGAAGCGGGCGAATCCAAGAAAATCAGGTTTCTTACCTTATCCCGCGCCTACCTACCCTGTCAGCCATCGGTATGCAAGCGCCCTCGCACGGGCACGATATATCGTGTCTCTACAAAGGGGGCGAAGGGTGACCTAAAAAATGGATTCCCGCACACTACCAAACACACCACTTGTAAAGACGTGTGTTTGGTGCTACCATATGCTCTGTAATAGATATGACCGAACCGAAAGGAGTTTTAGCATGAAGCACGGGTTGGTTTTAGAGGGCGGCGCCATGCGTGGTATGTTCACCGCCGGCGTTTTGGATGTCCTCATGGAACACAACATTTATCTGGATGGCGTAGCCGCCGTTTCTGCCGGGGCGGCGTTTGGCTGTAACTATAAATCAAAGCAGCCGGGACGTGCCGTGCGATATAACCTTCGATTTTGTAAGGACCCCCGCTATTGCAGCTTCCGCTCCCTTGCCAAAACCGGCAACCTGTTCGGGGCGGACTTCTGCTACCACGAAATCCCAAACAGGCTGGATCCCTTTGATCAAAAGACCTTTGCCGACTCCCCCATGGACTTCTATGTGGTCTGCACCGACGTAAACACAGGCAAGCCCGTGTACCGCAACTGCAAAACGGGCGACGGCGAGGAGCTCGAATGGATCCGTGCCTCGGCCTCTATGCCCTTGGTCTCCAGCGTCGTCAAGGTGGGTGCCCATCGCCTGCTCGACGGCGGCGTGGCAGACCCCATTCCGCTCGCCTTTTTGGAGTCGAAGGGCTATCAAAAAAACGTCGTGGTGCTCACCCAGCCTCTCACCTATCAGAAGGAAAAAAATAAGACCCTCCCCTTCGCTCGTATGGTGCTCAAGGACTTGCCCAATACGACGGAAGCCATGCGGCTGCGTCACCTGCACTACAACGCCACCACAGACTATATCCGCAAGCGGGAACGCACAGGGGACATCTTCGTTCTGCGTCCGGAGTCCTCCTTGGGCATCGGACGGGTGGAGCATGATCCCGAGAGAATCAGAGCCACCTACCATGCCGGACGGGCTGTCGCAGAAAAACGACTGCCTGCGCTGCAAGCCTTTTTGGCGCAGGCATCCCAGACATAATCGAACCAAACGAAAAGGAGAATTTCCTCATGAACGAAACAAAGGACGTACAGCAGCTCCACGGTCTCACCACAGAATGGCGCAGCATGGCATACACCTGGCGAGACTGTGCCCTCTATGCCCTTGCCGTGGGTGCCGACGGCACCGAACCGCAGTATACCTATGAACATGGGATGCACTGTATCCCGACCTTCGGTGTCACCCCCTATTGGGGCACGGTGAACGTCACCCCCAAGCTCCCCCACCCCATCTCCATCCCCGTTCTGGTGGAGGAGCGGCTGCGCCCCACGCAGTCCTATGTCAATTTAGACTACGAATTTTTATACCACCACCCCATCACGCCTTTGAAGGGCACCTTTGTCTATCGGGATGTGCTGACGGATTTATACGACCGTGGCGAAGGGCGTGGCATGGCGGTCAAATCAGAGGTTGCCGTCTTTGACGAGGGCGGCACCCTGCTGTGTACCAATCGCTGCACCACCCTGTTCCCAACCTTGGGCGGCTATGGCGGCACACCCATGCCGAAAACCGCTTCGCTGATCCCCGACCGTGCCCCCGACCACTGCATCGAGGGGCACATCGGAGCCACGCAAAACCTGCTCTATCGCCTGACCGGCGACACGAATCTGGTTCATGTGGACAAGTCCGTTGCACAGGAGCGTGGCTTGAAGGGTCCCTTTGTACATGACCTGTGTGCGTTTGGCTATGTCTGCCGTATGGCGATTGCCGCCCTGTGTCCGGGCGAGCCGCACAGGGTGAGCCGTCTGTATGCGGCGATGAAAACGGTTCTGTATCCCGACACCCCCATCGCCTTGGAGCTTTGGGTGTTAGAGGATGGAAAGGCCGCCTTCCGTTTGATGAATCGTGCGACACAAAAGCCGATTTTAGATCGTGGCGTTTTTGAATGGCAGGTTTGATACGATCACCTTTATCCTTAAATAAACGAAACCGGTTCGGTCTCACCTTACATTGAGACCGAACCGGTTTTTTAGCTTTGAAAAATCCTTGCTGTTATTCCGCAGGCTTATCTTGGTTGCTTGTGGGGGTGTCGCCTGTCGGGGCTTCCGCTCCGCCCTCGGTGGCGGCATCGGTGTTCTCCTTGTCCTCGGCAGGGGTGTCGCCGCCGCTCGCAGGCTCCTGTGTGCCCTCGGGCTGCTCGGTTCCCGGTTCTTCCTCGGGCTTCTGGGCGTCCGTCTGAGGATTCAGGCTCTCACGATAGGCAAGCAGCTTCGTATAGAAATCCTGTGTTGTCAGGCTGTCATAGGCCTCCGTGGTGGTGATGGTTTCTTCTGCCGCTACCATCCACTCATCCAACAGCCCATTCATCCTCTCGTTTGCCCAGTGATCCTGCATCGCCACAGAGGTGGTAGGATCCAAACGCAGAATAATATGATAGCCATAGTCGCTCTCAACCAAGCCGCTCACCTTGCCCGGTTCCAGCGCCTTGGTTGCGGTTTCAAAGGATTCCACCATCTGACCGCTGGTAAAGAGATAACCGTCGGGGTTTGCCCCCAAGCCGGGATCCTCACTGCTTGCCTTCATCAGCTCCTCAAATTTGGCTTCGAGCTGGGTTGGCTCGGTGATCGCCTGCAATTCCTTCAGCAGCGCCTCCGCCTTGGTCTTTTTCTCTGCCTTTTGCTCCTCTGTCACAGACGCACCAGTGTTCATATCCTTGGTCGAGATCAAAATATGTTTGGCGACGTAAAAATCGTTGTCGGTGGCGTACTGCTTCAGCTCCTCCGCTGTGGGAGCATATTGACCACCCGCACGGCACATACCCTCTGTCATGTGGGAATACAAAACACCGACGGTGCTCAGCTTCAGGAACGCTTTGTCATTCACGCACATACTCTTGAGCCAGTTGATATAGGCTTCATCACCGCCCAATTGGGTCTTGGACTCCGCCAGCATCTTTTCATACTCCGCCTTATCCTCTTTGCTGAAGGAGTAACCGGTTTCCTTTGCCTTTGCGGCTACGACACTATAAAGCACGGCCATATTCTTGGCCTGTGTCTTGACGTAATCGCCCATAGGCTGCTCGCCGCCCATGGTATCGTTCCAATCGATTTCGCCCTGTGCGGCACCCATCGCTGTATAGTAGGATGCAATTTCATCCGCAGACTTTGCCATCCAGAACATATAGTCCATGGCGGTCACATCATTTCCGTTGACCTTGAGGAATACGGTAGAGCCGTCATAGCCCATAACCTCCTTGACGGGATCATAGCTGCTGCCGCAGCCTGCAAGCAGACCGACCAGCATTGCGAGCGTCAAGGCTGCTCCTACGGCTCGGCGTATCAATTTCTTCATGTAAAAAATCTCCTTTTTGTTTGAGGTAACATCCCTCGCCCCATGTGTTTGCAGGAAGAGGCGGCAGAAGGAAAGGGCATCGATCAACAAGAGGGGCTGTTCCATGCCGTCTCATAATGGGTCATTCTACCATGATTTCCCCTGCGTTACAACCATTTTTCAAAATGGCAGGTCTAGTATTCCCTTTTTATGGTAATTACAAACACAGCGATCGCAGTAAAAAAATCATTTGTCCGCAGCTCAGAGACACTCCTTATATTGCCATCAAATCAATGTAAAAAAAACGCAGTTTTGAGCGAAAAATCAGTGGAAAGTAGATGCAAAAGGTCTTGCAGTTTGCTATAATTAAAGTCGATGATTCCCGTGCTCGGACAGACCCCCCCTGTGCCGACAGGGAGAATGAACGAGATATTTAATACTTACGAATCGAGAGGAATGTAATGATGATTGCACACAGTAAGGATTTGAAGATTTTTTGCGGCAATTCCAACCGCCCCCTGGCAGAAGCCATTTGTAAGGAGCTTCGCCTGCCCTTGGGCAACCTGGAAAGCGGCAACTTCGCCGACGGCGAGTGCTTTGTCTCTATTTACGAAACCGTGCGTGGCTCCGATGTCTTTGTCATCCAGTCTACCTGTAACCCCGTAAACGATAACCTCATGGAGCTGCTCGTCATGATCGACGCCTTCAAGCGTGCCTCTGCAGGACGCATCACAGCAGTCATTCCCTATTTCGGCTATGCCAGACAGGATCGCAAGGCAAAGCCCCGTGATCCCATCTCCGCCAAGCTGGTGGCCAATATGCTTACCTCTGCGGGTGCCGATCGTGTGCTCACCATGGATCTCCACGCCGCCCAGATTCAGGGCTTCTTCGATATCCCCGTGGATAACCTCTTGGGCAGCCCCCTCTTCGTGAAGCATTTTAAGGAGCGCTTCGGCAACGACACCGAAAATACCATGGTCGTTTCCCCCGATGTCGGCTCCGTCGCCCGTGCCCGTGCCTTCGCTCAGAAGCTGGGTATGAGCATGGCAATCGTAGACAAGCGCCGCCAGAAGGCAAACTCCTCCGAGGTCATGAACATCATTGGCGATGTCACCGGCAAACGGGTCATCCTGCTCGACGACATGGTCGATACCGCCGGCTCTCTCTGCGGTGCGGCAAAGGCTCTGGTGGAAATCGGCGGAGCAACCGAGGTCTTCGCCTGCGCTTCTCACGGTGTCCTCTCCGGTCCCGCTGTGGAGCGCATCGAAAACAGCGTCATTAAGGAAGTTTTGTTCCTCGACACCATTCCCCTGAAAGATGGCGCACACTCTGATAAAATTACCTATCTCTCCGCAGCCCCCTTCTTGGCCGATGCCATTAGCTTTATCTATCATGAGGACTCTGTCTCTCGTCTGTTCATTTAAAGAGCTCGTTGCTCTTTTCGTGCAAAAAACAAGGGAACCGCTGAGGTTCCCAAGAGGCTGCGGCGAAGAAAGCTTTGTCGCAGCCCCTTTCTTACTGTGAGGTATCTTCTTTGTTTCTATCAAAAAAAACAGGCCCTGTCTCGTGGCTGATTGTCGGCTTGGGCAACCCCGGCACCAAATACGAATGGACGAGACATAACATGGGCTTTCTGGTTGTGGATGCGCTGGCGGAGCGCCTGAACCTGCCCGTGCAGCGTTTAAAATTCAAAGCCCTCACCGCCACCGCCACCGTGGGCAACACCTCAGTTCTGCTGATGAAGCCCACCACCTATATGAATCTCTCAGGTGAATCCGTCGGGGAGGCGGCTCGCTTCTATAAAATTCCGCCGGAGCGAATTTTGGTGATTGCGGACGACGTTTCCCTGCCGCAGGGCAAGCTGCGTATCCGTAAAAACGGCTCGGCCGGCGGACACAATGGGCTGAAAAGCATCATCGCCCACCTTGGCTCCGACCAATTCCCCCGCATGAAGCTCGGGGTAGGCGGCAAGCCCCACCCCGACAGTGACATGGCTGCTTGGGTGCTTGGTAAGTTCACAGGGCAGGACAAAACCGTCATGGAGGAGACCATCGGTCGGGCGGCGGATGCCATTCCCTGTCTGTTGGAATCCGGCTGCGACCGTGCCATGTCTCGGTTCAACGGGTAAGCGGGGCGGCGGGCAAAGCCCGCTCTTAATCTCGAGTTCGTACCTTTGCTTGTGAATTCACTTTGGTGCCCAAGGGGGGAATGGATGGTTTACCGCCAAGGGTTACGCAAACCGCCTACCGCCTACCACCGTAGGGCGAAGCCCGCTCAAAATGACAGGGGAATCGGAAGATTCCCCTGCTTTTGCATCCCCCACAAACCGTGCCACCCCGTGATGTCCCGTTGACAACATCTCAACTCGAAAGGAGCGATTTTATGTCCTCAGCACAGCAAGGCTTGGCGCTGCTGCCTTCATTTCTCTCCCGCCTGCCGGATTTCACACGGCTAAACGCCGCCATAAAAGCCGGCAAAAGTCCCGTGGCCGTATCGGGACTTGCCTCCATCCACCGTGCCCACTTCGCCGCAGCGCTCCATCAGACGCAAGCCCGCCCCTTGGTGCTGGTCTGTGCTGAGGAAGCCGACGCACAGCAGCTTGCGGAGGATCTTTCCGCCCTCACGGGAGCGTCTGTCCCCTTGCTTTCCGCCCGTGATTTTCATTTCTATCCCGGCACGGCGTCCCGCCCGTTTGAGCATCAGCGGCTTGCTATTTTTTCTGCACTCACAGAGGGCGCCTGTCCCCTGTTGGTCGCCACGGTGGAGGGACTGCTCCAGCGCACCCTCTCCCCTGCCCTCTTTGCCTCCGCCTGCGAAACCCTCACCGTCGGGGAAGCCTGCGATTTACAGGCGTTGGCAGATACCCTCACACGGGCGGGCTATACCCGCACCGAGCAGGTCGAGGGCATGGGACAATTTGCGCTGCGGGGCGGCATTCTGGATGTCTTTTCCCCCGGGCTGGATCTCCCCGTTCGTGTGGAATTTTGGGGGGATGAAATCGACTCGATGGGCTTTTTTGACCCCGTCACCCAACGCCGCACCGCCCAGCAGAAGTCCTGTCGGCTCCTGCCCGCCGGAGAGGTCGTCGCCCCAGAGGGGGCGGACTTGGGCATCGTGCCCGACCTCACCCTGCCGAAGCTCTATGACACGGTTTCCACGGCGGCGGACTATCTCGACCCCACTGCCCTTGTGATTTTATCCGACACAAGCAGACTGGCAGAACGGGCGAAAACGTATCTCTGGCAGCTGGGTGAGGACTGCACCGCTCGTCTGGAGCAGGGAGAGGACTTGGGGAAAAATCCCGTGTTCGCCAAGTCCTTTGATGCCCTGTGCGCCGATTTGTCCAGCGGCTCACTGCTGTATTTTGACCCGTTCACCACCGGTGCTCTGCCCATCCCGCCCGCTGCGCTTTTTTCCGTCACCGCCCGCCAGCTCCCCGCTTACGGCATCCGCTTCGAGAGCGTCGTGGAGGATTTGCAAAATTATCAGCGTGAGGACTGCGCCGTGGTGGTGCTGACCGGCACCCGACGCAAGGCAGAAGCCCTGCAAACCATGCTGCGTGAACGAAAAATTTACACCGCCATTGAGGAACGTCTTCATGCCCTGCCCGAATCGGGACGCATTACCATTACTGTAGGCGGGCTTGGGGCGGGCTTTGATTATCCCGAAGCAAAGCTTGCGGTGCTTTGCGAGGGCAGCAGTGCACCGGCACGCAAGCGGAGGCATCGTTCGGAGGTGCCGTCCAACAGCCGTCAGCGCATCGAATCCTTCACCGACCTTGCGCCCGGTGATCTGGTCGTCCACGAGCATCACGGCATCGGTCGCTTTGTCGGCATGGTAAAAATGAAGGTGGAAAAGCACGACCGAGATTATATCAAGCTGCAATTTGCGGGGGCGGATGTCCTGTATGTTCCCGCCCTCCAGCTTCAGCTGATTGCCAAGTACATCGGCTCCGGCGACGACCCCGACCGCAAACGTCTGTCCAAATTGGGCGGCACGGAATGGGAAAAGGCAAAGACCAAAGCAAAAAAAGCCGCAAAGGATATGGCAAAGGGACTGATTCAGCTCTATGCCCAGCGTCAGCGGCTGGCGGGCTATGCCTTCTCCCCCGACACCCCGTGGCAGCAGGAATTTGAAGCGCAGTTCCCCTACCCCGAAACAGACGACCAGCTACGGTGTGTCGCCGAAATCAAGCGAGACATGGAAAAGCTCATCCCGATGGATCGTCTGCTCTGCGGCGATGTCGGCTACGGCAAAACCGAGGTGGCGTTCCGTGCCGTGATGAAATGTGTGTTGGAGGGCAAACAGGCGGCGATGCTCGTCCCCACTACGGTTCTGGCACAGCAGCACTATGCCACGGCACGCAAACGCTTTGCGGAATTTCCCGTACAAATTGAAATGATCTCCCGTTTCCGCACAGCGGCACAGGTGCGGGAGATTCTCCGCCGTACGGCGGCGGGCGAGGTTGATTTGCTCATCGGCACCCACAAGCTTTTGGGCAAGGATATTCGCTTCAAGGACTTGGGGCTTTTGGTGGTCGATGAGGAGCAGCGGTTCGGTGTGGGGCACAAGGAAAAGCTCAAGACCATGGCGAAGCAGGTGGACGTGCTGACGCTCTCTGCCACCCCGATTCCACGCACGCTGAATATGGCGCTGTCGGGACTGCGGGATATGTCCACGTTGGAGGAGCCGCCCACGAACCGACAGCCGGTGCAAACCTATGTCTTAGAACACGATTGGAGCATTTTGTCGGATGCGATGCGGCGGGAGCTGGAGCGTGGCGGGCAGATTTACTATTTGCACAACCGCACGGAAACCATCGACCGCACAGCGCTCAAGCTCCGCACGTTGTTGGGCGATGACGTCCGCATTGTCACCGCCCACGGAAAGATGGATCAAGAGGAATTGGGCGACATCATGAACCGCATGACGGAGGGAGAAGCGGATATTTTGGTCTGCACCACCATCATCGAAACAGGAATTGATCTGCCGAACGTCAACACACTGATTATCGAGGATGCCGAGCGATTCGGGCTGTCCCAGCTCCACCAGCTCCGAGGACGGGTGGGGCGGTCGGCACGGCGAGCCTTTGCCTATATGACCTACAAGCCGAGCAAGGTGCTTTCGGAGGAGCAGAGCAAGCGGCTGTCTGCCATTCGAGAATATGCGGCCTTTGGCTCCGGCTTCAAAATTGCGATGCGTGACTTGGAGATTCGAGGGGCAGGCAACCTTTTGGGCGCAGAGCAATCGGGCTTTTTGATGAGCGTCGGCTACGATCTCTATCTGCGTCTATTGGAGGATGCTGTTTTAGAGGAGCAGGGCAAGCCGACCACCCATGCGGTAGAATGTCTGGCGGATCTGCCGATTTCCGCCTCCATTCCCGAGCGTTACATCGCCTCTCCCGAGCAGCGGATGGACACCTATCGCCGCATTGCACGGCTGCAAACGCAGACGGACGGGGACGATATGCTCGACGAGCTGATCGACCGTTACGGCGACCCGCCGCTTGGGGTGACGAACCTCATCAAAATTGCCCTGCTCCGTGCCAAGGCGGCAGGACTTGGCATCACGGAGCTTTCGCAGTCGGAAACACTGCTGCGGTTTTATTTACCCAAGCCCGATTTCGCACAGGTGGGTGCGATTTGCTCGATGCAAAAATACGCCCGCCGACTGCTCTTTTCGGCAGGCGAGAAGCCGCATTTGGCCCTGCGTCTGAAAAAGGGCGACGACGTTCTCAAGCTCGCCGGCCTCGTCCTCACCGATTTCGGTGACTGTCAAGAACGATCACCTGTTGAATCGGATTAAAAAAACCGTTCCCGTCGTATGCGATCGAACCGTTTCGATCGCACCACGATGGGAACGGTTCTTTTGCTATAGAGGATCAACAGCAGGTATCCTTTCGTTGCTGTTGTGCCGCTATGATTTTTCTCTGCTCATTCGGTGACAAAGTCGAAGGATTCGTCAAAATCCCTCTGGTAAATGCAAGACATCTGAAACAAAGGCTCGAATTTCTTGTGGGTTAAGAAGGTCACAGGCAAACGAAGCGAGAAACGACGTGTTCCCAGAAGCCGCATAGGACTCGTTCACAATGCCGACATTGTCGGCATTGATGTCTTTAGGCCCAAGCAGAACGCCGCGGGAGCTTCCATCAGGGAAAGAGAGCATGATAGTGATACAATTCCAGTCGGCGGGATACCCGCCTTCGATTCCACGACGCAGGGTATACCGTTCCCTAGAAGATGATAAATACTGTATGATTTTCTGTGCAGTTTCTTGTTCCTCGCTCGTCGTGGGAACCCATGTGCCGTTTTCTGTTCCCCTGAGAGAGCCCTCCATATGAATCACTATAATTTGTGTGTCCTCTGGGCTTGCAACAATAGGGTGCGGGCGCAAAAAATGGGCAATAAACAAGATTCCTACGGTACAAAACAAAATGCATAGAAACCCGATAGCATCTCTTCGAGACATAAAATTTCACTCCAATCACGACATAGCTTAAGGTGTTTTGAAGATGTAGGTATGTCCATTGATCGTTGTTTTGAGTGGCTGATCGATGACAGGGGTTGTCCAGTTGTACAAAGTCACAGTTGCTATGTTATCCCAGCTTGCTGTTGTACACACCTTATTCACATAAGTTGAAGTTTTATAAATTCCGTTGCTAGCAGGATTTTTCGCCAACACATAACTCTTATAATTGGCATAAAACTGCTCATAATAAAGGGTGTTTAACCAAAGCTTTTGCGCAACACAACCCTTCAATTTACCATGTGAAGCACTATCTATGTAGCCAGTTCTTTCTAACCAATCATATTTAAACTGTATTTGCTGCCAGTCAGCAACAAGAGGAACTGTTACGCTGCGATTGACATAAGATTCAAATGATTGCAAGGCAGATACACCTGTAGAAATAACGGAAACCGCAGTGCTGCTAACACCGACAGCAGAAACAACTAAAGAAGCAATTCCCGCAGCTATATTCCGTGTCGAAGTGCCTTTAGATACCGAAACGTTTGGTGACATATAGTTTCTAGCTTCACCTGTTTGAATTACTATTACATCTCTAGATGACAATTATGTATACCTTATGAATCTTCACCTCTATTTAACCTAAAAGATTTCTCCCTCTGTTAATTAAACCGAATC
>CAYQRI010000017.1:0-22622 GCA_964420085.1 uncultured Ruminiclostridium sp.
GAAGCGGTAATTGCTTTGCTGGCGATATGATAGAAACATTCGGTGAAGGCGCCTATAGCATAAAAAAATACAAAAATCTGACGTTATCTAGCGGTATAACTGTAGAAATATCTGGAACCTTGACCGTGAAGTTTACACAAAAATAAAAAATCCCGCCCCCAGTGCTATCAACACCGAGGGCGGGAACAGGGCAGTAACTTTGACCAGCTAACTGCCCTTCTATATTACCAAAAATAGGAGGAAAACGCAATGGCGACCGTAAAAAAACAAGGAAGCGGCTATAAAATCACCGTTTCATGCGGCTATGATATGTCAGGGAAACAGGTACGCAAGCATATGACATGGGTGCCTGATGTTGGCATGACAGCACGACAAGAAGCGAAGGAACTCCAACGACAGGCAGTACTGTTTGAGGATAGCTGCAAGCAGGGGATTGGATTTGGTGGTCACATCAAGTTTGAAGCATTTTTGCAAAAATATTTCGATGAGTACGCTACCAACAATCTGAGAGAACGGACACGATCTGGATATGAAGCCTATTTGCCTCGTGTCACAAAAGCACTTGGGCATCTCTATCTTGATAAAATCACGCCGAGGCAAATTAAGTCTTTTATCCTTAATCTAGGCGAAGACGGCATCAATCAAAAGACTGGTGGCGGTTTATCTCCGAAGAGTATCAAAAATTACCTTGGCTTTTTATCTTCTGTTTTCGGTTATGCACTTGAACTTGAAATGATAAATACAAACCCTTGTAATTCCATCACGCCGCCGGCAAAAGAATACCACAAAAAGGACGGCTATACACTAGACGAAGCACAAGATATTCTGGATAGCCTTCTGGACGCTCCTACAAAGTACAGGACCTATATAACTCTTGCCATATTCTGCGGATACCGCCGGGAAGAGCTCTGTGGGCTTGAATGGCGTGACATTGACTTCTCCAAATCAACCATTGCAATCAACAGAGCACTCCTCTACACAAAGCAAAAAGGGGTGTATATCGACGATACAAAAACAGTAGCCGGAAAGCGGGTTCAAAAACAAAGCGACGCTGTATTTAACGTGCTGCACAAATGGCGTATGGAGCAAAATGAAATGCGTATAGCTTGCGGCGATCTGTGGGTCGACGAAGACCGTGTATTTTCTGGTGAGCTCGGCGGGTCGATGCATCCGAACACACCGTACAGTTGGTTCAGGCGTCATTGTGCATCCCACGGAATCCGATTCCTAGGGCTCCACGCTCTGAGGCATTTGAACGCTTCCCTTCGCATCTACGCTGGTGCTGACGTTACGACGGTGGCGGCGGCGCTTGGACACGCACAAGCATCTACAACATTAAATATTTACGCATACGAATTTGCGCAGGCACAGGCTGCATCCAGTGACGCAGTTGCAGATTTATTGGCAAATAAACACCAAACAAACACCTAAACAGGATAATAAGAAAAAACAAAAAGCAGAAAACCCTTGATAATCAAAGGTTTTCTGCTTTTTTTCGTTGGTGCGGATGACGGGACTTGAACCCGTACGTCAGAGACACACGCCCCTCAAACGTGCCTGTCTACCAATTCCAGCACATCCGCAAATTTAGAGTACTTTAGCATTATAGTAATTTTTCCGTGATTTGTCAATCCCCTTTTGCTCAATTTCTAATTTTTATAAAACTTTGCTGACGATACACCCATTCCTTTCTGTACACTCAGACAAAATAGCCAAAATTAGGAGCTTCTCCCCAAGAAGAAGCTCCTAATTTTAGCGTCAATCCTTTAAAGAGGGCGGATACACACCGCTTTCATGCAGCTGCTTCAGCTCCTGTGCCACAACGGGACGATCCTCCTTGTAGGTCACACCGAACCAAACGGCATCCGTATTGAGAACTGCAACCTGTAATCTCTTTTCGCCGATGAGCTTGTCCACCAAAACAGGCAAGAGGCATTCTGCCTTCAGTGCATCTGGTGTGAGATTTTTCAAAAAGTCCGTAAAGTAGGCATCCATTTCCTCAAAAATCCAAGGCGTAAAGCCCCAGAAATTCATGGAAACCACACTTTCCGGGTCCAGCGGCACTTCTTTCTCCGCATCCGCAATATCCGCAATGGAGCCGTCCGGATATTTCTTGATTTTCAGTGTCTCCTTGACCTTGCACAGGCTCCCGTTTTCCGACTGACAGACACCACGGGAAACCGTTCCGTTATCACTGACGGTGTTCTTCAGGCGATAGCCGACCATCGCAGCTTCCCCCTGTTCCGGCAGGGTCAAAAGCTTTTCGAGAATGGTTCGATAGGCAGAAACGCCATAATAATCGTCTGCATTGATGATCGCAAACGGCTCATTCACCACACTGCGGGCACAAAGGGCTGCATGGACGGTTCCGAAAGGCTTGGTGCGTTCTGTTGGAATGGTATAAAAATCAGGGACACTGGAAAAATCCTGCACCGCATAGGCAACCTCGACCGGGTCACCGTCCGTTGTTTTCATGCGCTCCAAACGGTCGCCGCACAGGGTGCGGAGCGTCGGCTCCATGCCGGGCTTGATGATAAATACAACCTTGTGAAATCCAGCCTGAATGGCATCGTATACAGAATATTCCATAATGGCTTCGCCGTTCGGTCCGATTCCGTCGGTTTGCTTGTCTCCGCCATAGCGAGAACCCATTCCGGCTGCCATAATAACCAATGTTGCTTTCATTGCTTCCTCCTATATTGTTCGCTGTCAATACAGCTTTTCTGATTTCTTAGTATACTATCTTTCTATCTTTATTTCCATCTTAATCAATTAAGATAAGAGTATTTTTTTGAAATTTTTCGTGATTTTTATGGCAAATTGCGGTATGATGGGGATAGGCACGTTCGTCATTTTACAAACAGTAAGGAGACTTTCTTCTCATGGAACAACTGGAATTACGTTGGCACGGTCACGCCTGCTTTACCCTGACCTCCTCTGACTTCACACTCATACTGGACCCCTACGAAGACCACTATCTCCCAGGTCTGCCGCCTCTGAATCTAACAGGTCATCAGGTTCTCTGCTCCCACGACCACCGAGACCATAACGCTGCACAGGTGGTACAGATCCAAGCAAGACAAGAAAATCCCTTTCAAATTACCACAATGGAAACCTTTCACGACCATGAGAAGGGCAAGCTGCGCGGAAAAAACACCATTCATCTGGTGCAGTGCGGTTCACTTCGCATCGCCCATTTCGGTGACCTCGGCTGTACCCTGACACCCACACAGCTGGCAGAGCTGGGGAAGCTTGATGTCGCCATGATTCCCGTGGGCGGCTTCTATACCATCGGTCCCCAAGAAGCAAAGGAACTGGTTGACGCCATTCGTCCCAAGGTTGTGGTCCCTATGCACTACCGAATGGGGGCGTGCGGCTTACAATCTGTCGAAGAAGTGACGGAATTTCTCTCCTTGATTGGAGACTATATCTATTACCCGGGAAACAGCCTCATCCTAAATGCAGGAACAAAGCCGCAGGTCGCTGTCTTATCCTATCGCATATGATTGCTGCGCAGGATTACGCTCCGTCCATTATAATTAAAAAGAATTAAACTTATCAATAAAATGGAAAATTTCCCGAGAAGGTCTTGCCGACAAAGCAGAATTTATGTATACTGACTGTGCTATACCCATACCTCAACAGAAAAGGAGGCAACGAATTTGGCAAAACAAAAGAAACGAAGACTCAAAAAGCCCTATCGTATCCTGCGTGGAATTTATGCTACCATCGTTGTCATTGCCGCACTCATTGTAGTGGGATACGGCGTTTATAAAATAGCAGTCCCCCCTCCTGCCATTCCCCAAACCCCTGCACCGGATGCCCAAACAGCGGAGGTGGGCACTGCACCCAACATAGAAGCGAGTACCCGTCAGCGAAAAGACCAGACCTATACCTTCCTCTTGGCCTGTCCCGATCGTGCCAGCGGCAATGCAGATGCCATTATGGTGGTAACCTACGATGTCCCCAACCAAAAAATCGGGATGCTCTCCATCCCCCGCGATACGTTAGTGAACGAGCCAAAGCCAAAAATCAATGCCACCTACCACGCCGGAGTGGATAATCTCAAGCGAGTCGTTTCCGAGCTGGTCGGCTTCCCCTTGGACTTTTATATCAGCATTGATCTGGAGGGCTTTGTCGAGCTGGTGGACGCAGTAGGCGGCATTGACTTTAACGTCCCCGTGGAAATGTATTACAACGATCCCGCACAGGACCTCAATATTTTCTATCATCCCGGTATGCAACACTTGAACGGACAGCAAACCATGGAGGTTTGTCGCTTCCGACACAACGCCGACGGCACCGGCTATCCCTTAGGCGATATCCAGAGAAGTGAAACCCTGCGAAATGTCATGGTCACGGTTGCCAAAAAAATTGTCTCTTGGTCGAGCATTTCCAGAGTAAACGATTTTCTGGATATTCTTGAACGAAATATCGATACCAACCTCACAGCTACCAATTTGGCTTGGTTTGCCAGTCAGGCTATGGGGCTGAATTTGAATACCGGTATCACAGGCAACGCCTTGCCAGGCGACGGAAATGTAACCTACAAGGGTACCAAATACTGCTATGAGCTTTATCCCGAGCAGTGCCTTGATATGATTAATGCCACGGTCAATCCCTATCTCACTTCCCTGACTTTGCAGGATCTTAATATCTTCCAAGCACCCTAACTATACACTTTAAATATTGCGTGGAGGACAACCTTTATCCTCCACGCAATATTTTTTATAAGCCAATATAGTCTTCGGCAATTCGCACACAAGCTTCTTTTTTTTCTATTTTCTGCAAGATTCATCCATTTAAAAGACAATTCATCCGATAAAATAAGCATATAAATTATCAAAACCTACAAAAAGCAACAGCCATTATCTCAAAGAAACACATCACGAATATAATCATGCACAAAAAATAATTGACTTTGTCGAAAAACATAAACAGATATCATAATTTCGTTAGAATTGACGAACTTCCATCTATTGCCATTTTATATTTTCATGCTATAATGAAAAACGCATCAAAAAAAGAGACAAAAGAAAAGAGATGTCTTTCGATGCATCTCACTCGAATCGCATCAAAAGACAAAGTTAGGTCAACGTGTTCGTGTTTTTTACTAGGAGGAAAAGAAATGAATCTGATGCTTCCTTCCGCTCGTCGTAAAGACGGTGAAAAACAGCCCTGTATCAAAATCTGGAAATTCGATCTTCGTATCCCCTTTGTGCATTACGAATGGGAAATTCCGGAAATGATCCAGGCCTGTGTCGTCTTTATGACCGGTTCAGCGGCAACTGCATATCTGCAGGACTTATTTGGATTAACCTTTGAAATGGCCCTGTCCATCGTGTTCGTACACGAACTTTTGTACATGGTCAACAACACCTTGGGAGACCCCCTGATCGGCGGCTGGATTACCCCGGCTGTCCCCCTCATTACGGCCTTCCTACTCAACTTTGAGGGCGTAGATAGAATGTACGCTCTGGTTGGTATGGAGCTGCTCTTGGGGCTTATGTACGTCATCCTGGGTGCAACCGGTATCGCCACCAAGCTTATCGATATCTGCCCGCAGTCCCTGAAGGCAGGTATTTTGATCGGCTCCGGCTTTGCCGCCTGCTGTGGCCCATACGGCTTTAAGGCTTTGGAAGCAGGAGGTAAGGGCTTCTTCATGTATCCCATCTCCTGGTCCATCGGTTGCCTTTTTGGTTTGTTCTTGCTGTTCTCCAATGGCTTCGGCAAGGTGAAGTTCGGCAGCAAAAACAAGGTTATTAAGCTTCTCACCAAGGCCGGCTTCGTGCCCTCCATCATTTTGGGCGGTATCATCGCCATGGCAATCGGCGAGGTATCTCTCCCCGATTTCTCCACCGCAACCAGCTTCTGGTTCAACCCCCTGCCCGGTATCGGCTGGGTCTGCCAAAACTTCTCTCTCTTGGGCATCGGTCTGCCCCCTATGGACATTCTGGGACGAGCACTCCCCATGGCCATTATGTGCTACGTCATCGCCTTCGGCGATATCGTGGGCGGCACCGCCTTCATGGAGGATACCAAGCGCTATCGTGAGGACGAGTACATCGACGTAAACCCCGACCGTACCAATATGTGCTGCGGCTTCCGTAACCTGATCGAGGCCTTTATCAGCCCCACTTGTACGATGTCCGGTCCCCTGTGGTCCGCTATGACCGTGTCTGTCGCAGAACGCTATAAGACCGGCAAAGAAAATATGTACTCCATCTTCGGCGGCTCCTGTACCTTCAATACCACCAAGTGGATCTGTCAGCTGATCGTGCCTCTCATGTGCCTGATTAAGCCCATCCTCCCCTTGGCCATGGCACAGACCCTGATCATTCAGGCCTTCGGCTCCTTCTACGTCGGCATCAATATGTGCCGCACCAACGTGGAACGTGGCGTTGCCGGTATCACCGCCGGTGCTATCGCAACCTGTGCAAACCCATCCTACGGTCTCTTTGTTGGCATTGCCCTCTGCATATTCATGGAGGTCATTGGCATGAGCAAGCAGGAGCGTCGTGCAAACATCGAAGACGGCATCGAGGTCTATATGAAGAATACCCGTGCCGAGCTGGATGATCTCGACGCAAAGGCAGCCAACAAGCTGGCCGCCAAAAAAGGATAATCGCTTTCTCAAGCGTTTACTCCATTCTAAATAGAATATATCCCTTTCTCTTTTCAAACTGATGCAATAAAAAAGGTGGATTGTGACGAAATAACCAAACGTCGCAATCCACCTTTTTTCGCCAAAAATACAAAGTAATGTGTCTCTTTGCAAAGAATGATTTCCTTTCTCTTGGAGGAAAGTATGTTATAATAATATCCACTGAACAAAGGAAAGGTGAGAGCACATGAAACGAGCAACCATCTTAGGCGTCCTTATATTAAGTATGCTTTTGGCATTGGTAGGATGCGGCAAAAACACAGACGCAGGAACCAGTTCCTCTATCACCGGAGCACTTCTTTCCGATGCCATCCGTGACGCACGCACCAAGGAATTTAATGAAGCCTATCCCATTCTGAGCGATAAAACTGCCCCGGACCTCGATATCTTCACACAGCTTCTGTCCTTGAATCAAGCAGATATGAAGGAATTTGCACTCAGCGCCTCTATGATGAATGTCAAGGCCTATGGCATTGCCATTATCCTACCAGAGGAAGGCAAGGAAGAGGTTGTCACAGCAGGACTTCAGTCGTTCATCGACAAGCAAAAAAAAGACTTTGAGCGCTATTTGCCAGACCAGAAGGTCATTGCCGACCATGCAATTTTGAAAACGGTATCCGGCTGCGTGGTCATGGTGATGTCGGAGGGGCAGGATGAAATCTTCGCCTCCATTGAACAGACCCTGCAAAGCGCCACCAAAGCTTAAGTATTTCTTTGAAAATAACAAAAGAACTGTATGATACTATAGTGCCATGCCAACTTAATTTGGCATGGCACTTTTTACCAATACAGAACATTTCCTTCACTGCAAAAGAAGCAGGAGGGCAACCTTGCCGTCTATATGATGCAAATCTCTGCGCTGGAAGCCACCGCCAAGGGTTCCGCCCTGCGCAATGTTCTGGCGGTGAACCATAGTGCCGGCTACTGTGAGCAGAGGCAATACGAGCGGTGCTTGAAACGCTTTGAAAAAATGGCGCACACTGTCAGCTTTCGCTGGAACAGTGTGCGCCTTCTTTATGCTTTGTTTCCGTGCTTCGGCTCCATTCGATCCACCTTCCGCTCCGGAATCACAAAAATGAAGAGCAGAGAGCTGATGAGCAGCAGGAACGGATAGAATAAGTAAGGAATCACCTGAAAGGCCGAGAGATTATAGCCCAATTCATTGGCGGCAGACAGCGCCACAAGCATCTGTGCGCCATAGGGAATGATACCTTGGAACACGCAGGAGAAGGTATCCAAGAGCGATGCCGTCTTTCGAGGGGAGATGCCATAGTCCTCCGCCATCTCCTTGGCGATGGGGTTTGCCATGACGATAGCAACGGTGTTGTTTGCCGTTGCAATGTCCATTGCACCGACCAGGAGGCCCATGCCGAGTTGACCACCCTTACGTCCCTTAAAGACTCGCTTGATGCCGCTCAGCAGTGCCTCGAAGCCGCCGTATTCCCGAATGAGGGCACAAATGGCAGAAACCAAAATTGCCACCATCGTTGTTTCAAACATCCCGGCCGCACCAGTGCCCATATTCGCCAAGAGATCGGTCGCCGCCGTGGCGCCCGTCACCAGCATGACAATCGAGCCGGAGACAATGCCGATGAGCAGAACGACAAAGACGTTGATGCCAACAATGCCGCCCAGCAAAACCAGCAGATAGGGAATGACCTGCACGAGGTTATAGTCGTGCACCATGACCTCCCCCGGGTTGGTGCCGAAGGACAGAGCCAATATCACCGCCAAAGACACAAGGGCGGCAGGCAGTGCGATAGCAAAGTTTGCTCGAAACTTGTCCTTCATGGGACAGCCCTGTCCGTTACAGGCAGCGATGGTCGTATCGGAAATGAAGGAGAGGTTGTCCCCAAACATAGCGCCCCCCATGACAGATGCCACACACAGCGGTGCAGCAAAGCCGGACGCACCCGCCAGAGAAACGGCAATGGGGGTAATGAGGGTGATGGTACCCACCGAGGTGCCCATCGCCAAGGAGACAAAGCAGCTCACTACAAAAAGAACTGCCACGGCATATTGTGCCGGAATGACGGACAATAGAAAATAAGCGACGCTATCTGCGCTGCTCCGACCCACAACACCGACGAAGATACCGGCGGTCATAAAAATGAGAATCATAATCATGATGTTTTTATCGCCCACACCCCTGCCCATCAGCGTGAGCTTTTCATCAATGGAGAGCTTGCGATTTTGGAGACAAGCCACCAGCAAAGCAATGAGGAAGGTGACGACAATCGGGATGTTATAAAATCCCATGGGTATCTTCAGGCCATATTCAAAGAGAATGCCCAGCCCAAGGTAGAGCACCAAAAAAACGCCAATGGGAAGCAGTGCCTTTACGTTGCCTTTTTTCATAGTCAATTAACCTCCGAATTTTTATGACGAGAAGAAAAAAGCCCAAAGCACCCCTGCCCTTATTCCACTCTGTCATAGTGTACCTTGATTTTAAATACCAAGCATACGAGAAGGAATGCCTGATATACAAACCAAAGGAAGCCTGATTTTTTGCCCAAGCTTCCTCTGGAAACGGTACACGAAATGTTGGAAATTGTCAAGAGATGGGGGGTATATTTTCGATTTACCCGTTATATTGTCCTTTTTTTAGGCGACAACGGAAATAATCAAAAATTATTCTTGCATTCTTGTCGTATGCCTGATAGAATGTTTTTTGGTTTATAAAAGGGTGGTCCTCTGAGGTGTTGCCATTGGGGCAACGTAAGCTTGCCTCACGAACACCTGAATAACAGGAGGAAAGAAAACAATGGATCTTATGAAAAGTTTTATTGAGAAGAACACCCCTTCTCAGGAAATCCCCAGCGTCACCGTGGGTGACACCGTGCGTGTTCACCTGAAGGTGCGTGAAGGCAACCGTGAGCGTGTTCAGGTCTTCGAGGGCACCGTCATCGCTAAGAAGCACGGCGGCATCAACGAGACCTTCACCGTGCGTCGTATCTCCTACGGTGTTGGCGTAGAAAAGGTATTCCCCCTCTACAGCCCCATCATCGAAAAGGTCGAGACCATCCGTAGAGGTAAGGTTCGCCGTGCGAAGCTCTATTATCTGCGTGACCGTGTGGGCAAGGCCGCTAAGGTTAAGCAGAGAGTGTAATTTACAACGTTTTCTCGAAAAGGGAGTGCTCTGCACTCCCTTTTCGTCAATCTAAGGCAAATCGTTCACAAGAGGCTTTTCAGCCCCTGAACTATAGTGTATACTATCTTGCACAATCCCATTGGATCGGATTGTGTCGGAAAACCATCCAAAACAAGGAGGGGAAGCAATGAACATTCAATGGTACCCCGGGCATATGACCAAAACCCGACGCATGATTGCAGAAAACCTAAAATTTGTAGACGTCGTGGCAGAGGTCATTGACGCACGCATTCCCATCGCCAGCCGAAACCCGGATATCGACGACTTGGTCGGCTCAAAGCCCCGTGTGGTGATTCTAAACCGTGCGGATCAGGCAGACCCGGCTGCAAGCAAGGCTTGGGCAACGTATTTCCGCAGCCGCTCGATGGAGGTTTTGGAGTGTGATGCCAAAAGCGGCACCGGTATCAAACAGTTTTCCCCCATCATGCGGCGTGCCTTGCAGGAGCAAATTGCCCGCTGGAAGGCAAAGGGACAGGTCGGCCGCCCTGTTCGTGCGATGGTGGTGGGCATTCCCAATGTGGGAAAATCCACCTTCATCAATAAGGTCGCCAAGAAAAAATCCGCCAAGACCTCTGACCGCCCCGGTGTCACCCGCGGCAAGCAGTGGATCAGCGTGGATCAGGGCTTGGAACTACTCGATACCCCCGGTATCCTGTGGCCGAAATTCGAAGATGAAACCATCGGCATCCACCTCGCCTTCACCGGTGCGGTGCGAGATGCCATCATGGACACCGAAACCTTGGCACAGCACCTAATTCTTCTGTTGGCACAAAGAAACCCAGAAGCCCTGCTCAGCCGCTTTAAGCTCACCGATGTGGAGGGCATGACCGGCTGGGAGCTTTTGGAGGCCGGTGCCCGTAAGCGTGGATTTTTGGTGTCCGGCGGCGAGGTAGACCTCGAACGCATGGCAACCATTCTTTTAGACGAGTTCCGTGGCGGAAAGCTGGGGCGCATCACCCTGGAGCTTCCCGAGGATTTATGTGCGGCATCTACAGGAGGCTCCCATGGAACACCCTGATTTTTGGTGCATCGAAGCCGCACATAGGAAGCAGGGGGCTGTCACCATTTGTGGTGTCGACGAGGCAGGTGCCGGGCCCTTGGCAGGCAGAGTCTATGCCGCTGCGGTGATTCTCCCCTTCGGCTGGGATGCCCCGTATTTAAACGACTCGAAAAAGGTGACGGAAAAACGGCGGGCGGTGCTTTATGACCGCATCACCCAAGAGGCACTTTCTTGGTCGGTGGCGTGGGCAGACGAAAAAGAGATCGATGCCATCAACATTTTAAACGCCCGAATGCTGGCGATGGAGCGTGCCATTACGGGGCTTTCTATCCAGCCCGACCTCGCACTCATTGACGGCAACCGCTCGACCGGTATCACAACCCCCAACGAGACCGTCGTAAAGGGGGACGGGAAAAGCGCCTCCATTGCCGCCGCCTCTATTTTGGCCAAGGTCTCCCGTGACCGCTATATGCTGACCATGGCAGCGCAATATCCCAACTATGCCTTCGAGCGTCACAAGGGCTACCCCACCGCACTGCACTATTCCCTTTTGCGGCAATACGGCCCCTGCCCCATCCACCGCCGAACCTTTTTGAAAAAGCTATGACGGCAAGCGAGCGGAGCAAGCTGGGTCAGTGGGGTGAAATCCAAGCGGCACACTTTCTGTGTCAGAGAGGGCACCGACTTCTCGCCACTCGCTTTCGTTGTCGGGAGGGAGAGGTTGATCTGGTTACCACGACCGGCGACTACCTCTGTTTTGTGGAGGTCAAGCTGCGCCAGTCCCGTGCCTTCGGCGAAGCCCGAGAGTTTGTCACTCCGTCCAAGCAGCAAAAAATCCGTCTTGCCGCCTTGCGTTATTTGGAGCAGTATCCCTCCACACTTCAGCCACGGTTTGACGTGGTGGAGGTGTACGCCCCCCAAGGAGAGCAGAGCCAATTATTGGAAATTTACCTTTGGGAGAATGCATTTTAACTCTCCTATCTCTCGGATGGTAGAGTTGTAGCACTCTCGTTTCATCAAATAATCGTAGCACAAACGAAAGGAGTCCCCTCTCATGCAGTATATCAGCACAAGAAACAAAACCGTTCGTCTCACCGCCAGTCAGGCGATTGCCCAAGGCTTGGCACGGGACGGCGGCTTACTGACCCCCGAGGTTTTCCCCACCCTAACCCCCGCTCTGCTCGAGGAGCTGAAAAGCAAGTCCTATGCCGAAAGAGCGGTTGCCATTATGAAGCTCTTTTTGGAGGACTTCTCCGTGGAGGAGCTGACCGCCTTCACCAAGGCAGGCTACGGTGCAGACAAGTTTGACGACGCTCGTGTGGCTCCCCTGCGTTCGCTGGACGAAGGCACCCATTGTCTGGAGCTGTGGCATGGTCCCACCTCCGCCTTTAAGGATATGGCTTTGCAGATTTTACCCCATCTCCTGTCCGCTTCTCTGGTGAAAAATCAGGAAAACAAAACAGTCTGCATTCTGGTGGCCACCTCCGGTGATACCGGTAAGGCTGCTTTAGAGGGCTTCAAGGATGTCGATCACACCAAAATTCTGGTGTTTTATCCCAAAAACGGCGTATCTGCTGTGCAGGCTTTGCAGATGCAGACCCAAGAGGGCAATAATGTCGGCGTTTGTGCCGTTCATGGCAACTTTGACGATGCCCAAACCGGCGTAAAGCTTCTCTTCTCCGACGAGGCGCTACGGAAGGATCTGGAGCAGCGCGGCTATTTCCTCTCCTCTGCCAACTCAATCAACTGGGGTCGTATTCTGCCGCAGCTCGTCTACTATATCTCTGCCTACTGTGATCTTTTAAACGAAGGCAAAATCCAGATGGGTGATCCAGTCAACTACTGTGTACCCACGGGCAACTTTGGCAACATTCTCGCCTGCTGGTACGGCAAGCAGATGGGTCTGCCCGTTGGGAAGCTGATTTGTGCCTCCAACAGCAACAACGTGCTGACCGATTTTATCAACACAGGTGTCTATGATAAAAACCGTCCGTTCCATACGACCATGTCCCCCTCGATGGACATTTTGGTTTCCAGCAACCTAGAGCGGCTGCTGTTTGCCCTTTCCGGTCAGGATGACAAGCTGGTGGCGGACTACATGAAGAAGCTGAACGAAACCGGCTGCTATGCCGTTTCCGATACAATCAAGGGGAAGCTCGCCGCCGATTTCTATGCCGGCTACTGCGACGAAGCCAAGACAGGCGAGGTCGTCCGCACAGTTTGGGACGAGTATGGCTATCTCATCGATCCCCACACCGCTGTCGCCTATGAGGTGATGCAGAGCTATCGCAAGGAAACCGGTGACAAGACACCTACGGTGTTTGTCTCCACCGCCAGCCCCTTCAAGTTCTGCGACAGCGTGCTGCACAGCTTGGGTGCAGAGACTGTGCGTGAGGGTCTGGATGCTTTGGATCAGCTTTCCGAGGTTTCGGCCTGCACCGCTCCCCTGCCCCTGTCCGGTCTGCGGAACAAGCCCGTTCGCTTTACCCAAAGTGTGGAGAAGGAACAAATGATTGACGTGGTTCTCTCCACGTTGAAGTAAAAAAGGAGGGATTGGGTGGCACTGTATGGAATGGGGGATACCCACCTCTCCTTGGGCAGTCAAAAGCCTATGGATATATTCGGCGGTGCTTGGAGCGGCTATTTGGAGAAGCTCACCAAGGGTCTTTCCGTATTGACCGACGCAGACACCCTGCTCATCGCCGGCGATATTTCTTGGGGGATGAGCTTAGAGGAATCCGAACAGGATTTCGCTTGGCTGGATGCCCTGCCGGGCACCAAAATCCTCATGAAGGGAAACCACGATTATTGGTGGAACACCGCCGCCAAAATGACACGCTTCTTTGAGGAAAAGGGCTTCTCTTCCCTGCGTATTCTTCACAATAACTGCTATTTTTATGGTGAAACCGCCCTCTGCGGAACCAGAGGCTGGTTTTATGAGGAGGAAAAGGAGGGCGTCAGCCAAAAGGTATTCAACCGAGAGCTGATCCGTCTGGAAACCTCGTTAAAGGCGGCGGGCACCGCCCAAAAGCTCTGCTTTCTTCACTATCCGCCCTTTTATACGGGCTATCGCTGCGAGCCGATTCTTCGGCTTTTGAAGGAATATGAGGTAAAGGTCTGCTACTATGGTCACCTCCACGGCGGCAGCCACCGCCTCGCCCTGCAAGGACTCCATGACGGGGTAGAGTATAAGCTCATTTCAGCCGATTTTTTGAATTTTTGCCCACAAAAAATTCTGGAATGATAAAAAAAGTCTGGTAATTTACTAGGAAATCTGATAAGATAATCAGCATATGCTGCAATACGATGCCGTTTCCGTCTGAGAACGTCGGAATTGTGCATTTTACAGGAGGAAAAAAGGACATGAATGTCAAGAGCGTTGTAGAAAACAAAGAAAAATTTGAAGTCGAACTGACCGTTGAAGTCGGTCAGGACGAATTTGAGGCTGGCCTGCAGAAGGTATACCTGAAGAGCCGTGGTAACATCTCCGTTCCCGGTTTCCGTAAGGGCAAAGCCCCCCGTAAGGTCATCGAAGGTATGTACGGCCCTACCGTCTTCTTCGAGGATGCCATTGAAGAACTCTACCCCCAGGCCTGTGAGGCCGCTATCGCAGAACAGGGTCTGGACTCTGTCGCTGCTCCCCAGGTGGAAATCACCGAGCTGAGCAAGGATGGCTTTTCTTTTAAGGCTATCGTGACCGTTCGTCCTGTTATCACTCTGAAGCAGTATAAGGATCTGGAGGCCGATAAGGTTCTTCCCATCATCACCGACGAAGCTGTGGACATGGAGCTGAAGCAGTACATCGAGCGCGCAACCCAGCTCGTCGCTGTCGAGCGTGCCGCTGCCGAGGGCGATACCGCTGTCATCAACTATGACGGCTTCAAGGACGGCGAGCCCTTCCAGGGCGGAAGCGGCAAGTCCTATGGTCTGGTGATCGGCTCCAACACCTTCATCCCCGGCTTCGAGGAGCAGGTCGTTGGCATGAAGGCCGGCGAAACCAAGGACGTCGAGGTCTCCTTCCCCGCCGATTACCACGCAGAGGAGCTGGCCGGCAAGCCCGTCGTCTTCAAGGTCGAGTGCTTGGAGGTCAAGGAAAAGCAGGCACCTGCTCTGGATGATGAATTCGCAAAGGACGTTTCCGAATTCGATACCTTGGCTGAGTTCAAGGAAGACCTGAAGGCAAAGCTGGTCGATCGCAGCATGGCACAGAGCGAAGCAAAGTTCCGTCAGGCACTGCT
This sequence comes from uncultured Ruminiclostridium sp., assembly GCA_964420085.1. Lineage (GTDB taxonomy): Bacteria > Bacillota > Clostridia > Oscillospirales > Oscillospiraceae > Evtepia. Next base: position 15,054 of record CAYQRI010000017.1, read on the forward strand.
CTTCCAGCTGTGTGAGCAGGTCGAGATCGAGCTGCCCGCCGCTATGATCGAATCTCAGGTTGGTCAGCTTTTGGAAAACTATGCCGCTCGCTTGGAGCAGCAGGGCATCAGCCTGGAAACCTATCTGAAGTATATGCAGTCTTCCGTCGAGAAGATTCGCGAGGAGCTGAGAGAGCCTGCTGTCATGCAGATCAAGCAGCATCTCGTTTTGGATGCCGTTGCTGCTGCTGAGGGCATCGTCATCAGCGACGAGGACGTCGACAACGAAGTCAAGAAGGCCGCTGCCAGCATGAACATCCCCTACGAGACCATTGCCGAGGGTCTGAACCGCAAGGCGCTGAAGACCGATCTGGCTCGTGACCGTGCTATGGGTGCGATTGCCGCTACCGCTAAGCCCCACCTGATCACTGCCGACACCGAGGACGGCGAAATCAAGGTTACCGATATCACCCCCGAAAAGGCTGAAGAAGCTCCCGCTGAGGAAGCCCCTGCCGAGAAGAAGCCTGCCAGAAAGCCCCGTGCAAAGAAGGTAGCAGAAGACGGCGAAGAAGCTCCTAAGAAGACCACCCGCAAAAAGAAAGCGGATGTCGAGAAAACTGAGGAATAATTTTCCGTTGGATGTGCATACTTTGCTCTGAATGGAAAAGGAGATCTTATCATGAGTTTAGTGCCTTATGTAGTAGAACAGACAAACCGGGGAGAACGGTCCTATGACATTTTCTCCCGTCTTCTGAATGACCGGATCATTTTCCTGTCGGAGGAGGTCAACGATACCACAGCCAGCCTGATTGTGGCACAGCTTTTGTATCTGGAATCTCAAAATCCCGATCAGGATATCCAGTTCTATATCAACAGCCCCGGTGGCTCTGTCACCGCAGGAATGGCCATTTACGACACCATGCAGTACATTAAGTGTGATGTCTCCACCATCTGCATCGGTATGGCCGCCAGCATGGGTGCCTTCCTTCTGTCTGCCGGCACCAAGGGAAAGCGCATGGCGCTGCCCAATGCAGAGATTATGATTCATCAGCCTTCTGCCGGAACGCAGGGTCAGATTACCGATATGGCAATCCACCTGAAGCGTTTGGAGGTCATCAAGAAGCGCATGAACCACATCCTTGCAGAAAACACGGGCAAGCCCCTTGATGTGGTCACCGCCGACTGCGAGCGTGATAACTTCATGACTGCAGAGGAAGCCATGGCATACGGCCTCATCGACCGTGTGATTGATAAACGCTGAAAAGGTCACAGAAAAGGGGGGCGAATCTGTCCCCCTTTTTCTTAGCCTTGAGAGCAATTGAACAGAATGCATAGTTTTTTACGATCATAAATCGCACGAGAAAGAGGTGAATGCTTATGAGCAAAAATGATGATAACCGCCCCATACGCTGCTCCTTCTGCGGCAAGCATCAAGATCAGGTCACCAGAATCATCGCTGGTCCCGGTGCCTATATCTGCAATGAATGCGTGCATCTGTGCATGGATATTTTAGATGAAATGCCCACGCCGGAGGAACACTATACCATCGATTCCCCAGGCACCATTCCAAGCCCACGAGAGATAAAATCCTATTTGGATGAATACATCATCGGGCAGGATGCCGCAAAGGTCGCACTTTCTGTGGCTGTTTATAACCACTATAAGCGCACTTATTTTGGCGGCGGCGAGGATGCAGAGCTGCAAAAAAGTAACATCCTGCTCTTAGGTCCCACCGGAAGCGGCAAAACCCTTCTGGCGCAAACCTTAGCAAAAATTCTAAAGGTTCCCTTCGCCATTGCCGATGCCACCACGCTCACCGAGGCTGGCTATGTCGGTGATGATGTCGAAAATATCCTGCTGCGTTTGGTTCAGGCGGCTGACTATGATATCGAACAAGCAGAGCACGGTATTATTTATATCGACGAGATGGATAAAATCGCAAGAAAGAGCGAAAATACATCTATCACCCGAGATGTCTCCGGTGAAGGCGTTCAGCAGTCTCTCCTGAAGATTCTGGAGGGTACGGTTGCAAACGTACCGCCGCAGGGCGGGCGTAAGCATCCCCATCAGGAATTTATTCAGGTGGATACCAAAAATATTCTGTTTATTTGCGGTGGTGCCTTTGACGGCATGGAAAAGATCATCGAAAAGCGAATGAACCAAAAGGGCATCGGCTTCGGTGCTGAAATTCTGACCCAGACCGAGCTGAAAAAACGGAATATCTTAGGTCAGGTGCAACCACATGACCTTTTGAAATTTGGCATCATCCCCGAGCTGGTGGGACGTCTGCCTGTGATTACGGCGCTTGCCCCCCTCACCCGTGAGGATCTTGTTAAAATTCTGACAGAGCCGAAAAATGCTTTGGTGAAGCAATATAAAAAGCTTCTGGAATATGACATGGTTGATCTGATCTTTGAGCCCGGCTCCTTGGAGGCCATTGCCGATAAATCCGTCGAGCGTGGCATTGGCGCCAGAGGTCTGCGTGCGGTTTTGGAGGAGGTTATGATGCAGTTAATGTATGATATCCCCTCTGACGAAACCATTGTTCAGGTCGGAATCACCCCAGAATGCGTAACGGACGGAGCCGAACCCAATATTATTCGGGATGCAGAACGCACCGAGCGTCCTCGCCTTGGCTCCACTGCACTCCAAGCGCAGGATGGTGGTCTGATCCCTCACACAGAAACTGTATAACACACACGGGGCGGAGGAGAAACTTCTCCGCCCCTCTCTATGAAGGGAACCTCTAAAAACTGCCCGCACGCCATTCTGGTTGATCTTTTTCCTCCACTCGGCGGGGATTTTTCTTGCAATACGACAGTCGAAAAATCCCCTTGATTGGCAAAAAAATCTCCACCAGCCTGCCACACGTTCAGTTATGAGAGATTCCCTGAAATGCCACAACTATACGTTGGGGAGTATTTGCTTCCAGCTCTATGCCCCTCTCAATGAAGGACTGCACGGAAGCCTTGATTCCCTTAGACTTGAAAGGAAGTGAATCGCTTTGCCGGAGGAAGGAATGTCCACATATCCTACGATTCCTGCCCTTGCTCTGCGAGGGTTGACCGTATATCCAAACATGATGGTTCACTTTGATGTGGGGCGGGACGCCTCCATCAAAGCTCTGGACGAGGCTATGGCGACAAGTCAGCCCGTCTTTTTGGTCGCTCAACGAGATATTCGTGTGGAAAACCCCGATCGGCGCCAGCTTTTCGAGGTAGGTACCGTTTCCACGGTACGGCAGATTCTTCGTCTGCCCGGAAAAGCCATCCGTGTCATGGTGGAAGGACAATATCGTGCCCGTCTGATCTCCCTCACCCAAACCGAGCCTTATCTGGTGGCGGAGACCGAACGCTGTGAATCCGAGGAGTTTGATGATCCAAAGCCCAATTCCATTCGTGCGGAAGCCGCCGTCCGCCAAGCCTATGCGCTTTTTGAGCGGTATGCTGAGATTTCACCGAAAAGCTCCGCAGGGGAGATGCTCGCAAACGTCATGTCCAGTGAGGACCCGAGCTATATTGCAGACTTCATCGCACAAAATGTCTCTCTGCGTCTTGCGGATAAGCAAGCTGTTTTAGAGGAGCTTCGCCCTGTCCCCCGTTTGAATAAAGTCAACCGCCTGCTGCGGCGGGAGGTTGATATTCTGGAATTGGAGCAGAGCATTCAGCTCCGTGTGCAGGAAACTATGACCCAAAATCAAAAGGATGCCTTCCTGCGGGAGCAGGTGCGTGTCATCCAAGAGGAGCTGGGTGACGGCAGCGACAACGAGCTTGCCGCCTATCGCAGTAAAATTGCCGCAGCCGGTCTGCCTGACGAAGTGAAGGAAAAGCTCTTAAAAGAAGTCTCCCACCTGGAAAAGCAGCCCTTTGGCTCAGCGGAAGGCTCCCTCCTGCGCAACTATCTGGATATCTGCTTAGAGCTTCCTTGGTCGAACTATTCCAAGGAGCGCATCAACGTACAGGCAGCCCGTAAGATTTTGGATGCGGAGCATTTCGGCTTAGAGTCCGTAAAAAAACGCATTCTGGAATTTCTGGCCGTCAAGCAGCTTGCCCCGAATTTGAAGGGACAGATTCTCTGCTTAGTCGGGCCACCGGGTGTGGGCAAAACCTCCATCGGTATGTCCATGGCGCACGCCATGAATCGAAAGCTTGCCCGTATCTCCTTGGGCGGCATCCACGACGAAGCCGATATCCGTGGTCATCGAAAAACCTATGTTGGGGCCATGCCCGGACGTATCATAAATGCCATTCTTCAGGCGGGCACCAAAAACCCCCTGCTGCTCTTGGATGAGATCGATAAAATGGCGAGCGATATGCGGGGTGACCCTGCGTCCGCTCTCCTTGAGGTTTTGGACGTGGAGCAAAACAGCACCTTCCGAGATCATTTCTTGGAGCTTCCCTTTGATCTCTCCGATGTGCTGTTTGTGACCACCGCCAACACCACCGCCACCATTCCCCGTCCCCTTTTGGATCGTATGGAGGTTATCGAGCTTTCGAGCTATACCGATGAGGAGAAGCTGCAGATCGCCAAGGAGCATTTGCTCCCCAAGGAACGGGAACGGCACGGCTTGAAGAAAACCCAGCTCCGAATGACCGACGATGCCATTCGTGAGGTTATCGTCTCCTATACCCGTGAATCCGGTGTGCGTGTGCTGGAACGAGAGCTTGGCTCGCTTTGCCGTAAGGTTGCCACGGCGATTGTCTCGGAGGAGAGGAAGCAGGCTCGCATCACGGGTGACAACGTAGAGGAATTCTTGGGCACCCGAAAATACCATCCGGAAAAGGTCAGTACTGAGTCGCAGGTCGGCTTGGTCAATGGGCTTGCGTGGACCTCTGTGGGCGGAACGCTCCTAGAGGCAGAGGTAAACGTCATGCCCGGCAGCGGAAAAATTGACCTGACAGGCAATTTGGGCAACGTGATGAAGGAATCCGCCAAGGCAGCCTACACCTATATTCGAAGCCGTGCCGCAGCTCTGGGGCTGAAGCAGGACTTCCACAAGGAAACGGATATCCACATCCATTTCCCTGAGGGTGCGGTTCCCAAGGATGGCCCCTCGGCCGGTGTGACCATCTGCACCGCCATGGTCTCTGCACTCACAGGGATCCCCGTTCGCTCCGATGTCGCTATGACAGGTGAAATTACTCTGCGTGGCAGGGTACTGCCCATCGGCGGTCTGCGTGAAAAATCCATGGCAGCCTTACGGAACGGCATCCACACCGTCATTATCCCAAAAGAAAACGAGCCAGACTTGGAGGAAATCGACCAGACCGTCCGAAATGCCCTCCACTTTATCCCCGCAGCCCATGTGGATCAGGTTTTGGCCAACGCCTTGGAGCACTCTCCCCTCCCCGTTTCGGAGGAATCGAAAAGCATCTCGCTCCTTCCCGTCAGCCAACCCACATCCCACATCCCTCTCCAACAAGCATAAACGGGAGGTATCATGACGTTTAACACACAAAATGCGGAGTTCATTCTCTCCGCCGCCAAAATGGCAGACTGCCCACGGGATCCCCTGCCCCAAATTGCGTTTGCGGGACGCTCCAACGTGGGAAAATCCTCTGTCATCAATCGCCTGCTCACACGGAAAAATTTTGCCCGTGTCGGCTCCGCTCCGGGAAAGACCACCCATATCAATTACTTTCGGATTGATAAAAAGGTTTATTTTGTCGATCTGCCCGGCTATGGCTATGCTAAGGTTTCCAAGCAGGAGCGTGCCCGTTGGGGCAAGCTCATTGGGGAGTGGTTTGACGATCCCACCTTGCTCACGCTGGGCATTTTGATTGTCGATTTAAGGCACAAGCCCACCGAGGACGACCGCATCATGGCAGAGTGGTTCAAGCGCAGCGGAAAGCCCTTCGTGGTGGTCGGCAATAAGCATGACAAGCTGAAAAAGAGCGAATGGGCACCCAATCTTTTCCGTATCCGCGAAACCCTGCAACTGGAAGAAAGCATCCCTGTTGTCTCCTTTTCTGCTGAAAAGGGCACAGGCAAGGAGGAACTTTTGGGGATCATTTCCAATTATTTGGAAACATCTTACGCTTAATTCTTTATTTTTTTGTTGGATATTTCAGAAATTGCCCGATTTATCGGGCAATTTCTGTTTTTTACCCCCTCTTGTATGCTGGTATTGCCTCCGCTATAATAGACTTCAAAAGACTTCCGACAGAGGCTTTCTTACCTTTGCTGGAAAAATGGTCTACATAGGGAGGTATTTTATGAAACGACTCTGGGGCATTCTGATTTATGGTATTTTGGGTGGCTTATGCATTGGTCTGGGCGGTACGGTTTTTTTAAAGCTGAAGGACGCCTTTCCAGGCGGCAACGTCGTGGGCGCTTTGTTCTTTGCCATCGGTCTGTTCACCATCTGCACACGAGGGTATTTCCTCTACACCGGCAAGCTCTGCTATCTGTTTGATAACCGCCCTGCCTATCTGCTTGACCTGCTCATCATTTGGGTGGGCAACCTATTGGGCTGTATGCTGCTGGGCTGGTTGGAGAGCTTAACCTCCCTTGTCGGCACCGAAACTGGCATCAATCTGACCGCACAAGCCATGGTAGAGGGCAAGATGTCCTCCTCCCTACTGAGCCTGTTCGTTCTTGGCATTCTCTGCAATATCTTTATTTATATTGCTGTCAACGGCTATGCAAAAAATCCACATGAATGCGGAAAGTATATGTCGTTGCTTTTGGGTGTCTGCGTGTTCATCCTCTGCGGCACAGAGCATAGTATTGCGGATATGTACTATTGGTCTGTGTCCGGTATCCTCTATCAGCAGCCGGCAGAGTCCTTCCTCTGTCTTATCATCATCAGCCTTGGCAACCTAGTGGGGGGTGTCTCCCTCCCGCTCCTAGAGCGTTATAAGGCTCGCTTAGATGCCTGATCCCAACTATCACTTATCTTTGAGACGAAAGGAATGTTTTTATGAAGCGTATCATTTCTCCCTTGCTCCTTCTTGTGCTCTGCTTCTCCTTGGTCTCCTGCGGGGCAGAGAAGAACGACACACCGCCCACCACAACCACCGGTTCGAGCTATCAGACCATCGCTCCTGCGGACGTAAAAGCCCTTCTCGACGATGGCACTGCCTTTACCCTTTTGGATGTTCGCCGTGCGGATGAATATGCCGCAGGTCACATCCCGGGTGCGGAGAATCTGCCCAATGAAGAAATCGCAGACACCAGACCCGACAGCCTCCCCAATTTGGACGCAACCATTGTGGTATATTGCCGCACCGGTGTTCGGAGCAGAGAGGCAGCAAACAAGCTGCTCGCCCTTGGCTATACGGATGTCAGAGATATGGGCGGCATCCAAAGCTGGCCGTATGATACGGTAAAGGGATAAGAAAAAATCCTCTTACAAAATCAGCCTACTAAAAAAGTCCCGAATAAAAAACGGCGCTGAATCTCGGTAACAAGATTCAGCGCCACTTTTATTCGGGACTTTTTTTACAGCCTCTTTTGCCAGCGTGGAATGTGGTGCGGAACGGCGTAGGTCTGTACGATCTGCCGCTGGAATCCATACTCTACGCTGCGGCGCTCTGACTTTATGTTATCCGTAGCAGAAGTAGCTGGTGCTGGAGAACCATTTGCTGC
>CAYQRI010000018.1:0-5608 GCA_964420085.1 uncultured Ruminiclostridium sp.
GATTCAGAGAAAAGTTATTGACATATGCCGTAAATGAGTTATAATAAATGGCATATGATATAAACAACAAGAGGGATGGAGGGACATGCCGTGTCAAGACCGAGAAAATGTCGTAAGGTTTGCCGCCTGCCTAAGATCAAACGCTTTATACCGGAGGGCTGCGGACGGGAGAACAGCGAGACTGTGGTACTCACGGTGGACGAATATGAAACCATTCGTCTCATTGATCAGGAGAGCTTTACGCAGGAGGCGTGCGGTTCCTATATGAATATTGCACGCACAACGGTGCAGCAGATGTACAATAGGGCACGCAAAAAGCTGGCGTTTGCGCTGGTGAATGGTCTCGTTTTAAAAATTGAAGGCGGAGATTATCAGCTTTGTGAAGGGAAGGAAGCATATTGCGGCTGTGGTGGCTGCTGTAGACATCGACATACACAAAGTGAAACACAGGTAGGCGAGATAAAAAATCGGTGATTGTCGCTGTGACGTTGCATGAAAATCAAACAAAGGGATACATTTTGGAGGGTGAGTGCATGAAAGTTGCTGTTGCTTGTAAGGGAAATCAGATTTGGCCGCATTTTGGACACTGTGAAAGCTTTCGTCTTTATGATACAAAAAATGGGGTGATTACAGCGGAACAAGAGGTGCCGGCCCCTGCGCATCGCCCTGGGGTTCTGCCGAACCTTTTGGGGGATTTGGGCGTAGAGGTGATTCTTGCCGGTGGCATGGGCGGAGGTGCTGTTCAAATTTTTAAGGCACGAAATATCGAGGTTATTGTTGGTGCGAAAGGCGAGGCGAAGGCGGCTGTGCAGGCTTATTTGTGCGGAGAGCTTCTTTCCACCGGTTCTGTGTGCCATGAGCACGCCCACGCACAATCCTGCGGGGGGCATAACGAAACCAATGCAGAAAAAATTTAATCAGAGATTCCTTAACCAATCCATAGAACAATGCAACATCAAAGGAGAGTAGGCAACATAAGGTGCCTGCTCTCCTTTGATGCGTAGAAGACCTTCCCACGTTATTCATAATAAGAAAAGATAACTGATTGAAAAGAAGAAATGCTTGTGATATCATAAAGAAGAACAATGATTCATATAAAAGAAGAAATTTATAAAATATTTAGTTATTGAGCGATTTGATAGAGATTTACTCAATTCTTGATAAAATGGGGGTGTCTGGTGGCGAGAGAAGCGAGACACACCCTAGAAAAATGAAAAGTTAGATATGAGGGAGGGACGGTTATGAATTATGGCGCACTCAATAAAATGGGAATTGATACCAAGCAGGCGTTGTCTCGATTTTGTGATAACGCACCTATGTATGAAAAATATCTCATGAAGCTGACGGAGGATCAGACCTTCGCCGCATTGCAGCAGGCCATGCAGGAGAACGAGTATGAGGAGGCATTTCGCTTGGCTCATACGCTTAAGTCCATTTTGGGAAATTTGAGCATCAACCATCTGTTGGAGCGCTTTACAGAGCTGTCGGATTGCTTGCGAGGCGGCATGGATATGGAAAGAGCGCAGGAATTGACCGCACTGCTAAAAAGTGAATATTCCCTTTGCATCGAGAAAATAAAGGAGGCACACCATGAATAAGAAGCTAATAAAGATGAAAGAACTGGGCTGTGACGTTACGGGTGCGTTGGAACGGCTGCTGGATGATGAGGAATTCCTTTTAGACTGTGCGGGCGAAGTGGTGAGAGATGATAACTTCGAGTTGCTTAAAGAGGGCTTGGCGGAAAAAAATATGCAAAAGGCCTTTGACGCTGCCCATACCCTGAAGGGTATTTGCGGAAATACGGGACTTACTCCCCTTTGCGATATATTGATCCCACTGGTGGAAAAGCTTCGTGCAGAGGATATGGAGGGTCTGGAGGCGCAGTGCGAAAAACTGGATCAGATCAAACAAAACCTGGAAACCATTTTCCAAGAGGGATAAGGGCTATTCTTCCATCTATTTGGACAAAAAAACCTTTCGCATCGTATTCTAACCAAAGTGTTTGTTAGAACTACGATGCGAAAGGTTTTTTTATTCGCAGACAGTGCTTTCATCAGAGAGTCCCTAGAAGGCGTCGTAGGCGTGGATGACCGAGTCGGCCCGCAGCAAGGGAAGCTCCTTTTCCAAAAGTACACCGTTGCGGTTCGGGTCGTCATAGCCACGGCTTGCCTGAATGCACTGAGAAACAAAATGTACGGCCTTGTCAATGGAGACCGGTAGATTTTCTCCGTGCAATAGATTTCCAATCATCACGCTGGCGAAAATGTCCCCAGTGCCGGGATAGGCTTCCGGAATCTGTCGTGTCGAGACACGCCAAAAGGTGTTGCTCTCACGCTCGTAGGAGACAACGTGGATTTCATTCGGGCGTTCCGGATCGGGGACGCTGGTGATGAGCACCGTGTTGGGTCCCATGTCAGATAACCGCCTGAGCCAATCCTTGCACTGCTCTGCGGTTAAAGCTGCCTCTGGATTTTCCCCCAAAAGCAGTGCCGCCTCTGTGAAGTTGGGGACAGTAATGTCCGCATTTGCCAAAAGCCGCCGCATCTGCGGCACCATCTCTGCCGAAACAGAGTGGTACAGCTTGCCGTGGTCACCCATCACGGGGTCCACGACAACAAGGGTGCGTTCCGTGCGAAAGTCCGAAATGATGGTGGAAACAATGTCAATCTGCTTGGGAGAGCCTAAAAAACCAGAGTAGATACAGTCGAAGGAAAGCCCTAATTTCTTCCAGTGGTTTACGCAGGGAAGCATAAAATCCGTCAGATCATGAAAGGCGTAGTCCTCAAACCCACCAGAGTGGGTGGAAAGCAGGGCGGTCGGCACAGGGCAGACCTGAATACTCATGGAGGACAGCGTCGGAATAATGGTGGTGAGTGAGGCACGCCCAAAGCCCGAAAGGTCGTGGATGGCAACCACCTTTTTTAAAGTAGAGTGCATCAGATGCTTCCTTTCTTGGCACGATAGGTGACGATTCCCTTATAATTCAGAATGGAAACTCTGGTATCCTGTGTCAGACGCTCGAGCAATGCAGCTTGCTCGTCTGCGTTTAAGCCTCTGGAGCTTAAAAAGCTCGCAAGCTCAAACTGATTCATGGGGTGGCGGCTGGCGATGCTGAGAACGGCGTCGAAATGGTCGGTAATTTCACTGTGAAAGGCACCCGAGGCGAGAATATCAATGGAGGTGCCGCCCAGAATTTGCACGGCTTGCTGCATCGCCTCGTGGCTGATTGCCTGCACGTTCTCCTCTGCGGGGGGGCGGACGGGCGTGTTGAGAAACAGTCGGCTGTATTCGATGTCGGCAAGCTGTTCCTTGAATTTCAGCAAAGCGGCTTCATCGGCATTCATGCCCGCAACAAGCATAATTTCCAGCCACAATTCGCCCTTGAATTCGTGGGAAAACTGGACGATGCCCTTATGGATTTCATCATACTTCAGAGAGCCGATGGGACGATCCACCTTTTTAAAGCTCTCTGTGTCGTAACCGTCCATGGAGGGCAGAACCAAATCGGCGTGCATCAGCTCCGCCCTTACGGCGGGGTCTGTCAGGAGGGCACCGTTTGTGATGACGGCAACAGGCTTATCTGTGCGAGCCTTTAACCCCAAAATCAGCTCGCCCAGACGGCTATACAGCGTCGGTTCTCCTTCGCCTACGACAGAGACAATATCAAAAGACCCTTCCTCTTCCAAATACTGGTCAAATTCTGCCAAAATATCTTCTAGGGGGAAGAATTCCTTCCGTTTGTTGGTCATATGATTGGTGCGTCCCAGCTGACAATAGCCGCAGCTATAGTTGCAGGTCTTCTCGGGGATGGGGCTGATGCCAAGGGAGGCACCCAAACGACGGGAGGGCACAGGACCAAATACATACTTCATATTTGCCATAATCGGTGGTTCCTTTCTGCGTTACAACTTGCGAGCGGGGGATTAAGAGGGCGTGAGACTGCCCTTCATCAGGTGTGCCTTGACGCCGGACTTATCCATAGCGTATGCCACAACAAAGAAAACAGCGGCACAGGCACCCGACTGGATCCAAGGATTGGGGAAAAACAGACCCGCCCAGGTTTGGAACAGGATGGCCTGTGCAATGCCATAACCCACACAGCAGATCAGCCCGCTTGCAAGGACGGCGATCACGTTGCGCTTTGTGAGGAGCTTGGTTCCCTTTGCGGTGAAGGGGAGCACCATCAGTGCCTTGATGATGAGGGTGGGAACCATCCAAATGGCAGCCCCTGTCAGACCATCCGCCAAGGCGGCGCCGAGCGCAGCGGCAACCATCGCATAGGGCGTCGGCAGGAGACAGGCCGCCAAATAAATGAAGGTATCACCCAAGTGGATATAGCCGTTCCCCAGAGGGATATGCAGAATATATCCGGTAACAACCGTGATAATGGCAGCAAACATGGCTGTTTTTGTCAGGAGTCCAAGCTTTGTGGAAACTGTATGACCCATCGTAAAAAATCCTCTTTTCAATCCGATTTTGCTGCCCTTCCGGAGGGGCTCAGCGGACTTAGGATAGCATAGCTTTGGACTGGTTAGAATGCCCAAAGCTTTCTTTTTTGGAAAGGTCAGGATGTCTGGATTCGGAGAGAGGACAGGTCAGCTTGTGGGAGAACGGTCGAGGGTCACAGGTCAGATGGAAAATGGGGTAGGGTCAGTGGGCGTTCAGCCACAGGAGAACATCTTGAAAGACCTCCTCCCAATTGGTTTCATTTATCAGCTCATGTCTTGCACCAGGATAGAGCTTGAGAGAGACTTCTCTCAGACCGGCCGAGCGGAAGGCTTGGTAGGCTCTGGTGACACCCTTCCCATACTCGCCCACGGGGTCACGATCTCCCGAGAGAAAGAGAATCGGCAAATCCTTGTTGATTGCTAGGATGTTTTTGGGATCTGTGATAAAGGAAATGCCATCGCTGAGTGCAGCAAACAGGGAGGTGGTGGGAAAGTGACCGCACAGCTCGTCTTCTTCATAGCGAGCTACCGCTTCTTTGTCTCGAGACAGCCAATCGTTGGGGGTGCTGACGGCCTCAATGCCCGCATTGTATTTGCCGAAGGCAAGCTTGTGGAGCGTTTCACTGCGATGGGCGGCACCGTTTTTGCGGAGCTGACGCCCAATCAGAAGCTTGGAAAAGCGGACAAGCAGCCTCGACTGGTGACCTGTGCCGCAGAGAATCACACCGTCGAGGTCTGTGTGGTAGCGTGCGATATAGGTTCTGGACAAAAAGCTTCCCATGCTGTGCCCGAACAGAAAATAGGGGACGTTGGGATATTGTGCCCGGGTCATTTCGTGCAGAGTATGCAGGTCAGAAACCATTTTGTTCCAGCCGTCTGCTTCGCCGCAGGAACCGAGCTGCTCCTTGTCTGCGGCACTTTTTCCATGCCCCAAGTGGTCGTTCCCGACAACCAAATAGCCCTGTTCGGCTAAAAAGCTTGCAAATGCATCATAACGACCAATATGCTCCGCAATGCCATGAACAAGCTGGACAATGCCACGCACGGGAACGGTAGGCTGCCATTCTGCGGCATAAAGCGTGGTGCTGCCGTCGGTGGAAGGCAGGGTAAATTCTCTGTTCATTGCCATAGAAAATTCCTCCAATTCGTGCTATAGTGCA
>CAYQRI010000018.1:5708-21362 GCA_964420085.1 uncultured Ruminiclostridium sp.
GGTAAATTCTCTGTTCATTGCCATAGAAAATTCCTCCAATTCGTGCTATAGTGCACTTATAATTTATAATCAGAAAACGGAAACGTCAACCGTTTCGTCTTCTTTTTTAGAAGAATCAGAAGCTTTGCATAAACAGAACTTAGTTTGTAAGGGGATATGTTGAATGAATACCTATCTGATTGCCCTCGATCAGGGTACCACAAGCTCAAGAGCAGTGATATTTGATGAAAAGGGACAGGTGTGCAGTATGGCACAGCAGCCATTCAAGCAAATCTATCCAAAGCCGGGTTGGGTGGAGCATGATGCCATGGAGATTCTCCAAACACAGCTCGACGCTTTGCGGGATGCCTTCCTAAAAAGCGGACTCTCTCCAAAGGATATTGCGGGCATCGGAATCACCAATCAGCGAGAGACTACCGTCGTTTGGGAGAAGGAAACGGGCAGACCGATCTGCAACGCCATTGTATGGCAGTGCAGACGGACGGCGGCCATTTGTGAAGAATTGACGGCGGACGGCTTAGCCGGTTATATTCGGGATAAGACAGGGCTGCTTGTGGATGCCTATTTCTCCGGTACCAAGCTCAAGTGGATTTTGGATCAGGTGCCCAATGCCCGGATACGCGCCCAGCGGGGCGAATTGCTCTTTGGCACCGTGGATAGTTGGCTGATTTGGAATTTAACAGGCAGCCATGTGACAGACTACTCCAATGCCTCTCGTACGATGCTCTTTGACATTGATGCCCTGCAATGGGATGAGAACCTTTGTAAGCGGCTGAATATCCCCCTATGTATGCTTCCCACGCCTGTATCCTCTGCCGAAATTTACGGAACGGTTTCCGGAAAGGCTCCCATTTTGCAACGTCTGGCAGGGATTCCTGTCTGCGGCAGTGCCGGCGATCAGGCCGCCGCCCTTTTGGGGCAGGGCTGTATCGAATCGGGACAGGCCAAGAACACCTATGGAACGGGCTGCTTTACGCTGATGAATACAGGCACACACTCCGTTCGTTCGGCAGGGGGCTTGCTGACCTCGGTTGCCTGGTCCATTGGCGGCAAGACCGTTTATGCCTTGGAGGGCAGTGTATTCAATGCCGGAAGCACCATACAGTGGCTTCGGGATGAGCTGGGACTGATTCGCACCGCAGGCGAGTGCGATACCTTGGCGGAATCCGTTTCGGATAACGGCGGCGTGTATCTCGTTTCTGCCTTTACGGGGCTTGGCGCACCAACATGGGATATGTATGCACGGGGACTCATCATCGGACTGACCAGAGGTACCACAAAGGCGCATATTGCAAGGGCGGCGCTGGAGGGCATTGCCTATCAGGTGAAGGATCTTTTGGATACCATGGAGCGTGACGCAGGAAAGCCACTTTCTGTGCTGCGTGTGGATGGCGGCGCCAGTGTAAGCCGATTTCTGATGCAGTTTCAGTCAGACCTTTTGCGTAAGCCCATTGACCGCTCCGCTGTGGTGGAAACCACTGCGCTGGGGGCAGCGATGCTCGCCGGACTCTCTGTTGGGGTTTGGAAGGACGTGGAAGCGGCCACAAGGCTGCGGCAGTCTGCACAGCTTTATACCCCAAGAATGGAGGAGACGACGGCAAAAATCTGTCACGAAGCTTGGACAAAAGCCCTGAAACGTGCCTGCCGTTGGGAGACACTGTGAATAAATGGAAAAAACTCCTTGAGAAGGGTTGGTTCTGATAGACAAGAAATGATAGGTTTGCTATAATACCCCTATATTAAAGAGGTGATGTGATGACACTTTTTTCATCCCAGAATAGCGGAATGAACCAACAAAAGGAACCACTGCTTCAGCGGTTCCCCGCATGAAATGGAAAGAAAGGTAAGGAGGCAGCTATGGATCAGAAGACACCCCTGTATGACCGCCATGTGGCACTTGGCGGAAAAATTGTTCCCTTTGGTGGGTTTTTATTGCCTGTGCAATATCCCACCGGAATCATCGCCGAACACAAGGCGGTTCGTGAAACGGCCGGTCTTTTTGACGTCAGTCACATGGGTGAGGTTATCTTAGAAGGACCGGATGCCCTGCAAAACCTCAATCATATTTTGACCAATCGCTTCGACTCGCTGGCGATCGGCGGCTGTCGCTATGCTGTGATGCTCTATGAGGACGGCGGCTGCGTGGATGACCTCATCGTGTATAGAAGGGCAGAAACCAGCTATTTGATTATCCTCAATGCATCCAACACAGAAAAGGATGTCGCATGGCTGGAGAAGCACGTCAGCGGTGACGCTGTTCTCAAGAATGTCTCTGCGTTTGTGGGGCAGATTGCCCTGCAGGGTCCCAAGGCGGAGGATGTTTTGGAGAAGGTGGCGGATAAAGCAGGCTTCCCCACCAAGTATTATTCCTTTGTGGAGCCTTTGTCTGTTGCTGGTGTGCCCTGCTTGGTTTCCCGCACTGGCTACACCGGAGAATTTGGCTATGAAATCTATATGAAGGCAGAGGCCGCACCTGTGGTTTGGGATGCCTTGGTAAACGCCGGCGGCGTTCCCTGTGGACTGGGTGCCCGTGATACCCTGCGTCTGGAAGCCGCAATGCCGCTCTATGGACATGAGCTTTCCGAACACATTGACCCGCTTTCCGCCGGCTTGGGCTTTGCGGTGAAAATGGACAAGGATACCTTTATCGGCAAGGAAGCATTGCTCGCCAAGGGAGAGCCAAAACGGGTGCGTGTGGGCTTGCAGGTTGTTGGTCGTGGTATTGTGCGGGAGCACCAAGCAGTGTATCAGGGCGATGTGTGCATCGGGGAAACCTCCTCCGGCACCATGCTGCCTTGGGTTGGCGCTGCCTGTGCCATGGCCTATGTCGATGCAGACAAATCCGCCTTGGATACCCCCGTGGAGGTGGATGTCCGTGGCAGACGTGTGGCTGCCAAAATTGTGGAAATGCCCTTTTACAGTCGTACAAGAAAGAAGTAAACACAACATTCAATCACCATAACAGAATCAATAAACGGAGGCTATTAGAATGAATGTACCTGCAAATTTGAAGTATTCCGCCACCCATGAATGGGTCGAAGCATTGGAAAACGGCACCGTCCGCATCGGCATTACCGACTTCGCACAGGATGCCCTGTCTGATTTGGTCTTTATTAACCTTCCCGAGGTGGGCGATGAAGTCACCGTGGGCAAATCCTTCGGGGACGTGGAAAGTGTCAAGGCAGTTTCTGACCTCATCAGCCCTGTCAGCGGCACCGTTGTCGCCATCAATGAGGAGCTGCTCGATGCACCTCAAGCGATGAATGAAACACCCTATGAGGCTTGGATGATCGAGGTCAGCGACATCACCGAAACAGAGGAGCTGTTGGACGATGCCGCTTATGCAGCAAAGTGCGAGGCGGAGGACTGATTTTTCCAAGGGATAAAAAAGGAGGCCTTCTTTATGGGCAGTTTTATTTCCTCCACGCAGGAGCAGCGCCAAGAAATGCTGCGTGCAGTTGGTGTTTCCTCCCATGAGGCGTTGTATGCCGATGCTCCGGCTGCTACCCTGCTTCCGGAGGGTGGCCTACACCTGGAAGCAGGTGTCACAGAGAGCGAAGCACTGGTCAAGCTACAGGCTATGGCAGATGAAAACAAGGTGTTTCCTGTGATCTTCCGTGGTGCCGGTGCGTATCGTCACTATATTCCCGCCATTGTCAAGCGCGTCACCAGTAAGGAACAGTTCCTGACCGCCTATACGCCGTATCAGGCAGAGGTGAGCCAAGGCATTCTCCAATCCATTTTTGAATATCAAACCATGATCTGTGCCCTGACAGGGATGGAGGTCTCAAACGCCTCCGTCTATGACGGCGGCTCTGCTGCCGCTGAGGCGGCTGCCATGTGTCGGGATCGGAAGCGCTCTTTGACCTTGGTTTCCGATGCGGCCAATCCAAATGTCATCCAGACCATCGAAACCTATTGCTGGGGTGCCAATGCACCCGTAGCACGCATTCCTACTAAAAACGGTGCCACCGACCTAGAGGCGCTCAAAGCACTTCTCACCCCCGATGTTTCCGGTGTCTATCTCCAGCAGCCAAACTTCTTCGGCACCATTGAGGATATGGAAGCCATCATCGAGGTGGTTCATGCAGCAGGCGCCAAGGTCATTATGGGCGTGAACCCCATTGCGGCAGCGGCACTGAAAACCCCCGGTGAACTGGGCGCCGATATCGCCGTCGGAGAAGGACAGCCGCTTGGACTCCCGCTGGGCTTCGGTGGTCCTTATCTCGGCTTTATGGCGGCAGGGAAGGCAATGTTCCGCAAGCTGCCCGGTCGGATTGTAGGCGAAACCAACGACCACGACGGTCGCCGCTGCTATGTCCTCACCCTGCAAGCCCGAGAACAGCACATCCGTCGGGAAAAGGCATCCAGCAACATTTGCTCCAACCAGGCACTGTGTGCCATGACCGCTGCCGTTTATATGGCGGCAATGGGTCCTGACGGTATGGCAAAGGCTGCACAGCTTTGCACCTCTAAGGCGCATTATATGGCAAGTGAATTGGAAAAGGCAGGTCTGCCGCTGGTTTATGATGCCCCCTTCTTCCATGAATTTGTGACGAAGGCACCCTCTGCAGAAGCGATGCAGAGACTAGAGGACAAGGGTATTTTGCCCGGACTTCCCGTTGAGGACGGTATCCTCTGGTGCTGCACGGAGCTGAATACCAAGGCGCAGATCGATGCAGTTGTTTCCATCATCAAGGAGGTGTGCGGCAAATGAAGCTGATTTTTGAACGAAGTGTACCCGGTCGATGCAGCACCCTGCTGCCGGACTGTGATGTTCCTGTCGTTGCCGTAGAGGAACGCTTTGCCCGTGTGCAAGCCCTGCCCCTTCCTGAGGTGGCAGAAATTGATTTGAGCCGACACTATACCGAGCTGAGCAAGCAGACCTTTGGCGTGAATGACGGCTTCTATCCGCTTGGCTCCTGTACCATGAAATACAATCCCAGTGTCAACGAGGAAACTGCCTCTCTGCGTGGCTTTACCGAAATCCATCCGCTTCAGCCTGTGGAGACTGTGCAGGGCTGCTTACAGGCACTCACGGAAACCAACCGTATGCTTGCAGAAATTACGGGCATGGATGAAATGACCTTCCAGCCTGCCGCCGGTGCCCACGGAGAGTTTACTGGTATTCTTCTGGTGAAGGCATACCATCAGGCACGGGGTGATTTGGCACGCAACAAAATCATCGTGCCGGACTCTGCCCACGGAACCAACCCCGCTACAGCGGTTATGTGCGGCTTCACGGTGGTCAATGTTCCCTCAAACGAAAGGGGCGGCGTGGATTTGGACGCTCTGCGTGCCGCAGTCGGTCCCGATACCGCCGGACTGATGCTCACCAACCCCAATACGCTCGGTATCTTCGATCCTAATATTTTGGAAATTACCAAAACCATACACGATGCCGGCGGTCTGTGCTTCTATGACGGTGCCAACCTGAATGCTGTCATGGGGGTTGCCCGTCCGGGTGATATGGGCTTTGATGTGGTTCACCTGAATTTGCACAAGACCTTTTCCACCCCCCACGGCGGCGGCGGTCCCGGCTCGGGTGCCACAGGCGTGAAGGACTTTTTGGTTCCGTTTTTGCCCAAGCGCCAGCCCACTTCCACAGAAAAAGGCTATGTCTTGGAGAATAAACCACACTCTATCGGCAGCGTCCAGAATTTCTATGGCAACTTTTTGGTCACCATCCGTGCCCTCACCTATCTCTATATGATGGGCGGCAATGGCGTGCGGGAGGCCTCTACCAATGCCGTTTTGAATGCCAACTATCTGATGACCCGTTTGGCACCTTACTGCAAGGTGGCAAACCCCGGCTTCTGTATGCATGAATTTGTGTTGGATCTCGCTGAGATTAAAAAGGAAACCGGCATTTCTGCCATGGATATCGCCAAAAGTATGCTAGACTGCGGGCTTCACGCACCGACGATGTATTTCCCGCTCATTGTCCACGAGGCACTGATGTTTGAGCCGACGGAGACAGAATCCAAGGAAACCTTGGATGACGTAGCAGAGGTGGTTGCGTCCCTTTTGCAGCAGGCCTACACCGATCCCGAACCCCTCCACCTTGCCCCGCTCCACACGCCCATCAGCCGACCCGATGAGGTCAAAGCCGCACGCACACCCGTGCTGCGTTGGGTGCCGGAGACAGAAGCATGATTTCCTCCCTGCGCTTTTATGCCTCTCCCAGCACCCATCCCTACCACAATCAGGCGGTGGAGGAGTTGCTTCTCCACCGTGTGCAGGCGGGGGAATGTATCTTATATCTTTGGCAGAATCAGAAAACCGTTGT
Organism: uncultured Ruminiclostridium sp.; assembly: GCA_964420085.1. Classification (GTDB taxonomy): domain Bacteria; phylum Bacillota; class Clostridia; order Oscillospirales; family Oscillospiraceae; genus Evtepia. The sequence continues at coordinate 11,998 of CAYQRI010000018.1, forward strand.
GGTTGGACGCAACCAAAATGCGTGGGCGGAATGTCGGCAGGAGGCGCTGGAAAATGACGGCGGACATTTGGCTCGTCGACTTTCGGGCGGCGGTGCGGTCTTTCATGATTTGGGCAACCTGAATTTCACCTTTCTTGTCCGTCATGCAGACTATGATGTGACCCGTCAGCTTTCTGTCATTCAAGAGGCGGTGGCACACTTCGGGCTGACTGCCGTACAAACGGGCCGCAACGATCTGGTGATCGACGGGGCAAAATTTTCCGGCAATGCGTTTTATCGGACAGGGGACTGCTGCTATCATCATGGCACGATTTTATTAAATGTCGATGTCAAAGAGATGTCACGCTATTTGACCCCAAACCAAGCAAAGCTGCACGCCAAGGGTGTGAAATCCGTGCAGGCTCGTGTCATCAACCTATCGCAGAAGCGGGCGGGTATCACGGTGACAGCGATGCGGAATGCCCTCATTAGCGCCTTTGGGCAGGTTTATGGCGGCTTGCCTCTTGTCATTGCCGAGGATGAACTGGATGAGGTGGAGCTTCAAAAGCGAGCGGAACGCTTTGCTTCCCGTGCGTGGCGGCTGGGCGAAAGCCCGTCCTTTGCGTGGCAGTCGCAGGAGCAACGCTTCGATTGGGGCTGTGCCCAGCTGGGACTTGCCATCGAGACCGGCGTGGTTCGACAGGCGACGCTTTATACCGATGCATTGGATACTCGCTTGGCAGAGACCGTGACCAAGGCACTGGAGGGACAGCCGTTTGACAGGACAGCCCTCTCCTATGCTTTGACGGAAATCGGCGTGGGAGAGCTTTCTGACCTGCTCGACTTCGATTCGGAAACGAGGTAATGTTCATGGAACAGTTTGATTTATTTGTCATTGGCGGCGGCCCGGGCGGATACGAAGCCGCTTTAGAGGCGGCAGACATGGGAAAACGTGTCGCTGTGGCGGAGGAAGCCCATTTGGGCGGTGTCTGTCTCAATCGGGGTTGCATTCCCACCAAAACACTGTTGCGTTCAGCGCATCTCTATCAGGAAATGACGGAGGGCGCAGCGCTTGGCATCCAAGCCGAGCGGCTCACCGCTGATTTTTCTGCGATGCACGGAAACGCTGAGCGGGTGAAGGATACCCTGCGTGACGGCATTGCACAGCTTTTCAAAAGTAAAAAGGTCACGCTTTTTCCGCATCGTGCCGAGGTGACCGCACCCGGCATGGTTCGGGTGGAGGGCACGGACTACGCTGCCACCCATATTTTATTGGCGACAGGCTCCCGTCCTGCGCACATCCCGATTCCGGGCATTGAGTTGCCGGGGGTGGTGAATAGCGATGACCTGCTCACCGAGGGCGGTGTCGATGCACAGGAGCTGATTATCATCGGCGGCGGTGTGATCGGGATAGAATTTGCCGAGCTTTACGCTGCGCTGGGACGCAAGGTCACTGTGCTGGAGGCGCTTCCCCGTATCTTGGAAAAGCTCGATCGGGAAATCAGCCAAAATACGGCGATGCTGCTGAAAAAACGGGGTGTGGCGGTGCACGCCAATGCCACGGTACAGGAAATCACCCGAGAGGGGAATGTGCTGACCTGTCACTTTGAAGAAAAAGGCACCGCCAAAACCGCCACGGGTGACTGCGTTTTGGTCTGCACGGGACGCAAGCCCAATACGGAGGGAGTATTGGCTCCTTCCCTTGGCGTAGAATTGGTTCGTGGCTTTGTTCCTGTCAATGCGGTGGGCGAAACCAGCGTTTCCGGACTGTGGGCGGCAGGCGATATCGTCCTGGGTGGCATCCAACTGGCACACGCTGCGACCGCACAGGGTAAACGTGCGGTTCATGCGATGTTCCAAGGAGCGGTTAGCGACATAGAGCCGATCCCAAGCTGTGTGTTTTTCCGTCCTGAGATTGCAACGGTCGGTCTGACCGCAGACCAAGCAAAGCGAGAGGGCATTCCTGTTCGGGTGAAAAAAAACCTCACCTCCGCCAACGGACGCTCCTTGGTCGAGGGCAGCGACCGTGGCTTCGCTAAACTGGTTTTCCATGAAGAAACCGGCGTCCTCCTTGGAGCGCAGCTGATGTGTGTCCACGCTTCGGAGATGCTTGGCGGTCTGACGGTTGCCATCCGCTCCGGTTTGACGGAGGCACAAATGGCTGGGACAGTGTATCCCCATCCCACGGTGAGTGAAATTTTGGCGTTTTAAGCCATCGAATCAAATGATAAAAACAAAACGGGCACGTTGCAGCGTTTCAGCTTGCAGCGTGCCCGTTTTGTTTTTTTAATCTTCGGTTATGGGATGGTTTCTTCTATGGGGTCGGTGGATTCCGTGGATTCCGTGGATTCATGAGACGCACTGCCTTCGATGGGGACGGAAACCTCCTGCGGCGGGAGCGCTTCAGCTTCTGTCTCCTTGGCCTTTTTTTTCATCGCCTGATGATTCTTTCTCGCCCGCAGAATTTTGGGGAGAGCCAAAACGATGGCAATGAGCGCCAAAGGAATCAGCAGGAAGGGAAGCGGATTCGTCTTTTCAGAGACAGAAAAGGTGAAATCACGGCTGCTGGTTTCAAAGGTCAGATAGGCACCGTCTGTTTTGGTCGAAACAGGCTCCCACTGCTCTCCGTTTTTCAGAGAAATTTGTGTGCGTTTTTGATCCGGCGGTGGCAAGAAACGCACGGTGTGGGTGGTGTTCGCATCCTCTGGAATGCTGACAGACCAAGCCTCGATAAACACACCGGAGTCAACCTGAGAGACAGAAAGTGCTGCACTTTTTTGGAATTTTCCCTCCACAAGCAAAACGGGTAAGCCGTTTTCTCGTGTGGTTTGACTCTCTAGGCTGGTGCGATAGGGGATGTATTCCGCTTCGATTTTTAAATCACTGTCTATCCCGTCCATATTCACGGGCTTCCATTTGCCATAATACCCTTCCTTGGGAGGAATTTCAGGGAAGATGTCTTCAGATATGTTAGCGCCGTAATCGAGGATGGTGCGTTCTACGACTTCATCCTCCACCACAAAGGAAAGAGTCACGGTTTTGAAAATTTCTTTGGCACCTTTGATTTGCATCATTTGTCCATAGCTGACGGGATCCGCCTTGCCCAGATAGCTGATGCCGTCTATGCCACCCCAATCCGCAGAGACAAAACGGTTGTTTTTGGCACTGCCGTCCTCCTTTAGATTGCCTGCCACAGCACCCACATAGGCACCGCTTGCATCAATTTCCGCCATCGCATAGCAGGAGGATAGCTCGTAGCCATCGCCCACCAGCCCGCCGACGTAGCTCTTTCCCGATACATTCGCCTTGGACCAACAGGAAAAGATCAGCGAATTGGAGCTGCCCGCAATGCCGCCGACGTTGCTCCCGGTCTCGCTTTCAATGCTTCCGCTTGCGGTACAATCTCTTACATAGCCCAAATCCATGGCGCCGACAATGCCGCCGACACCGTCCTTTTTGCCCAACACATTTCCTGTGTTTTTGCTGTCTCGTATGACAGCTCTGGTCTGCAATCTGGAACGGGCGCTGTCCTGCCCAAGCTTTTTAAGGTCATCTTCCTTATCAAAGCCGTATTCCACCGCCATCGAGCCTGCAATGCCGCCGGTGTTGATATCGCCCTGTATCGTGCCCGCATTCATGCAGTCAGTAACCTTGCCCGCAGTCTGACCATCGGTATCCTTGGTCGAAATGTCCTCCATGCGGTCGGAGATATCGAGATTCACGGTGGAAATATCATTGGTAATATCAATTAGAAGCCGCAGGACGACAAAGAGCTGGTTGTTTACCGCCTCCAAGTCGTCCAGAAAGGTGGTGACACCTCCCGTGACGGCGCTGTTTAGCTGAGAACCGCAGTTGGAAATGACTTCCAAAGAATGCGACAGGGCATCCTTGCTGTTGCGGTAGTTTTCTCCTGTTGTAACAAAGCTGATTTCTGGACTGTTATTCAAATAGTTGAGCAGATCGTCTATCTTCTCGGCTGTTTTTTTGCATTTCTCAACCGCAGCCTTTGTATCCTTTACGCTGTCTGCCAAAGACGTGAGTGATTTTTGGAGAAGCGGGTTGGCTTTGTCCAGCATACGCAGCAGGTCGGAGAGCTCGTCAAAGGCATTTTCTACAGATCTGCTTGCGTCCAACAGGTTGCTGTTTGCGTTGCTAAAGCTTTGGTTGGCGGATCTTACCTGAGCAATGACATCCGCAAGCGGTGCTTTGTTTTTGACAAGCTCTAACGCTTGGGCAAGTGCGTTGCTGCCGTTTTTGAAATAATTCATTGCAACTTCAAGGGAGTCGTTCGCATTGGAAATTTCATTTTCTACGTCCTGATATTCCTTGCTGAGTCCCTCTGTTTCTTTTAATGCGTCTGTGAGGAAATGGAGCGCATCTTCGATGGAGGTTAAGGCGTTGGTGATATCCTCGCTCGTTCCCTTGGCAGCATCCGAGACGTCGACCAATCGATCAATCGCACCGGAAAAGGTGGTACTGATTTCATTGACCTCCTCGATGTTCTGGTTGAGAATATCCTCCGTCTGGTTCAAAATGTCGTCTGCCAGAACACGACTGTTATCAATCGAGGTGATCATGTCCTCTAATTCTGCGGAAACCACATCGCTGCTGCCCTTTGCGTTTTTGGTCAGTCCATTGCTCAAGCTCTGGAGCGTATCCAGCTCCTTTTGTAATTCCTTGAGCTTGGAGGGGGAGTAGAGCACGACAGAATATGGCTCCATCTGTCCCGCAATGCCGCCGACCTCTTTGCGTCCCAAAACGTCCCCCACATTTTGACAGCCTGTGACATAGCCCGATTGCCTGCCGACAATGCCGCCCACGTTGTAGCCGACGTGCGTATAGCCCACGGTGGAATTGTTGGTACAATTACGAATGACACCCACGCTTGTGCCACAGATGCCGCCAATGTCTGTGATTTCCGTCAGGTTATCACTTGCTTTGACGTTCTCTAAGGTTAAATCTTGAAATACGAATTTGTGCTCCTCGACCACGGTGTTGATTTTGGCACGGTTTGTGCAACGGAGCACCGTGCCGCTGTTGTCTCCGACAATGCCACCGATGCGGGTTTCGCCATAAACACCGCCATAGACTGTGCAGCCAAGTATGGTACCCGAGGTCAGGTTGACGCCCGCAATGCCACCGATGCTGTCGGTTCCGTTGACAAGACCCGAAAAGCTGCAGTTTTCGATCAGACCTTCATTTTTGGCCACAATGCCGCCGATGACCGTCTTTTCTCCCTGCGGCTTCACCGAGCCGCTGACCGATAGATTTCGGATCACGGTGCTTGTGGAGGTATAACGGAACAGTGCTTGGTATGCTTGCTCGCCCGTCAGCGTAAGACCGGAAATTTTGTGTCCATCACCTTCAAAGGTTCCGCAAAATATGGGAATCGACTGAAATCGGCTGCCGCCCAGCTCCAGGTCAGTTTTTAATACAACCGTTTTTCCCATGCTGAATTTGTCGTAATTGCATTGCTTGGCAAAGCTCAAAAATTCTTCCAGACTTGTGATCTCAATGCGCTGGTTTGCAGCAAAGACAGAAGCCTGTGGAATCAGCAAAGCAAATATAAGTAGAAGTATGAAAGTTTTTTTAAGGGTTTTCATCGTCCGGTTCCTCCTCCTGTTTTAGTGTGGTTTTGCTGTCAAGCGTGGCAGAAAATTCGCCGATGACGATGCCACGAATGTCGGCATCGATCATGCCGTTGACATAGCCACGCACCCTGCCGTCCACGGCCAGCTTGCCTTTTCGCTGTTCCACAGGTCGCTCCGGCAGATTGACCGAAAAGGACGTCTTCTCGATGATGATATCCCCCAAATATAAGATTTGCGGAAGAACAAATAAAACCAGCGCCATAGAGATGATGGTGCCTCTGCCCAGACACGAGCCGATGGAGGCGATGATACCATCCGTTGTGATGCACTGGATGGTGATGCCGGAGGCTGCCAAAATCGTTCCTGAGGTCAGGATGGTGGGGAAGGCCATGGAAACTGCCTGCACAATCGCCTTCTTTGGCGGCATATGCTCCTTCAAATCCATATATCGACTCGTGATGACAATGGCGTAGTCGATATTGGCACCCATCTGGATGGAGGACACCACGAGATAGCCCATGAAAAACAGCCCTTCCCCCGTGAGATACGGGAAGGAAAAGTTGATCCAAATGGCGGCTTGAATCACAATAATCAGTAAGATCGGAAGCCCCACCGACTGGAAGGTGAAAATCAAAATAATAATGACGAAGACAGCGGATAGAATGCTGATTAAAATATTGTCGTCGCTGAAGGTGGCCGAGAGGTCGGCATCGCTGGTGGTATTGCCCACCACATACACCTCGTCACCATAGAGTGCTTGCGCTTCCTGCTTCATCGTATCTAAGAAAGCAAAGGTTTCGTCGCTTTCTTCGGGTAGATTTAAAAAGACCAGCATTCTACTATGATCTTCACTTTGAAGCTGCCGCTCCGCATCCGTAAGCTGTCGGTTTAAATCCTCGATGTAGTCCATCTTTTCATCATCTAAGGTGACATAGCCTGCCTGCACCTCGGAATACAGAAATTTAAACATATCCAGCAGCGGGACACGATACTCACTCCTGCCGTTAATGACCTTTGCGTAGTCCTCATCGTCGACGGCATAGGCGGTATAAAGCAGCTCCGCTACCTCGTAATCTAGGTCGATGAGCTCCGAAAATTGGCGAGCGGTCAAGGCATCTGTAATGTAATAGTCATCAATCGCCTTGGTGTTGGATAAGCCAAGTGTGCTGTCTACTTCATCGTAGCTTTCCAAGGCGGTTAGAAGCTTGCGTTCGCTTTCGTAGTCCCCGCTGGGCACAACCACAGCCAAGAGGTTCGTAGACCCAAATTTTTCTTTGATATGGTCGGTGGCAATCTGTTCCTCACTGTGCTGCATGGCACGCAAATCTCCGCTGCCAAAGAGATAGGGGCATCGGTTGGAGAAGAAAAAGCCAAAGATCAACAAAATAAGAAAAATGGGCGGGAGAATGTATCTCGTTCGAATGGAAAAGCGCCCCAAAATTTCCATGGGTGGGACAAAGCTTCGATGCTTGGTCTGATCCATCCACTTGCTGAAAAGCACCAGAAGCCCGGGCATTAACGTAAATACACAAAGTAGACTCAGCGCAATTGATTTGATCAGAACAACAGACAAATCTGCTCCAATTTTGAAATGCATAAACGCCAACGCCGCAAGCCCCGATATGGTGGTCAGACTGCTGGAAAAAATCTCTGGAATTGCCTTGGATAGCGCTTCGATACAGGCATCTTTTGCCTCCAAATGCTGCCTCTCCTCTGTAAAACGGTGGCAGAGAATGATGGCGTAGTCAATCGCTAGGGCAAGCTGTAGCACAACGGCAACTGAATTGGAGACAAAGGAAATGGTACCCAACAGATAATTGGTGCCCATATTCAAAATAGCAGCGGTGCAGAAGGTGATGAGCAAGACGGGGATTTCTGCATAGGACTTTGAGGTGAGCAGCAGCACCAGCACAATGATTACGGCTGCGATGGAGATAATCACCTTCATTTCGTTGGCGAGAGATTGGGCGTAGTCAGCGCCGATGGTGGTGCTGATTTCGCTGTCGTAGTCCTTGCAAAGCGTGCGGATTTCCTCCATAGCAGAAAGAACCCATTCGTCAGTTTCCGGCTCGGAAAAAGAAACAGACAAAAGGGCGGTGGCATTTTTATAATGCTCCTCAGTATGATCAAATGCGACAGAAGCAACGCTATCCACAGCTTCGATTTTCTTCACCACGCCCTCTGCTGTTTCATATGTCACATTGTTGAGCATGACATTGGCTGTGGCGAGCGTGACAAATTCTTCGTTCATCACACGCAAGCCCTGTCTGGTTTCGGTGTTCTCGTCTAAATATTGGGTCAAATCATTTTCGACCGAAACCCAATTCATAGAAAATAAGCTAAAAATGACAGCCGCAATGTATAAAAAGAAAAACAACCTCTTACGATTGACCACCATAGCGGCGAGTCGATGAATGGGATTCCCCTTTTTTTTCTTCATGCTGACCCTCCCGTATCAATGACAGATAATTGACATTTGTGTGTTTTGCAGTATAATATAGGAAATGCTTGAATGCAAGCTACAATATAACTGACAATGACAAATAATTGACAGAGTTTGTTTATTTGTATAAAAACGTTGTGCTTGTGCACGGTTGCCGCCAGTGCAATGGTGGCATGAGAGGATGGAGAAAGAGCGATGGACGAAAAATTGGACTTGCGTATTGTCAAAACCAGAAAGGCGTTGGTGGAAAGCCTGTTTACGCTCCTGTGTGAAAAACGCTTTGAGGATATTACCATATCGGCGCTTTGTGACCGAGCTATGGTACGCCGTGCCACCTTTTATAAGCATTTTTCGGATAAATACGATCTGTTTTCCTATACCATATCCACCTTGTTCCACTCCTTTCCCGCATCACAGGCCTTGTCAGAGCATCCGACAGGGGAGAGCTACGTTGCATTGGCGATGGAGGTCATTGACTTCCTTTCTGTGCATCGCAGGCTGGTTCAGTCCGTCTTGAAAAGTAATCTCATTTCCAACCTAATCGACATCATTTCCAAGGAAATTTCCAAGGCATTGCCGCCTGTCTGTCCAGAGGGTGCAGAGTATACGGAGCGTGCCGTCGCCGCTGAGGTCGCTACACATTTTTATATCAGTGCCGTGATGGGAACCATTCTCTGGTGGCTGCGGCAAAAGCCCACCATTTCCAAGGAGGAGCTTTCCAAGCACCTAAAAATCATTTTAGAGCAGCAGCAGATGGGGCTGGGAGGATGAGTGCTGATAAAAAATGCTGGACACTGTTGCGCACAATACCAACAGACTGAAAGAAATCGTGGAGCATCTCATGCTGCTGTGCAATGAGCAAATCGACCTGAAAACCTGAGCCGTTGATTTGCAAAAATCAGCGGCTCAGGTTTGGGTCTCTCCGTTGTCCAAAGAATCATGGAACGCTGCGGCTGGAGCATTTCCGGGAAGAGTGTGGTTGGGCAAGGGACAACCTTTATCCTTCGATTTTATTTGAACTAAGTAGAGCACAAAAAAACCTTTCACACCGTCGTTCTATCGAAAGTGTTTCGTTAGAAGTACGATGTGAAAGGTTTTTGTTTTTAAAAAAGGGAATGATCGACTACGTTTCTCTTGGACAGCAAAGTGAATTTTTTCGCTCAGGCGGAGACTCGAGATTAGGGGCGGCGCTCCGCCGCAGGCTCGAGATTAGGAGCGGCTCTCAGCCGCAGAGTACCTATAGCTAGCTTAGCAGCTATGTTTCTTTCGGGCTTCAAAGTGAATTTCTTCGCTCAGGCGCAGGCTCGAGATTAGGAGCGGCTCTCAGCCGCAGAGTACCTATAGCTAGCTTA
>CAYQRI010000018.1:21462-21652 GCA_964420085.1 uncultured Ruminiclostridium sp.
GCAGCTATATTTCTTTCGGGCTTCAAAGTGAATTTTTTCGCTCAGGCGCAGGCTCGAGATTAGGAGCGGCTCTCAGCCGCCCGCAAGCTGGGTGATGCCTACTTGGATTCTGCGTAGGGTCTCTGCCTTGCCTAGAATTTGGCAAAGCTCCACTGCACCACCGGGAGTGGTCGGCTCGCCGGAGACCGCC
>CAYQRI010000019.1:0-21076 GCA_964420085.1 uncultured Ruminiclostridium sp.
TGTGCGAATTTGGTAGTCTCTCGTTTTAACCCATTCAAAATTACAGGTTCAGGGTGAAGCTGTCCAGCAGAAGCTTTACTTATGTTTCGAGGATTGCCCTCATTTTTAACAGAAGGATTGGTTTTAATCAAATCAGTTCTTTCTCTGTTTCAATTTAAGCAAAGAAAGCGTGCCATATATCACGAGAAGCACATCAAGCAAAAAATATATATAGGGAAATTGACTCCAAACACAGGAATACAGAGGAAAACAAATGTCCTTTAAAATAAAACCAAAATGAAGCAACACAATCTCCAGAGCTCCTATAAACAGAGCAATCCAAGAAACGTTTTCTCGCATTTCCACACCATAGTAAAGAACTGCGGCAAGTATAAGAAAATATACGCAGTATATAAGCAAGAACTGCGCATTTACAGTTAGATATTTTTTCAGATTATCCATATAATCTGATGTAATGCACAAAAACAGAATAGATGTAGGCGGAAACAGGATGAGACTTGCATTCAGGATTATCTTTATCAACATATGTCTATTCACCCTCATAAGTACCTATTACCTTTCGTCGGGAAAGGACATTCCACAGTTTAACGTATGAGAACCAGACATCCCACTAACAAGTATTACCGCATCAGCCCAAGCAAAAGGAGATCCATTTGCTCCAACGACGAAACCGTTATAGCCCCATCCCGTGCTGTAATCAAAGCTATTGGTAGAAGGATGTCTTACAAGTGGAGACGGTCCATCCAGCCCTGCGTGTATTCCCACTGTGCGATTGGTCACAATGTAGAAATTCGCACTTGGTGTCCAGTTTCCGTAGATTCTGCTCACCTTGATATCCTCTTTATTTGCGCTAATTGTATAAACAACCGAAAAACGGATGGTAACCCCCCCTTCTGTCTTTCCTTTATCCTCCGTACTTCTGTTCTGGTGTGTTGGAATCTCAGCGAATGCTTCATAATTGGCTGTAACTTCCGTTCCAAAAGAACTCATCTGTTTGGAGGTCGATATTCTTTGAATTTCGAGATTTTTCACCTCACCCGTTTCGTCATTAGTAACTGTGCACAGCACATCACCTGTTTCAACTCCATAGTCTGTTGTTGCGAATGCCGGAACAACAAACGAGCACATCGTAGCAACCACGAAAAGCATCGCCATAATTTTCTTTTTCATAACAAAATTCTTTCATACACATAAGCCTATTCTTACCGTTTTTCCCTCTCAGGGGTAATTTTTATTCTGTCGTGCACTGACGTGGCCAGACTCCATCATTGCCACCCCAAGCAAGCAAACCACCTTCTTCTCTCTTAGCGTTCCTTCACCCCAATCTCTCCTTGGGAAAGTTGTACACATGGAGCAAAGCACCTGTACAGGAGAGGGTCTCAAAAACCCTTCTACTAGGTAATGTCACGAGAAGGTCAAATGTTCACATAAAAAATAAATTTTTTTAGAAAAGATAAAAAACACTCGAAATTAGGCTCTAATTGGGTTGGTCGTGAAAATTTTCGTTTCATCACCGCTGGCATTTCTGGCATAAAAGACTACCGTTGCGAAATAGGTATGCCCTGACACCCCTTGCCATGTCACACTCTTAGAAACATAGCTCGTCTTTGTTTCGGTCATTTTGGTATATTTTTTGACGAAAAGGCTGCTGCCGTCAGATTTCTCTTCATAGATGTTAATGGCGCTAACGCCCAATTCCTGCATAATAGCAGTGCCAGTCACCCGAAATGAAATATTGATGCGTCCTCCCCCAGCACTGCTGGCAGAGGCATTATAGTTCAAAATACGCTCACTCGCTCTTGCCTCCGCAGGCACTATAATGGTGCTGCACAAAATACAAACTGCAAACATAACAGTAAGTACAGACCTAACTTTTGACTTCATACATTTACTCCTCATAAATTGAATCTATCATTTGTTTGAGTTCTTCTACCGACACTCTACCAGAAATGGAACACTCCAAATTGCCTGTTATCCAAATTGCGTGATGGGTGCCCAAATTGCTCATGATATAATGCACAACGCCACCTGCCCGATACTCGATAACAGGGGTATCGTCTTTTTCATAGACCGTGCTGGGTTGCATGGGTTTACCTTCATCGTAAACCTGCACTGCAATATGAACCAGCTGATCCTCATCGCCGCCGCGGGTAAAGGTAGCGTGGATATAATCGCTATTTGGATCAAATTCTTCGCAGATGAGACGAAATTCTTTAAAATCTGTCGGACACCAGTGAGGAACCACGGATAGGTCCGTATACATTGCCACGGATTCCCGCAGACTCTCTAACATTGCATTGTCGGGTGCCTCTGGCTTACGGGTCCCATCAACCGAAAAGCTGAAGGTTTCGTTTGACCAGCCCGCCAACACAGCAAAGAGATTCACCCCGTTGACCGGAATCACAAACAGGCTGAACAAAATCGCCGCCGCAATTCCCGCCATCACCATCCGACGCATCGGTTTCCGACGTTTGGCGGGGCGCAAGGGAATCGGTTCCAGCTCTGCTTTTGCAGAGGTAAGGTTCCGCTGTTGAAACCTTTGCCAAGCGGCATCCACATCCGTGGTTGCACACTCCGATTCTTTCGCTTCTTTTTCCTGTATGATTTTTGTAATTTCTATGACCTTGGAAACGTCTTCCTTTCCAGCGGAGGATGAGAAAAATTCCGCTTGAAGCAATGCTTCTAACTCAGGAATACTCAGTTTTTCCCAAGCTGTCTGCCGATGATACCTGTCATCTGCCATATTAAAAAAACCTCCTTCACTAGGTAATGTCACGAGAAGGGCATTTGTTCACACACAAATCAAAAAAATTTTAATCTTTTTTCGATAACTCCTTACGGAGTGTCTTTTTGATCCGGCTGACCTTCATCGCCAGTGCAGATTTTTTCACCTGCCGCTTATCCGCCATCTCTTGGAAGGTGTACCCTTCCACATACAGACTATGGAGCAGCTCTAAATCCTCCGGAGGTACCATTCCACCAAGAGAGAGTCTCGGGTCGCTCTGCTGTTCGGTTACGACCTCTTGGCTGCATTCCATCAAAAATTCCAAATCTGTCTGTTTCCTCTCCGCCCGCAGTATGTTCCAAATCGTATAATTCACGGCACGATACAGCCAGCCGACAGACTCTGGAGACGCAAAGAAGGCTTCCTGTTTTGCCCAAGCTAAGGTAAACACTTCTTGCACGGCTTCTTCCGCCTTTTCATAGGAGCCTAAACCACCGCCTCCACGAAAAACAGAACGAGCATATCGAAGCAATCTGGCATACTCTTTTCGAAAGAGCTTCTCAAGCTCCTGTTCCTTTGTTTCATCTTGCGTCATACCTTCACCACCTCCCACGAAAACAATTCTTGTACAAGCATAGCACAAAAAGGACAAAAACGTCAATCTATCCAAAAAAGCCCCACCGCGCAGCCCTTGACCGATACTCGGTGCAAGGCTGCCCTGTGGGGCTTTTGTCACATGGGGTGGAGCAAGGGGGTTACTTCTCCTCGAACTGCTTTGCCATACAAAGCTTAGCGGAAATATAGGCGTAGCTTTCCGCTCCGTTGTGCGGGAGCAGACAGTAGGAGCAATCCTTCACGCCATTGCGCAGGAGATAGCCGCCCCCGCAATCCTTTGCCCTGTAAAGCGGGCAGTAGCAGAACAGACAGTTAAATTCCTCCTCCGCCACCCCTTTATGGCAGGGAAAATACTCACACTGCCGATTTTGAAAAAAGGTATAATGCTTTCCCGTCAAGTCCATGTAAGATGCTCCCTTCTCCTCTGTTCAGAGGAAAATTCCCCCATCGTCCACCGATAGGGGAATTTTTTATGTACGCTTACTTTTCGCTTTGTGCCGCAACCGCTTCCAAAACCTGTTTGCCAGAACGGTGGTGCTCAATCGGCTTCCACTGCACCTTGGCAAAAATTGCCACCACAGAGATGGGAATATAGGTGAGCATAAACAGCGGGAAGGTAAAGGCATAGAATATTTTCCGGGCGGGGGTGGTGTGAATATTCTCCCATTCGGTAATGGTGGTAAACAGACCGATAAAGAAAATGGTCAGATAGAGTCCCAGCAGGGTACGCAGCAGATACACCAGCGCCGGCAGGAAGGAAACGTCCGACAAAAACGCAACCACACCGCCGATTAAGTAGGCGATAATCAAAGCCACATTCAACAGGAAGGCGGGCATGATGGTCATACTCATGTCATAGCAGGAGAAGCTGCCTCGTGTGGCGCCTCGCACCAGTCCAAAGCCATATTTCCAAAAGACCTGCAAAAAGCCCTTCGCCCAACGCAGCCGCTGTCTCCAAGACTGGCGGAAGGTGATGGGCTGCTCGTCATAGAGAACGGCATCGGCACAGAAGCCGATTTTCCGTCCTTGCAGGACATTGTAGATCGAAAACTCGATATCCTCAGTGAGCAGATGGAACTTCCATCCGCCGGTGCTTTCAATCACCGCACGGCTGAACAGGAAGCCCGTACCCGAAACGGCACAGCTTGTTCCTGTGAGCATACGGGAATGGTTCAAATAGCGGGACTCACGGATAAACCACAGCGCATAGCCGGCAGAGATCCAGTTGTCGCCGTAATTTTTCGAGTTACGGTAGCTGGTGAGCACCTCATAGCCATCGGAGAAGGAGCGGTTCATCTCCTCGATGAAATGGGGGTCTAGGATGTTATCCGCATCGAACACGAAAAAGCCGTCATAGTGCTTGGGGTAATCTCGCTCGATGTTCATAAGGAGCTGCTCCAAGGCATAGCCCTTGCCCACAAGCTGTTTATTCTGTCTGGTATAGACCACTGCGCCATTTTGTTCGGCAATCTCTGCGGTGTCGTCGGTACAGTTATCTGCCATCACAAAGACGGTCACCAAGCTTCGATCATAGGTCTGTGCGTGAATACTTTGTATGAGGTCAGAGATCACCGCCCGTTCATTTCTGGCACAGATCAGCACCGCAAAGCGATGGGCGATCTCTTCTTTATGGGGTTTTTGCTTCTTGGTAAAGGGCACCAGCAGGAAATAGAGCTGGTATGCATAGCAAATAAAAAAAACCACCGCTATCACGAGGTTAATCATTAGAATTGTATCCACTTTTCAATCCTACACCTTTCTTTTTATCATTGCAGCCTGCCGTATCAGTCCCCAAGGCGGAGACCAAAATGCAGCCATGCTCCATTTCAAGTTACGCAATAGAAGGGTTCTCCCCTCAAAAATAGGCGGGTATGTAAGAACCACCCTATCATACCCCTTTTTGCGAAAATGTCAATTAACTTTTTCTTAATATTTTATGCTTTTCCTGTATAATTCCTAGTATATTCCTATTTTTAATCTTTTTCACAGAGATGAGAGAACTTAAGAATCTGCCGATCTCCTATCACCCCTCTAGCTTATTCCCATCGCTTCAAACTAATTCCATCCCCTACCCATGGGGTGGGTGTATTTCTTTCTCTCCATTTTTCCAAATATAGGGTGCCGTTCCGCCGTTTCAAGCCCCCCCACCGTCTTGTTTCCCGTGGGATACTGTGGTATAATAGCCTATCTATCCTAAATTCGTATTGTGATATTCTATTTTAAAATGTAGGCAGCCTTCCGCTGCAAAGGAGGTAAGCCATGCGACCGCAAACCTTCAACAAAGCACTCTCACAACTCACAGAAACTGCCTTCCGGGTTTTTTTCTGTGCCTGTCTCATCTTTTCTGTCCTCACCGCATTTTATAATCTCTATCTTGCTGCGATTGAACTCGTGTCGGCGCTGGCTCTTTATCTTTATATCCACGCAGGCATCACCAAACAGAAAAACGAAGTCTTGGACTATCTCGATCAGATGACAAGCGGCGTAGACTCTGCGTCCCGACGCACCATGATTTCCTCCCCTTTGCCCATCGTCATCTTCCGCCCCGATACCGACGAAATTATCTGGAGCAACGAGCGCTTCCTTGACCTCGCCGGCGGACAGGATCACCTGTTTGAAACCAAGTTCTCTGCCCTCGTCCCCGCCTTTCGCTCCGATTGGCTCTTAGACGGCATACACCTCAGCCCTAAGCCTGTCCCCGTCGGGGATAAGCAATATCTGGTTTTTGGCAACCTCGTGGACACCGGTGAGGATCACCACCATTTGGCCACCACCTATTGGGTCGATATCACCCAATACGCCCTCACCTCCGAACGCTTCCAGCAAACCCGTCCCGTCCTCGCCATCCTGCACGTCGATAACTATGAGGAGCTGGGGCGCGGCATTGAGGAAAGCGAGCGCTCCACCCTCCGCACCGAAATCAACAGCAAGCTGAACGCTTGGCTCGAGCCGATGCAGGGCGCCATCTGCCGCTATGACCGTGACCACTACCTCTTCCTCACAGAGCAAGAAAAGCTGGCAGAGTTCCACCGTCGGAAGTTTTCTATTTTGGATGAAATCCGTAAAGTCCAAAGCTCCAACGGCGTCGTCGCCACCCTCTCCATCGGCATCGGCAGAGATGCCGAAACCCTCAAGCAGCTCCACTCCTTCGCCTCCCTCGCCCTCGATATGGCACTCAGCCGCGGCGGCGATCAGGCCGTCATCAAAAATCCCTCCGACTTTTCCTTCATCGGCGGACGCTCCAAGGAAATCGAGCGTCGAACCAAGGTGAAAAGCCGGGTCGTGGCCTCCGTCCTTTCCGAGCTGCTCAGCGGCACCCGTCAAGTCATCGTCATGGGACACAAGCTCCCCGATTTGGACGTTTTGGGGGCAACTGCGGGCATCTGTGCCATTGCACGAAAAAAGGGCGTGCCTGTGCGAGTCCTCAAGGAGCCTTCCCCCTATCCCGCTGAGGAGCAAACCAAGCGTCTTGCCGCACTGCCCGCTTACCAAGGCGTGTTTGTCTCCAAGGAGGAAGCCCGCCATCTGGTGACTAAGGATACCCTCATTGTCGTGGTGGATACCAACCGCCCCGAGCAAACCCAAGCCCCCGAGCTGCTGACCACGGGTGCCCGCATCGTGGTCATCGACCACCACCGCCGTGCCGCCTCGTATATCGAAAACCCCGTCCTCAGCTTCCACGATCCCTATGCCTCCTCCGCCAGCGAGCTGGTCTCCGAGCTGGTGCAGTATATTCTCGATACGAGAGATTTGCTCCGCAGCGAGGCAGAGGCGATGCTCTCCGGCATCGTGCTGGACACCAAGGGCTTTACCATGCGAACCGGCAGCCGCACCTTTGAAACCGCCGCCTTTTTGCGAAAATGCGGGGCCGACACCACCGAGGTCAGCCGCTACTTCCAAACCAATTTAGAAGAAACCGTCACCAAATTCAAAATCATCCAAGGCGCACAGCCCTATCGAAAAACCATCGCCATCACCCTGACCGATAAAAAGGTCGGGCGGATCATTGCCGGACAGGCCGCCGATGAGCTGCTCAATATTGCCGGCATCGAAGCCTCCTTTGTCCTGTTTCCGGAAAACGGACAGTGCTGTCTTTCGGCTCGCTCAAGTAGCGATGTCAACGTGCAGGTCATTTGCGAGATGATGGGCGGCGGCGGCAATGCCGTCACGGCAGGTGCCCAATTCCCCGATAAAACACCGGAGGAGCTTCTGCCGGAATTAAAGTCCACCATCGACCGCTATTTCGACGAGGACAGCACCACTCCCAGCGGCTGAGAGCCGGGCACTGATTTCGTAGGCTACTGCCGATTTTACCCCACGCCCAAATCGGCGCTAATATAATGAACCCAATCCCTGAATTACTCTTTAATTTTGGAGGTACCAAACGATGAAAGTTATTTTACAGCAGGATGTCAAAGGTCACGGCAAGCGTGGTCAGCTCGTCAATGTCTCGGACGGCTATGCCCGTAATTTCCTGTTCCCCAAGAATCTTGCCGTGCTGGCCACTGCCGACAATATGAATAAAATGGTCATGCAGGACAAGGCAAAGAAGGCACAGATTGCCGCCGAAACCGCCGAGGCTGAAGCAATCGCCGAAAAGCTCAAGGATTTAACCGTCAAAATTTCCGCAAAGTCCGGCGCTGGCGGACGGCTGTTCGGTGCTGTCACCTCCAAGGAGGTTTCCGACGCACTCAAAAGCCAGTTCGACGTAACCATCGCCAAAGCAAAAATTGTGCAGGAGGAACCCATTAAGTCCTTCGGCACCTATAAGCTCAAGTGCAAGCTCGGACACGAGGTCACCGGTCTTTTGACCGTCGCCGTGGTCGAGGACTAATACTGAAAGGAAGTCCCCCGTGACTTCCTTTCGTGCTCCCAAAACACTGATAAAAAGGAGGTGCCCTACGTGGACGAAACCCTATTGCTTCGCCAAATTCCCCACAGTGTAGAGGCCGAACAATCCGTCCTGGGCGCCATGCTCATCGATGCCCGCTGTATCCCCGACGTGGTAGAAGCCCTTTCCGGTCAGGATTTTTATCTGGATGCCAACCGTGAAATTTACGAAACCATCTACGGAATGTTCAGCTTCTCCGCCACCATCGATCCCGTCACCGTGCTGGATCAGATGAAGCAAAACGGCGTGTATCACGAAACCACCTCTCGCAACTATCTGCTCCAGCTCATGGAGATCACCCCCACCGCCGCCAATGTCAAGGAATATATCCGCATTGTCAAGGATAAAGCCCTGCTCCGCCGCATCGCAGAAACCGCCGCCGACCTCACCAATCTGGTGCAGGAGGGCGGGGAAACCGCCCAGGCGGTTTTGGATTTAGCAGAGCAGCGCATCTATGCCATTCGGCAGGGGCGAAATACCCAAGGTCTGGAGCCACTCTCCAAAATCCTCGTGGAGGTTTTTGACCAACTACAGGAGCTGTCTATGTCCGGCGCAGAGGTACCCGGTGCCGCCACCGGCTTCGGTGACCTCGACCGTGCCCTCACCGGCTTCCACCCCTCGGAGCTGATCCTCTTAGCTGCCCGACCCGGCATGGGTAAGACCTCCTTCGCCCTCAACGTCCTGCTCCATGCAGGCAAGTTTTCGGGCAAATCGGTGGTCTTTTTCTCGCTCGAAATGAGCAAGGAGCAGCTCGCCACCCGTCTGATTTCCAGCGAAGCCTTTTTGGATAACAAAAAGCTCATGACGGGCAAGCTCAGCACCGCCGATTGGGACGAGGTCACCCTCGCCTCCAGTGCCCTTTCCCACACCAGCATCTACATCGACGACAACCCCTCCCTCTCCGTTGCCGACATGAATGCAAAATGCCGCCGCATGGAGAATTTGGGACTTGTCATCATCGACTACCTTCAGCTCATGCAGTCCTCCGGCAGCACGACCAAATATGCCGCCGAAAGCCGACAGCAGGTGGTCGCTGATATCAGCCGTGCCCTCAAAATTATGGCAAAGGAGCTGCACGTCCCCGTGCTCTGTCTCTCGCAGCTCTCCCGTGCCAACGAAAGCCGTTCGGATAAACGTCCCATGCTCTCCGACCTGCGAGAGTCCGGTGCCATTGAGCAGGATGCCGACGTGGTGATGTTCCTCTATCGTGACGACTATTATAATAAGGATAGCGAGAAGCGGAATCAGGCCGAATGCATCATCGCCAAAAACCGACGGGGCGAAACCACCACCGTCCCCCTCCAATGGCTGCCTGAGTTTACCGCCTTCTCCTCTGTGGAGCGAACCCATGAAGAACCCTACTGACCTCACCCTTGCGGCACGTCGCTTCTGCGAAACGCATCAGCTCCTTCCAGTCGGAAGCACGGTGCTTTGTGCCCTCTCGGGCGGTGCCGATTCCATGGCACTCTTATCCGTCCTTCTGGAGCTGCAAGCCGATCTCGCTCTCACCGTCTGCGCAGCCCACTACAACCATGAGCTGCGGGGCGCGGAAGCACAGAGAGATGCGGATTTCGTGGCAGACTGGTGCCAAAAAAACGGCGTGCCGCTGACCTTGGGTCAAGGTGACGTGCGGGCGGAAGCGCAAAAACGCAAAGCTGGCATCGAAGAAACAGCACGGGATTTACGCTATGCCTTTCTTTCTCGCACGGCAAAGTCCGTGGGCGCCACACGCATCGCCACCGCACACACCGCCGATGACAACGCTGAAACCGTGCTGTTAAATCTGGTGCGAGGCACGGGCTTGGACGGTCTGACGGGCATCCCGCCCCAAAGAGACTGCTTTGTCCGTCCCCTGCTTGCGTGTACACGGGCAGAAATTGAAGCCTATCTCACCGCACAGGACATTCCCCATGTGGAGGACAGCTCGAACCAAGACCCTGCCTTCCGCCGCAACCGTATTCGGCAATCCGTCCTGCCTGTGCTCCGCTCCATAAACCCCCAGTTTGTGGATACCCTCACCGCCAATCTCACCCATTTGCGTGCCGACCGTGCGTTCTTGGATGACTTGGCACAAAGCATCACACAAACCGCCACGGAAACACCCGACGGATGCAGCATTTCCGCCGCCCATTTGGCGGCACAGCCTCGTCCCGTTCGGTGCCGTGTGCTGCGTCAGCTTTTGTCTCAGCTGGGACAGCATCAAATTTCAGCCGTGCATCTGGATGCCCTTTGCGCCTTGGCAGAGACCACCGCCCCCGCTGCCTTCTGCCCCCTGCCTCACGGGCTTTTTGCACGCAGAGAATACGACCGCCTGATCCTATGTCGGCAGATGCCGCAGGTGCCGCCGTTTTCTCCCGTCCTCTGCCCCACGCTTGGACGCTATGAAATCGAAAGCGGCTGGACGGTTTTACTGGAGGACGCCGTGCCCCCCTTCGTCCCCTCGCCCACCCGCTTTTATTTGAACCAAGCTGCCGTGCGGTTTCCCCTCACCCTCCGTCCCCGTGCCGTCGGAGATACCCTTCGTCCCATGGGACGGCACACCAAACCCCTCAAGAAATGGTATATCGAACAACGCATTCCCCACTGGATGCGAGACAGCCTTCCCGTCCTGACGGACGGCACCACGATTTTAGCCGCCGCAGGCATCGGTGCCGCCGACCACTGTGCCCCACAGCCCGGCACCCCGACGCTCGCTGTCTCCTTCCTCACAGAAACAGATGTCGAAAGGATGAAACCCCTATGATGGAACAGGATATGCAGGAAATCCTCTTTACCGAGCAGCAGCTCGCCACCCGTATTCGAGAAATGGCAGAGGACATTAACCGTGACTACGTCGGAAAAGCCCCCCTTCTGGTCGGTGTCCTCCGTGGCTCCTTCGTTTTCATGGCCGATTTGGTGCGGAGCATCACGCTGCCCATTACCATGGACTTTCTCTCCGCCTCCTCCTATGGTTCCGGCACCGTCAGCTCCGGTCTGTTGGATATCCGTCTGGATATCACGGAGGATATCACCGGACGGGATGTGATTCTGATTGAGGATATTTTAGACACCGGCAACACCCTCTCCAAGCTGGTGGCAGAGCTGACTACCAGAAATCCCGCCTCCCTAAAGCTCTGCACCCTGCTCGATAAGCCCTCCCGCCGCACCCGCCCCATCGAAGCCGACTATGTGGGCTTCCGCATTCCCGATGCCTTTGTCGTCGGCTACGGATTGGACTTTGACCAAAGGTATCGTCAGCTCCCCTATATCGGGATTCTAAAGCCCAGCGTCTATGAATAAGCTTTGCACAGGCACCTTGAGAACCGTTGCTTTCTCATGCCCTGCACTCTATCACACGATTTTTGATTCCTTCCTATTGGGTCAAAAATCAGTATAAGGATGTGATTCCAGTTGAAAAAAAACGCAAACCCCGTCCGTGGGTTGGTTCTTGTGATCTGTCTGCTGGCTCTGGTCGTTTCTGTCACGAATCTCGTGCGTCAGGCATCGGCAGGTCCCGATTATTCTTATGCCGACATCCGTTCCCTCCTTATGGAGCAAAAGGTAGATACGGTCGTGGTGGACGACAAGACACTTACCCTCACCCTCAAGGAATCGGTCAACAACACAAAGGTCGTCACCTATTCCCTGTATAATTTCCAGCTCTTTTACAACGACTTCAACGACCTCGTCGTAGAGCAGTGGCAAAAGGGTATCATTTCCGACTACGAATATCCGGACAGTCCCTCCCCCCTTTGGGTGAGCACCACCCTAACCTGGCTGGTGGTTTTGGGAATTTTAGCCATCCTCTGGTATGTCCTCTTTTTACGCCGTGCCCAAAACGGGGCGGGTGGTCCCAGTGCCTCGCAGTTTGGCAAGGCACACGCTCGCACGCTCATCGAGAGCGGACGGCCAGTCACCTTCCGCGACGTCGCCGGTGCGGACGAGGAGAAGGAGGAGCTGGCAGAGGTCGTGGACTTCCTGCGTCAGCCAGCTCAATACACCCAGCTTGGCGCAAGAATCCCCAAGGGCGTCCTGCTGGTTGGCCCCCCGGGTACCGGCAAAACCCTGCTAGCTCGTGCCGTCGCCGGCGAAGCAGGCTGTCAGTTCCTGTCCATCTCCGGCTCCGACTTTGTGGAGCTGTATGTCGGCGTGGGCGCCTCCCGTGTGCGAGATCTCTTTAAGGAAGCCAAGAAAACCGCACCCGCCATCGTCTTTATCGATGAGATTGATGCCGTGGGACGGCAGAGAGGCACCGGCTTGGGCGGCGGACATGATGAACGAGAGCAGACCCTAAACCAGCTTCTGGTGGAAATGGACGGCTTTGCCTCCAACGAAGGGGTCATCATTCTCGCCGCCACCAACCGTGCCGATATCCTCGACCCCGCCCTCCTCCGCCCCGGTCGTTTTGACCGTCAGATTTATGTCGGACTGCCCGACATAAAGGGCAGAGAGGAAATTCTGCGTGTCCACGCACGCAACAAGCCGCTGGATGAAACCGTGGATCTCCACACCGTGGCGCAGGCGACCGCCGGGTTCACAGGTGCTGATTTGGAAAACCTCTTAAACGAAGCCGCCCTGCTCTCTGCCCGCAGCAAGCATCTCTTTATTCAGATGGATACCTTACATGACGCCATGCTGAAGGTCATTGCAGGCCCCGAAAAGAAAAGCCGTGTGGTTTCTCCGACAGCTCGTAAGCTCACCGCCTATCACGAGGCAGGGCACGCCGTGGCCATTCATGCACTGAAAACGCACGACCCTGTGCATCAAATCACCATCATTCCCCGTGGCCCTGCGGGTGGTATGACCATCTACCTCCCCACAGAGGATCGGATGTTCCATTCCTGCCAAGAATTGCAGGAGAGCATTTGCAGCCTGCTGGGTGGCAGAGTGGCAGAGCAGCTGGTTTTGGACGATATCTCCACCGGCGCTTCCAACGATTTGCAGCGTGCCACCGCCCTTGCCCGTGACATGGTGGTGAAATATGGCATGAGTGATCGCTTGGGTGCCATCTCCTACGACAACGGCCAAGAGGTCTTCATCGGACGGAGTATGTCGCAGACACGCTCCTATTCCGAGGAGGTTGCGGGGCTGATCGACGAGGAAATCAAGGCGATTTTGGATGCCGCCTATCGTCGCTGCACGGAAATTCTCTCACAAAACCGCACGCCCTTGGAGATCACCGCCCAGTATCTTTTGGAATTTGAAACCATGTCGGCAGAAGACTTTGCTCTGGTGTTTGATAACCCCGAAGCGCTGGAAGACCGCAAGGCTTCCCTGCGTGCAAAGCAGAAGGCCGAAGCGGCAGCACTGGCGGAGGAGCAAGCACGCCAAGCAGCTGCGGAAGCGGAGCGCACCGCCCGTCTGCTGCGAGAGGCGGATGAGCTTCTCCACAAGGGTGCGGGTGATGCAAAAACCCCCCCCGATCCGTTCTCTTAACCACATAAACGATGCGCCGCCCTGCCCCTTTTCATTGCAAAAGGAGCAGGGCGGCTTTGTGCTGTTTTCTCCTAAAATGATTGCAGCTTCTTTCCAAGCCTACAACAAAACAGAAGCTTTGACAATTGCACTGAGGCATTGTATGATGGGGGTAACTGAATGGAAGGGAGTGGTGCTTTTTATGAAAAAACGAACCACAAAGCTTTCCGCACTCATGCTATCTGCCGTAATGCTCTTTGCCTTATGCATTCCGGCAGGTGCCGTGGAAGCGGAGGGCGAAGCAAATGACATTGCTTTTGCAAAAAATGAGGTACTCCTCAACGGGGAGCACGCCGCCATTTGCAGCGGTGAAACCAACCTCGGTGATCTGGTGACGGATGCCATACTTTGGCAGACAAAGCAGCTGGGTAAGACGGTCGATATCGCCCTCTTAAACGGCGGACGCATTCACACAAGCATCCCCGCAGGCGATCTCACCAAGCGTCAGCTTCAGCAGGCACTGCCCACAGACAGCACCCTCACACTCGTGACGCTGACAGGCGCACAGCTCTTGGAAGCCTTGGAGTCAGCCACGGCCTCTGCCCCGAACGCATCAGATTCATTTCCGCAGCTTGCAGGTATGATCCTCACCGTCAACACCGGCGCACCCTTTGCAGGCAAGGGCACCTATCCGAACACGACAGCGCAGCAGCCCAGTGCGATTCAGCGGGTGCTGATCCAAACGATAAACGGGCAGGCGTTTTCAAAAACACAGACCTACCACATCGTGACGGATCAGCAGCTTGCCGCCGGCAGCGATGCCTACCACAGCTTTGCAAGCGCCGCAGCGACGGAATCTCTTGGGGTCTCTTTATCGGATGCCGTGGTGAATTACATCGCCACTGCCCTGAAGGGCACGGTCTCCGCTGCCCCTTATCAGGAGGCGGGCGAACGTCTGCGCACCTATTCGTATCGGGATGTTTTGGCGACGGATTGGTTTGCCATGGCGGTAAATCACGTCACCTTCTCGGGTCTGATGAATGGCATGGAGGGTGCCTTTGCGCCGAATGTCCACCTGAATCGAGCCATGATGGCAACGACCTTATATCGCATGGCAGGCTCTCCTGCCGTCACCGCCAGCAATCCCTTTTCGGATGTCCCGCAGGACGCCTGGTATCGCAGCGCTGTTCTCTGGGCGTTTGAAACGGGCATCACGAACGGCACAAGCGACACGACCTACAGCCCTATGAAGTCTCTGACACGGGAGGAGCTTGCTACCTTCCTCTATCGGTTTGCGGACTATGAGAGTCTGGATCCGATTGTTGTGGAGGGCGACCATCTCTCCGCCTTCACGGATGCGCAGCAGATTTTCCCGTATGCCAAGGTGTCGATGAATTGGGCGGTGCAGGGGGGCTTGCTTTCCGGCACGACCCCCACGACTTTACAGCCCAAGCAGACCGCAACCCGTGCCCAAGTCGCCACAATCCTCGCACGCTACACCGCCGACGGCTGAGACGGCTGAGGCGGCTGAGGCGGCTGAGAGCCGCTTCTAACTCGAGTTCGTAGCTTTGGGGTTTAATCGACTGATGTTCCCGGTATGAACTGGTGCGCGCCCACGGGCGGAAGTACCACTTCATACCGGGAACATCAGTTGATTGGACATCAAACATCGCATTCACGAGTTAGGAGCGGCGCTCCGCCGCCCCGTCCATGGGGCAAAACGCACCACTCCCCCCTTGGGAATAAAAGTGCATTCAACCACAAGGGTACGAACTCGAGATTAAGAGCGGGCTTTGCCCGCCCGCCGGGTTATCGCAAAAAACGGCGGAGTATGTCTTTTGCTGTGCGGGTCAGCTCTGTGGCAAGACCCGTCAGATTGGACATCAAATCCCGACCGACCGAGCGAAAAGAATTTCCATGGAAGCCAAACGGCTCCTCCCCGACATGACCTGGATTTTGATACGTCTGCCAGTCGTCATTTGGATTCGCATTCTGCTGGTCACCGCCCTCAAAGCCACTCGTGAAGTCGTCGTCCTCCTCATAGAGAGTCTCCTCCACAATGCGTTCATACCAACGAGAACCCGGCTTATGCCAGAACAAAATGGGACGGAAGGGAAGGGGCGCAAGGATATTTACAGGATATTTCGCAAGGTAGCGTTCCAGCCGCCTTCTGTCCAAAATCGTCAGGATGACCATAACCAGAATAATCCACCAGACATTTGCCAGCAGGGTAATCAAAATGCCCGTCGCAATCGCCCCAAGTGTGATGGTCTTGATCGTTCCATTCATCGGGAACATGGATTCCTCTCCCGTTTCATTCACAGGGATATGCTTCGCCAGCCAAGTACTGATGCCGTCCATCAAATGCAAAATATTGTTGTCGCCTTCCCCTGTGAAAAAGCTAACCCCTAAGTAACGGGCAAAGAGACTTTGCAGGCTGTCGTCGAGCTTGGCATAGTCTGCCAGCGCCCCGCCGTAGATCAGATACCAGCCTTGGCTGTTTTTGTCCAAAACGAGAAAGAGATCTCGTTCCCCAAGCTGTAATTGCCCATAGGCTTGCTCGGCAAACTCCCGAATGGGCATGGCATTCGTATGGGAAACCGTCTGGATGACAAGCATTGCAGAGTAGCGGTTGTCCATGGCAAGATTTTTTCTGGCAATGGCATCGCCCGTTGCCATGGAAAACAAATCTGCTTTATCCTCCAGTTGGTTGATATAATAGTTTAAATTGCTCTCACCCGCACTTTGATGCGTGTTATCCCCTGCCCCTTGCGGCGGCTGGGCATCGTAAACACGGCTATAGCCCCACACACAGCATAGAGCGACAATCAGAACGGCAAGCAAGATTGCGACGGATGTCTTCCTAAAAAATTTCATAGAACCTCCCAATGCCCCCTGCATCCGGGCACAGAAAACCGGGGCTATTTACTATGCAGGGAAAGCAGCTTTTGCTTCAATTCGCCCTCGATACGGCGCAGCTCCTGTTCCGCCTCTTGGCGTTTTTGCGCCCCTTCTGCCTGGATCCGCATGACCTCGTCCAACGATTCCATCAGTTGCTTGTTTGTATAGCGGAGTGTCTCCAAATCGACGATGCCACGCTCTGCCTCTCGGGCGGTCTCCACCGTACCCAGCTTGAGCATATCGGCATTCTTTTGGAGCAGGCTGTTGGTCATCTCTGTCACCGCATTTTGTGCGGCTGTCGCCTGACGGGAATGCTCCAGCCCCAGCGCCAGCACCATCTGACTTTTCCAAAGGGGGATGGTATTCACCAAGCTGGACTGAATTTTTTCAATCATCACCGCATTGTTTGTTTGCAGGAGTCTGGTCTGCGGCCCCATTTGCAGCGAAATCATACGGGTCAATTCCAAGTCATGGAGCTTTTTTTCGAAGCGGTGTGCCAAACTCAAAAGGTCTTGGTAGGACTGTGCATCCTCCTGTCTGCCGGTTTCCTGTGCAGTCTGCTGACGCTTGGTCAGCTCGCCCGCCTGCAAATCCTGCAAATAGGCTTTGCCTGCCAAAATATACATGGTCAGTTCCTTTTGATATTTGGCATTGAGTGCAAACATTTGGTCAAGTGTCGCCAAGTCCTTCATCAGCGTGATCTGGTGCCCTTCCAGCTGTTCCACGATGCGGTCGATGTTCGCTTCGACATGGGCATAGCCCGCCTTCATCGCTTCGAGCTGACTTTTCTTGCGGCGGAACAAACCGGCAAAGCCCTTTTTCTCCTCGCCGGCATCAAAGCTTTGCAGCTCCTGCACCAAGCCGGAGAGCGCTTCGCCAATTTCCCCCATATCCTTCGTCCGCACCTGTGAGAGGGCGGTTTCGGAGAAATCCGACACATTTTTCTGTGCGGCGGAGCCATATTGCAGCAGGACATTGCTGTCGGTGATGTCAATTTTTTTTGCAAAATCCAAAATGGCCGCCCGCATTTCGGGGGAAAGGTTCTCGGCTTCCAGCTCACTGGGGGGAAGGGGCTGTTCCGCAACAACCGAAGCAGTCGGAGCAGCTGGGTCGGTAGGCTTTGCCTCTGCAAAGGGGGCGCTGGGCGTCAGGGTCAATTCGGGGATGAAATCATCTGCCATTCGTTTGCCTGCCTTTCTTATGCATCATCGGAGAGTCCTTCCTGTGCCAGCAGGTTTTCCATCACGGTGATATCGGAGGCAATGTCCATTGCCTCATCCCCAAACAGGGCATCCAGCTGCTTTCGGAAGGCTGTCACGATGGTATCCATCATGCTTTCGATTTTATTCATGGTGCCGTCTATATTCTCTCCCGAAATACCGGCAGAACCCATACGGTCATAGGCATTGAGAATTTTCAGTGTGGTGGGGAGATAATAATTTAAAAATTTACGAATTTGAGACAGCTTTTCAGGATGCTGCACCACATAGTCGATAATTTTGGTGGTGGTTTCCTCCAGCTGGTCAATTTGCTCGGAAATGGTTTCATCCTCAATGGCATCGTTGAGGCGGCGCATCTCGCTGATGGCACGGTTTTTTTCCTCGATGAGTGCGGTTACCTTGGGGTCGGTCGGCTCGTCCTCTGTCGGCTCAGGCTCAGGCTCGGGCTGCGGTTCCGGCTCAGGCTCGGGGATTTCATATTCTATATCCGGCCAAATTCCCTTTGCAACGATAAAAACCACCGCCGACAGCAAGCATACGGAAACATAATCCGAAACCCTGTAAAGTGGGTGCAGGGCGGTAAACACCACCCAAACCAGAGGGATGCTGTAAATGGGAAGGACCTTTCGTTGTTTTCGTTTTGCCATGTATGATAATCCTTTCTCAAGAGCTGGCACAGCGTGCAGGAGAGCGGCAGGGGAATTTTCTCACCTTCCGTCGTTTCCGCTCGATGTAACGGTCTATATGTTATCATATTCTACCCGTAGGAACGAAAGCTGTCAAGAACTCCTTTCCATTGACAGCAGAGAAAAAGACGGATAAAATGGGAAGAAGCGGTGCTTTTCTATTCCTTGCACACAGCGTATTTTTTGAAGCAGGCCTTCTGCACCGCTCCTGAAACGGGCGACCATAGGCAAACGCCCGTTTCAAAAGCTATATGATGCGGCTTGCATTCGGATCGTTGCCGTTGGAGGTTTTTGGGAGGAAGGGAAGCTCCATAGCAGTTCCGAATCGCAACGGCAAGGGGAATTTCCCTCACCACCGCTTGTCGTATTCTATGCCGCTTTCTGCAAGATGGTTCCTTTTTTCGACGGGTTTCTCCGCCCAACGCAGATAGACACGGATCCCCTTCCAAGGAATCCCGGCGGGAACCGCTCCCTTCCCCATTCGTATCGCCCAAACCGTGCGGCGACAACGCCGCAACCGAATATAAAAAAGGATGGATCACTATGATTAAAATTGCTCCCTCGATTCTCTCTGCCAATTTCGCAGAGCTTGGACAAGAAATTAGGCGGGTCTCCACGGCGGACTACCTGCACGTCGATGTGATGGATGGTATGTTTGTTTCCAACATCAGCATCGGTGTCCCGGTGGTCAAGTCCCTGCGGAAGGCAACGTCTATGTTTTTAGACGTGCATCTGATGATTGAAAAGCCGGTGCGCTATATCGATGCCTTCGCCAAGGCCGGCGCCGACCTGCTCTCCATTCATTTGGAGTCAGATATGCCGCCCGGCATTCGGGAGGCTTTGGACAAAATGGACGCACACGGCATCAAGAAGGGCATTGTCCTGCGTCCCATCACTTCAGCGGAGGCCGTCCTTCCCTATATCAAGGACGTAGACTTAATTTTGGTCATGACGGTAGAGCCGGGCTTCGGCGGACAAAGGTTCATGACCGATCAGCTCCCCAAAATCGCCGCCCTGCGCCGCTATATCAACGAATATAACCCCGGCTGCGCCTTAGAGGTGGACGGCGGGATTGACCCCGTAACCGCACGGCAGGTGGTGGAAGCGGGTGCTGACGTTTTGGTCGCAGGCAGTGCCATTTATGGTGCCGCCGATCCGAAGGAGGCCATCGAAGCACTGCGCCACTGCGTCGCCGCAGAGGGGTGCTGAGCATGGAGCATTTCCCCCCTGCCTTAGAAAAACTGGTGGAGCAATTTGCCCGTCTGCCGGGCATCGGCTATAAAACGGCACAGCGTTTGGCATTTTTCATGCTGTCTCTGCCAGAAAACGAGGTCGAGCAGTTTGCTTCCTCCCTTTTAAACGCCAAGCAAAAAATCTCGCTCTGCCCCTCCTGCCGCAATTTGACCGAGGGCGAAGGACTCTGCCCCATCTGTTCCAGCGCCAAGCGGGACGGCAGTGTAATTTGCGTGGTGGCAAATCCAAAGGATGTCATTGCCATTGAGCGGGCAAAGGAGTATCGTGGAACGTATCATGTCCTCCACGGGGTTCTCTCCCCCATGAACGGCGTGGGTCCTGACGATCTATCCATTCAGTCCCTGCTCAAGCGGGTGGCGGACGGAGAAGTCCAAGAAATCATTATGGCGACGAACCCCGATACAGAGGGCGAAGCGACGGCGATGTATATTTCCCGTCTGCTGAGACCTTTTGGGATACGAGTCACCCGCCTGGCCTACGGCATCCCTGTCGGCGGGCATTTGGAATATGCCGACGATGCCACCCTCATGCGTGCCTTGGAGGGACGAAGGGAAATGTAGCACGAAGCGCCGAGCCGGCGGGCCACGGGCTAAGACACGAAGCGGAGCAAGAAGGGAAAGGAAGCCCCGCAGGGGATTTATTTCCCTTCTTGCGCAGTCGTAGTGGCTTAGAGCCGTGAGCAGCGGGACGTGCGAGGCGTGACAGGCGGGCGAAGCCCGCTCTTAATTCGTGTTCGTACCTTTGAGGTTTAATCGACTGATGTTCCCGGTATAAGCTTGGCGGGCGAACGAGGGACGATGTGGGCATCGTCCCCTACAAATTCTGCAACACCACACCGTGGTTTGTAGCGGCGCCGAGCCGGCGGGCGAAGCCCGCTCTTAATTCGAGTTCGTACCTTTGAGGTTTAATTGACCTATGTTCCCGGTATAAGCTTGGCGGGCGAATGAGGGACGATGTGGGCATCGTCCCCTACAGGGGTTCTTTGCTTCCTTCAGGTGAGCACTGCCCTTGCGGGCGGATATAGAATCCGCCCCTACACAGGTCAAGAAGCCCTTTGTGCTTCCATCGACCTATGTTCCCGGTATGGACATTGGATGAAAACAACGCTCCCCTTGGGAACAAATGCCCATTGACGCACAACCAAGCGCTCTCGAGATTAACAGCCGCCTTCGGCGGCCCGCCCCCTGAAAGGAGGTTTCTATGGAGGAACTGCTAACCCGTACAAAGCTCATCTTTACGCAGCTGGCAGAGCAGGTGCAAGCCGCCATTGCCAACGCTGCTCCCGATCACGTCGTCTTTGCCGTGCTGGATGCCGTTTTGCCCGTCGCCTGCGGCATTCTGCGCATCGTCGCCGTGATTATCGCCATCGTCATTCTCGTCCGCTGCCTGT
>CAYQRI010000020.1:0-5377 GCA_964420085.1 uncultured Ruminiclostridium sp.
CCGCCTTGGCACAGCAGGTGACATATTCCTCCATAGAAAAGCCACTGATGTTCGCTAAAATCGGCTTGTGATAGATTGCCCGCAGCTTGGGCAATTCCTGCGCCAAAACCGCATCAATGCCCGGATTTTGCAAGCCTACGGCATTCAGCATCCCCTGCGGGGTTTCCGCAATGCGTGGGGCGGGGTTACCGAAGCGGGGTTCTCTTGTGGTCCCCTTTACGCTGATTCCGCCCAAGCAGTTGATGTCATACCACTCGGCAAATTCATAGCCGAAGCCAAAGGTTCCGCTGGCAGGAATGACGGGATTTTCAAACGCAATCCCACTGAGTGTAACCGCTGTTTTCACCATAGAATCTCCTCTCTTTCCAGCACAGGTCCTTCTCGGCAAATCCTCTTGTTGCCGTATTTTGTTTGGCAGGTGCAGCCCATACAAGCGCCAAAGCCGCAGCCCATCCGCTCCTCGAAGCTAAACTGTCCGGAGGTCATCGCCTGCTTGTCGATTGCCCGCAGCATCGGTTCGGGGCCACAGGTATAAACATAGCTGTAGCTTAGCCCCTGCATGGCATCGGTGACAAATCCCTTGATTCCGGCGGAGCCATCCGCCGTTGCCACCGTGACCGCAACGCCCAAGGCTTTGAATTCAGCTTCCATAAAAATCTCTTGTTCGGTATTAAAGCCCAGAATGACCTGTGGTTTTTTACCCTCCGCAAGAAGCTTTTTTGCCAAGGCATACAGCGGCGGCACACCGACACCGCCTCCGATGAGAAGCGGTGTATCACCAGACAGCTCTGTCCGATAGCCATTTCCCAAGCCGCTCAAAATATCAAGTACAGCACCGCTGGGCAGGGCACTCATATGACGGGTACCCTCCCCCACCACCTTATAGACAATGGTCAAGGTCTCTGTATCCCAATCACAGACGGAAATGGGACGGCGCAGATATTGTCCCTCTAATGTAAGGTTCACAAACTGACCCGTTGCGGTGATCGCAGAGGTATCTCCCTTTAGGTTCATGCGATAGACCGTTTCTGTCAGCTGCTCGTTATTGACAACCGTAAAGAAGCTTCGTTTCACGGTGCGATTCCTCCTTCTTTTTTGTAGGCAAGCTCTCCCCCTGCCATCGTCAGCAGACATTCACCCTGCACCTGTTTTCCAAGGAAGGGCGATGCCTTTCCCATGGAGAGAAAGTCCTCTGCACGGATGACGCTCTGTGCCTCCAAATCAAAGACGGTAAGCTCCGCTATTTCCCCTTCTTCTATGCCCGAGCGAATGCCAAACCGCTGGGAAGGATTCGTACTGAGAAGCTCAATCAGCTTTTCCAAGGAGAGGATGCCTGTCTTGACCAAATCCGTATAGAGTACAGGGAATGCCGTTTCCAGCCCGACAATCCCATAAAAGCTGTGTTCCAAGCCCTTCGCCTTTTCTTCCGCAGAGTGAGGTGCATGGTCGGTGGCAATCATATCCACGGTGCCATCCAGAACGCCGGCGATCAGGGCTTGTCTATCCGCTTCGGCACGGATGGGCGGATTCATTTTAAAGCGTCCATCCTCCTGCAAATCGCCGTCGTTTAATACGAGGTAGTGCGGTGTGGTCTCGCAGGTGACATCCAAGCCGTCCGCCTTTGCCTTGCGGATCAGTGCAACGGTTTCCTTTGTGGAGACATGGCAGACATGATAGGCACAGCCCGTTTCCCGCACCAAAGCCAAGTCACGCTCCACCTGCTTCCATTCACTGGCAGAGGGGTTCCCACGGTGTCCGTGGGCTTTGGCATAAGCACCGTCATGGATATAGCCGCCGTTTAACAGGCTTTCATCCTCGCAGTGTGCGACGATGCACTTCCCCAAGGCCTTGGCCTGATACATGGCTTCCCGCATCTTCTCGGTATTTTGCACACCCTTTCCGTCATCCGAAAAGGCAATGACGTGGGGTGCCAGCTCTGCCAAGTCCGCCAAGTCCACGCCCTTCTCCCCTATGGTAATGGCACCATAGGGATAGATGTGAATGGCAGCATCCCGCCGTATGATGGCAAGCTGCTCCTCCAGATGCGGCAGAGAATCGGGCACAGGTTTCAAGTTTGGCATACTGCAAACGGCGGTATAGCCCCCCCGTGCAGCAGCCCTTGTGCCGCTTTTTATGGTTTCTTTGTATGAAAAACCCGGCTCACGAAGATGAACGTGTACATCTACGAAACCGGGAAACAAAAAACCATGATTTAATTCAAAGGAAATACCCTCGGCATCAATAGGAGACTTAGAAACAGAAACAATACGACCGTTCTCTATCAGAACGGACAACTTCTCTGCCCCGTGGCCTCGAAAGACTGTCATTTGATTTAGGAGAATTTTCATCGTTACATTCCTCCGATTCTTGGGAACTGCGGTTTGCCGCAACGGATCCAAACCGTTGTTCTCTTCGTTTGTTATCCCGTGATGAAAAGGCAACCTTTCTCTCACGGTACACAGATCACATATTTTCAATATTTTAACAGAGCGTAAACCTTCTGTCAATTCTAATTTTCAATCAATTTCCTGTTTGACATTTCATAAAAAGTATTGCAAAATTAGGTTGACGTTATTTTAAGACAAGCTCCCACAGCTGGTGCTGACAAAAGATGACGTTTTCATCCTAATGAGATGGTGAGGGACTACCATGTTAAATAAGAAAATAGAGTACTTTATGACGCTGGCGGAGTGCCTGAGCTTTACCCAAGCCGCCGCCGCCCATTCGGTCACCCAAACGGCAATCAGCCAATATATCGCCTCTTTGGAGGGTAAATTGCAGGTTCGCCTGTTTAATCGAAATGCCCATTCGGTCTCGCTGACCGATGCAGGAGAATATTTTTACGAACGAGCCGCCTTCATGCTTCAATATTACAGCGATACCAAAAAGCGGCTGATTGCAATCAGCGAGCAATACAGCGGCTATGTCAAGGTTGGCATTGGAATGTATGAATACCGCAGAACAGAGGATTTTTTCTCTCGTTTTCTGATGGCTCACCCCGAAATTAAAGTCGATATCTTCCAATATCCCTATGGCGCACTGACCGAAAAGCTGAAATCCGGTGAGCTGGATATTATTCTGGCAAACGTCCTATGTGAAAATGCCTTTTCCAAAGAGGATATTTCCTCCCGTCCTATGTTTGAAGCCTCCAATTATTTGGTCGCAGACAAGGAGGTTGCCGCCAAATACCCCAAGGGAGATGCCGTCAGTCTGCTGCAAGGAGAATGTCTCATCACAAACTGTGAGGATTCAGGCCCCAACTCCATGGATATGCTCCGTCAAATGCTGCTGCGTCAGTTTGGTATTATGCCAAATCGTTTCGCCCAGACCAACAGCACCAATGCCCAGCTCATGATGGTGCGTGCACGGCACGGCGTTGCCATTGTGCCTGATCTGGTGGACGAGGCCAAGGAGGACAACCTGGTTCGCATCAAAATGACGATGGGCGATCTGACCAGGTATCACATGATCCATCTTGCCGGAAAAAACAATGCCGCCGCAGAGCTTTTGATGCAATTTGATCTTCTCTAACGAAAGCAAGGGCCATTGCACACATCTTATGTTGCAATAGCCCTTGCTCAATTTTCTTTTTTAATGGAACGGCTCAGTTTTTCACAGCGATGGCTTCGATTTCAAGCATTGCATTTTGAGGTAGCTGCGCCACGGCAAAGCAAGAACGAGCGGGTCTATGCTCGCCGAAATACTCGGCATAAATCTCGTTAAAAAGGGAAAAATACTCCATACTTCTCAGATAGCAGGTTGTCTTTACTACGTTATCTAACGTAAGTCCTGCTGATTTTAGGACAGCAATGATATTTTCCAATGCCTGTACAGTCTGTGCTGCCAAGCTATGTGCCAAGGTATTGGTGTCAGGAATCATACCCAGCTGACCGGAGAGAAAAATCATGCCATTTGCCTCAATCGCCTGAGAGTAGGGTCCTATCGCCGCAGGAGCCTTATCTGTATGCAAAATTTCCATATTACGCATCCTTTCCTTTTGGGTGAATACTTCATATCGGTTCTTGTGAAACCTCGCACAAAACCTAATTTATTCCGTTTTCTTGTTCGAATTGTACCCCACCTTCTTCTTTGATGCAAGGGGGTTTCCAGCATCTCGGAAAACCTTGGAGACTGAGCCAAAACCACTCCTATTTCACTCCTAGCCTTTTTCCATTCTGACGATAAAATGACGATTGCTTCCGTTCTCCCCCTTGTCTGCTTCCCTTTCTATGTGATACAATAAACCATATTTTTTATTTTAGATTTGTTCTATGGACAAAAAGGAGTGCTTATAATGAACTATACCTTCGGTCTGATTGGCACTGGTAATATGGGCGGTGCCATTGCCCATGCCGCCAGCCTTTCTCTAAAAGACGGCATTTTAGCCGATCACAGCCCCGAAAAAGCGACCGCTCTCGCCAATACACTCGGCTTCACTGCCGGCAGCAACGACGAGGTCGCCAAGGAAAGCCGCTATCTGTTTTTAGGGGTCAAGCCGCATCTCATGCAGGGAATGCTGGAAAACCTCCGCCCTGCCCTAAACGCTCGTACAGAGCCGCCCATCCTTGTCAGCATGGCAGCGGGTCTGAGCATCGCACAAATCAGCACAATGGCAGGCGGTGATTACCCCGTCATCCGCATTATGCCCAATACCCCCGTTGCCGTCGGTGCCGGCGTGATCCTCTACCATAAAAACGAGAAGGTCACAGCGGCCATGCTGGAAGGCTTTTTGTCATTGCTTTCCCAAGGCGGCAAGCTCTATCCTCTGGAGGAGTCTCTGATGGATGTCGGCGCTGCCGTGTCCGGTTGTGGTCCTGCCTATGCGTATCTGGTTTTGGATGCTATGGCAGACGGCGGCGTGGCCTGTGGTCTGTCCCGTGCGGATGCCGTCCAGTTTGCGGCCCAAACGCTCTTGGGTGCCGCCCAGATGGTTTTGGAAACGGGCAAGCATCCCGATCAGCTGAAAAATGAGGTTTGCAGCCCTGGCGGCAGCACCATCCAAGGGGTTCGCACCTTGGAGCAGCGTGCCGTCCGTGCGGCTATGATGGACGCTGTCGTCGCCGCCTGTGAGAAAAACGCCGCTTTGGGCAAATAAGCATTAGACTTCTATAAAATAAGGGGGACTGTTGCAAAAGCCATCGTTTTGCAACAGTCCCCCTTTGCTTCACGGAGGATACAGGGAACACCTATATCCATTCCTACCGGGCAGCTATGTACGGTTAATGGATACCGTGCAGTCCCGAATTAGGAGCGGCGCTCCGCCGCTGACCATTCTAACATCTCAGACAAATACATCCATTCCTACCGGGCAGCTATGTACGATTAATGGATACCGTGCAGTCCCGAATTAGGAGCGGCGCTCCGCCGCTGACCATTC
>CAYQRI010000020.1:5477-5722 GCA_964420085.1 uncultured Ruminiclostridium sp.
TATGTACGATTAATGGATACCGTGCAGTCCCGAATTAGGAGCGGCGCTCCGCCGCCGGCTCACCGCTTCTTGCTGTCACGGTTCGCCTGCTCGCTACGCATTCTAAGCCCCTCCGACTCCACAACAACCAGAAAAAATTCTTTTTTCTTGGGTTGTTGTTCCGCTCCGGGTCTTAGCCTGCTACTCGCAACGGCTCACCGCTTCTTGCTGTCACGGTTCGCCTGCTCGCTACGCATTCTAAGCCC
>CAYQRI010000020.1:5822-20903 GCA_964420085.1 uncultured Ruminiclostridium sp.
GTTGTTCCGCTCCGGGTCTTAGCCTGCTACTCGCAACGGCTCACCGCTTCTTGCTCATAAACTGAGCCGTTGCCTTCAGCATCAGGCGCTTGGTGCCGACGTTATCAAAGGCGATTTCAAGAAGCGCATCGCCGCCCATCGGCTGTATGGATAATACCATGCCGTTTCCAAACGCAGTATGGTGTACCATATCTCCCTTTTGGAGCTGCGGAAGGGGAACCTTTGTTTGCGGCGGCTTCCGATAGGATGCCGCCGCCGTCCGCTGTGCAGTCTTTGGTCGGGCAATGGGCTTCGGAATCTGGGAAAATCTCTCCTCCCCTGCAAAGGATGGAGTATCCTCGAAAAGCTTTGGCGCTGTGTCTCGAACTCGTCCGCCAAATTGGATCCGTTCCGCCGGAATTTCTTCCACAAAGCGAGAGGGTTGGTTCACCGCCGTCCGTCCATACAGCATCCGCTGCGCCGCACAGGTCAAATAAAGCTTTTCCTTCGCTCTGGTCAGGGCAACGTAGCACAGACGGCGCTCCTCCTCCAATTCGTCCGGCTCTCCAATGGAGCGGAAGCCCGGAAATACCCCTTCCTCCATACCAACGGTGATGACCACGGGAAATTCCAAGCCCTTCGCAGCGTGCATGGTCATCAGCGTGACGCAGTTGTCAGTATCTTCTACACTGTCCAAATCCGTATACAGTGCCACTTCATCTAAGAAGCCGCTCAAGCTCGGCTCCTCTGCATTTTCCAAATAGGCACTGATGGAGGAGTTTAGCTCGTGGACATTCTCCAAACGGGATTTATTTTCCATATCCTTCTTTGCCTTCAGCATGGTAACATAGCCGCTTTCATGTAACAGCGTTTCATAAAATTCGGGAAGCGGCACTTCCTCCGATAAGCGTTTCATGGAAGTAATCAGCTTGGTAAAGACATGCAATTTAGTGGCCGCCTTACTCAGCTCCGACCACTCCTCTGCCCGACAGACCACTTCCCAAAGGCTCACGCCCTCCGCCGTTGCAATCGCACGGGCTGTTTCGAGGGTCTTTGCGCCAATACCACGGGGCGGATTGTTCACCACACGCAGCAGCCGCAAATCATCCCTTGGATTGTGAATGACACAGAGATAGGAGAGCATATCCTTAATTTCCGCTCGTTCAAAGAAGCGGAAGCCACCCACCACCCGATAGGGAATGCTGTTGCTTTTGAGTGCGATTTCCACCGGATTGGACAGGGCATTCATGCGATAGAGCACAGCACAATCCTTCCAAGCAATCCCCTCTTTATAGGCACGGAGAAGCTGAGAAGCCACATACAGGCCCTCTGACCGCTCGTTCTCTGCCGTATAGAACAGAACCTTTTCGCCGTCGCCGTGGTCTGTCCAAAGGTTTTTGCCTTTGCGCCCCATGTTGTTGCGAATCACAGCATTGGCGGCCTCTAATATATTTCCTGTAGAGCGATAATTCTGCTCTAAGCGAATCACCCGTGCACTTGTGTATTCCTGTTCAAAGGATAAAATATTTTCGATGGTTGCCCCACGGAAGCGATAAATTGACTGATCGTCGTCACCAACGACGCAGATGTTTTTTCTCCCACCCGCCAGCAGAGCCGCCAACAAATACTGTAGGTGGTTGGTATCCTGATATTCATCGATCAGGACATAGCGGAATTTATTTTGATAATACGCCCGCACGGCTGCATCCTTTTGGAGCAGACGGACCGTATGAAAAATAATATCGTCAAAGTCCAACGCACCTGCCGCCCACAGCTTTTTTTGATAGGCTAGGTAGACGTTTGCAATCTTCTGCAAACGATAATCTTCCTTTTTCTTGCATTCCTCCAAATACTCCGGTGCCAGCATCAGCGCATCCTTGGCTCTGGATATGTAGCCCAGCACCGTGCGGGGCTGAAATGCCTTCTCATCCATGTTCAGTTCCTTCAGGCACTCCTTGATGACCCGAAGGGAATCGTCCGTATCATAAATGGTAAACGTGGATGGAAAGCCCAAGCTTTCGATATTTCGTCTCAAAATCCGAACGCAGGCCGAGTGGAAGGTCGCCGCCCATACATCCCGTGCGGCCGTGCCAATTTCAGCCTCCAGCCGTGCCTTTAATTCTCCAGCCGCCTTATTGGTAAAGGTAATGGCAATCACTTGCCATGGCATGGCAGGCTCCAAGGTACAGAGAAGCTTTGCCCGATTTTTCTCCTCAGGCGACCGGGCACCCGCCTTCTCATACCGCTCCAAAAAAGCAAGGTCCTCCTCCGTGACGTAGGGAGGCACCTCCTTGCTATCCGACGCTTTTCCGTATTGCAGCAGGTTGGCGATGCGGTTAATCAGAACCGTCGTTTTTCCGCTGCCAGCTCCCGCCAGCAGCAGCAGTGGTCCCTCTGTTGTCAGAACCCCCTCCATTTGGCGAGGATTTAACCGTCCGAATTGTTGTGCAATGATCTGGCGGCGCAGCGCCGCAAAGTGTAGTTGTTTTTCTTGTGAGAGCATAATTTCACCGCGTCTTTCCATTCTTCAGTTGAAAGCATTGTACCGTACTTCTTTCCTTTTTACAACTCTCTCTGCCCGCTTCCAACATTTTGTAGGTCAACATTTGACAAAACAACACAAATTGATGTATAATTTAATACTAACTGCGCAAAAAGCGTTGTTTTTTGATACTTACTATTCTATCCAAAATAAGACCCTTTCATTTTGTGCGGCTTCCTATGGCGAAGGTCTGCACGGTTCCAAAAAGAAGGAGTGAGCTTCATGTCAAAATATTTCGGTACCGATGGCTTCCGTGGCGAAGCCAATGTCACACTCACCGTAGACCATGCCTTTCAGGTGGGTCGCTTTTTGGGTTGGTACTATAGCCAAACCCATAAAGCAAGCATTGTCATCGGAAAGGACACCCGCCGATCCAGCTATATGTTTGAATGTGCCCTGTCCGCCGGTATCACCGCCTCCGGAGCGGATGCCTATCTGATGCACGTTACCACAACGCCCAGCGTTTCTCACATTGCCAAGCTCGATGAATTCGACTGCGGCATTATGATTTCCGCCAGCCATAATTCCTTCCAGGATAACGGCATCAAGCTCATCAACGCACAGGGCGAAAAGATGGAGCAGGAGGTTATTGACGAAATCGAACGCTATCTGGACAGCGACAAGGAGCTGCCCTATGCCACAGGTGATGCCATTGGACGTGTGATTGATTATGCCTCTGGCAGAAACCGCTACATCGGCTACCTCATCAGCTTAGCCACCCATTCTTATAAGAACATGAAGGTCGCTCTGGACTGTGCCAACGGCAGTGCTTGGATGATTGCTAAAAATGTATTCGAGGCCTTGGGTGCCGAAACCTATGTCCTAAGCGATACGCCCAACGGCACCAACATCAACAACGGCTGTGGCTCCACCCACATGGAGCAGCTGCAGGCCTATGTCAAGGAGCATCATATGGATGTCGGCTTTGCCTTCGACGGCGATGCTGACCGCTGTCTCGCCGTAGACGAAAACGGAAACCTCATCGACGGTGACGCCATTCTCTATATTTATGGTCGCCATATGAAGGAACGGGATAAACTCGCAAACAATACTGTTGTCACCACCGTTATGTCTAACTTTGGTCTGTATAAGGCCTTCGATGCCATCGGCATTGAGTATGTCAAAACGGACGTGGGTGACAAATACGTTTACGAGAATATGCGCGCAAACGGACACCTCATCGGCGGGGAACAGTCCGGTCATATCATTTTCGGAAAGTACGCAAACACGGGGGACGGTTTGCTGACTGCCATCAAAATCATGCAGGCGATGCTCAGCAAAAAGCTGCCGCTCTCCAAGCTGGTGCAGGATTTAACCATCTATCCGCAGGTTCTGAAAAATGTCCGTGTGGAAGACAAGGAGCGTGCCCTGAACGACTTCTCCGTGCAAAATGCCGTGCAGGAGGTCAAGGATCGTCTGGGCGATCAGGGTCGTATCCTGCTGCGAAAGAGCGGCACAGAGCCGGTGCTCCGTGTCATGGTAGAAGCCCCCACCCATGCGCTTTGTGAGGAAAATGTAGATGCCGTCATTGCTGTGATGCAGCAGCGTGGTCTTCTGGCTGAGGTGACTGCATGATGCTGAACATTTCTGATTTACTGACCCTGGAGGATACCATCGCCGCCGCACTTTTCGCCGGCAAAGCCTATCCTTGGGAGGTTCTGGAAGATATCGGCTCCTTTATTCTGGCGCTCGGGCAAACACTCTCCCCCGACGAGTTTGATCATCCCGCAGAGGATGTCTGGATCGCCAAGGACGCCAAGGTCTTCCCCTCTGCCTACATCGGCGGACCCTGTATCATCGATCACGAAGCGGAAATCCGCCACTGTGCCTTTATCCGCTCCAATGCAATTGTCGGAAAAAAAGCCGTGGTGGGAAACTCCGTCGAGCTGAAGAACGTCGTCCTCTTTGACTATGTGCAAACACCGCACTATAACTATGTCGGTGACTCCATTTTAGGCAGCCACGCCCACATGGGTGCAGGCTCCATTACCTCCAACGTCAAAAGTGACAAAACCTTGGTGGTCATCCATGAAAATGGAGAGACCATGCCAACGGGACGCAAAAAGGTCGGTGCCATCTTAGGCGACTATGTAGAGGTCGGCTGCAACAGCGTCCTCAATCCGGGCACGGTCATTGGTCCGCACAGCAATATTTATCCCACCTCCAGTGTGCGTGGCACGATCCCCCCCCATCACATCTATAAAAATGAGAAAGAGATTATTTCTAAGAAATAACGAGAGACTAACCCCCATGAAAAATCTTCCCGCAAAGAATTTGTTTCTGCTGTTTATTACCGCCTTAATCTGGGGCTTTGCCTTTGTCGCACAATCGGTCGGTATGGATCATATCGGTCCCGTCACCTTCAATACCATCCGTTCCTTTGTCGGCGGGATCGCCCTCATTCCTGTTTTGTTTTTCTTCAACCGCAATAAAACCGCCGAAGAAAAAGAGACGGAAAAGGCAAACCGAAAGCCCCTCATTGTGGGCGGTATCCTCTGCGGTGTCGCCCTATGCGTCGCCACCAACCTGCAACAGCTTGGCATCCAATATACCACCGTTGGCAAGGCTGGCTTCATCACCGCCCTCTATATCGTCATCGTACCCATTCTGGGTCTTTTCCTTCACAAGAAGGTGGGCATCAAGCTCTGGATCAGCGTGGTGATTGCCATTGCCGGACTTTACCTCCTCTGTATGAGCGGTTCCCTCCAATTGGGCAAAGGTGACCTTTTGGTGTTGCTCTGTGCGTTGGTTTTTTCCCTGCATATCATCATCATTGACCATTTCAGCCCCAAGGTAGACGGGGTGAAGATGTCCTGTATTCAATTTTTTGTTTGCGCCTTCCTCTCCGCAATCTATATGCTGTTTGCAGAGGGCGTGCCAAGCTGGAACGCCATTGCCATTTCGTGGGTGCCTATTTTGTATGCCGGTGTGCTTTCCTCCGGTGTCGGCTATACACTCCAAATCATCGGGCAAAAGGGCGTCAGCCCCACCGTTGCAAGCTTGATCCTCAGCTTGGAATCGGTCTTTTCCGTGCTCGCAGGCTGGCTTCTGCTCCAGCAGACCATGTCCGCTCGCGAAATTCTCGGCTGTGTTCTGATGTTTGGCGCCATCATTTTGGCCCAGCTTCCAGACCGGAATCAGACAAAGCGTAAGCGCCCTCCGTCCTCCACGTCAAAAGTATAACTGTTTCCGGATATCCCGCAACGTTTCCCTTCAAAAAAGAGAAAAGGAAGATGTCATGTGAAAGTATGCAAAAACTGCAACACCCCCCAAGAGGATCAATCCTCCTTCTGCCCGAACTGCGGCAGCCGACTGGTTGAGGTTCCTGACCAAGACTTCTCCCCTCCCCCTGAGACAACAGAGGAATATCCCTCTACCGAAAACAACACCCCCCCTTCCTCGTCACCCACGCTTGAGGACACCTACTTCGCAGATGATATCCCCGCCACCGCAAACAAGCGGCGTACCAAAAAAATAATCCTGCTTGTAACCGGTGCTTTGCTCGTTCTCGCTCTCATACTTTCGGTTGTATTCATGCAAATAAGTGCGCAACGTCTACAGGAAAAGCTTGCCACACTCTTGGATGGTTCTGCGAGCTGTGCGAGCTGGACGGAGGAAGCTGTAGAACGCTTCAAAAATTATCCCATGACAGACGATGAAGAAAAATCCTACCATGACCTGTTGTCCAAAGGTGCTTCCTTGGCATCCAATGACTATAAAGGACAAATCGCCTATCTTGAGGATATGATAAAGCTCGAAAAAGCCATTACCGACCGCCTATACGATGCATCCACCGCACTCTTAGAGGAACTGCGTGCGCTC
The DNA here is from genome assembly GCA_964420085.1 of uncultured Ruminiclostridium sp. GTDB lineage: Bacteria > Bacillota > Clostridia > Oscillospirales > Oscillospiraceae > Evtepia. The sequence goes on from CAYQRI010000020.1 coordinate 12,166, forward strand.
CCCCTTGGCTACGCATCTGACAACGAAAAGCAAACACTTTCCGACTATGCGACGCAAATGGAAGCCTTGATCGCAGCAAACTCCTACCAAGAAATCGAAGCACTCGCAGATACTTGGCGAAGCTTTGCACAAAAAGCCGCTGAAAAAAAGGCCGGCTATTCTGTCCAGATCATGCAATATGATTTTAGCCAATATCCCAAGATCCGTGTTTATCTTGATATTCAAGATAAATCCAGCGGAAAAGTGCTCACGAGCCTGAGCGAAAATATGTTCTATGTTTCCGAACGGGATGCACGAACAAAGGATTTTCTCCCCTGTGCCATACATAAGGCCGTGCAGCTGAACGAAAATGAATGCCTAAACATCAATATTTTGGCAGATACCAGCGGCAGTATGGGAGGAAGAAACCTCTCCTCTGCTGTCGAGATTATGCAGGACTTCTTGTCCACGGTACAATTCTCTAGCGGTGACCTCGTAAAGCTAACCCCTTTTAACAGTGTCATTGAAAAAATGGGATCCTTTAGCAACGATATCCATGCCCTCAATTCTGAGATTAACAGCTACTTTGCTACGGGACAGACAAAGCTCTACGATTCCATCATTTTTGGTGTGCAGGACGTTGCTACACAAAGCGGCGCAAAATGCGTTTTGGCATTTACGGATGGCATGGATGTGGGCAGCTTTAATACCGCAGAGGATGTCATAGATGTGGTCTCACAATATAACATTCCTGTCTTTATCGTCCGAATCGGAGACTCCAGTTCCTCCTCCGAGGATGCCAAGCTAAAAGAAATCGCAGCCGCTTCCGGTGGCTCCTTCAAAAACTTCTCTGCGTTCAGCGCCGATTTGACCAGCTTCTATGAACAGATTTATCGTCAGGTCAAGCAATATTACGTCGTTGAATTCGACTCTCTGGAGAGCAGCACACTCATTGATCCATCCAATTACTCCTTCTATGTGCAGGATCAGGATAGAGGCGGCGAAGCAGAGCTTGCCATCACACCCGCCGACGAATTCATCGACTCTTTGTTAGGCGGATATTTAAGAAGCTATATTACCGACCTGAACAATCACTCCTATCACGAGCTGAAAAACTATGTTGGAAAAAGTAACCACAAATATGCGATTCAATCTCAGATGGAAAAGCAGGTATCCGGCGGCTTTGGCAACATCGAGCAAGAGACCCTGATGAGCTATCACATCACCTCTGTCTCCATGCCTGATGCAAATACCATCTATCTATCCACCAGTGAGGATTATGAGGTCGTTTATTTCGAACCGCTTGGCACCCTCAAAAAGCAAAAACCCAAGCTGGCAAATGAGGTTCTCAATCTTCTCTCCTCTCAATACAGTGCGGATGATATCACTGACTCCACCGATGTTCGTGTATGGTATAAGGTCAATCAAGCACCGAAATACGTCATCAAAAAGGACGGGGATGGCAAATGGAAATTCTCCTACTTTGCCGAAGGCATTGCTTTCGGTCTGAGAGAGGTATACGACGCAGAGATCTATTGACCCCGTACCTTTCTCTAGGGTAAAATAGCGTACACCTATCCGCAAAAGCAGGAAACGCTCAGCATTTTCAAATGGGCTGTTGCAGCAAGGCTTCTTTCTGCAACAGCCCATTTGAGTTTTCATTGCGAGGTGATCCGTCAGTATAAAGGAATTCCCCTCCACCCCATCTACAACAAGGAGAACGCTATGGCAACCATCATCGAAATCACCGATTTTACCGCACCGGAGCTGGATGTTTTCGCCCGCTTAACCGAAGCACAGCTGCGCAATCGCAGGACACCGGAGCTGGGCATTTTCATTGCCGAAAGTCCCAAGGTCATTGCGCTGGCATTGGATGCCGGCTGCGTGCCGCTCTCGCTTTTGATGGAGCGCAGGCAGATCACAGGGCAGGCCGCTGAGCTGATCGCCCGCTGCGGCGAAATCCCCGTCTACACCGCTGACCGCAGTCTTTTGGCAGACCTTACGGGTTTTTCCCTCACCCGAGGTATCCTCTGCGCCATGCGCCGTCCCCCGCTGCGAGAGGCCGCTGAGCTTCTGGATGCCCGACGCATCGCCGTATTAGATGGCATTGTGGACTCCACCAATATCGGTGCCATTTTCCGCTCGGCTGCGGCACTCAACATGGATGCCGTCCTGCTCAGCCAAACCTGCTGCGATCCCCTCTGCCGAAGAAGTGTGCGTGTGAGCATGGGCTCTATCTTTCAGGTTCCGTGGGCACGCCTTCCGCAGAGTCTCCCCCACGCCGGTCTCCCCTATTTGCAAAGGCAGGGCTTTCGCACGGTTGCTATGGCATTGAGCGACACCGCCCTTTCTATCGATGACCCCCAGCTTGCCCAGTCACCCAAGCTTGCCCTTGTGTTGGGTACAGAGGGTACAGGTCTTTCCGCAGAAACCATTGCCCATTGTGATGATACGGTTTGCATCCCCATGTCACACGGCGTGGATTCCCTTAATGTCGCAACCGCCGCCGCCATCGCCTTTTGGCAGCTCAGAGTCCGATCCATCCCCTAGAATACCGTGCGCTGCAACAGCGGCAAGCGTTTTTCTCCCATATTGGGAGGGAGAACGCTTGCCGTTTTTCGTCTCATCCTGTTGTTTTGATGCTAGGTTCATGGTATAGTAGACACGTTTGAAAAAATTTTTATCTTTTTGTGACCATAGGATGGTCTGATGCGTATTTGAGGTGAAGGAGGGTTATGAATGGCTGCAGGAGCAGATCAAAACCAGACAGTGACTGCGCTCTATGACCGCTATGCGGCAATTGTATTTCGCATCTCCTATGCAGAGCTCCTCTCTCGAGAGGATGCCGAGGATGCCGTGCAGGAGGTCTTTTTTAAGTATATGGATAAGCTGCCGTCCTTTCAAGACGAGGAACACGAAAAGGCCTGGTTTATCCGTGTCACGATCAATCAATGCCGGGATGTTTGGCGGCGGAAAAAGCTTCGACGCTATACACCGCTGGAGGAAATCGTACATCTACCCGCAAAGGAGCAGGAAAACTCAATGCTTCCGCTTATTTTAGAGCTTCCTGAAAAATACAAAACCCCCATTCTCCTCCACTATTTGGAGGGCTTTCGTGTGGACGAAATTTCACACATCTTACATCTCACCCAATCGGCCGTAAAAATGCGTCTGGCAAGAGGAAGAGACCTATTGAAGAAAAAACGGATGGAGGTGACTTCCCATGGTGAATGAAGAAACCAAAAAGCACTACCTCAGCATCACCCCGTCCCCCGAATTGCGAGACAGAATCTGTCAGCCCTCTCCAAGCCAAAGAAACCCTGCAAAAAAGCGAAATCCGATGCTTCGTGGGTTGGCACTCTCCACCTGTGCCGCCGCCCTTTTTCTGGTGATGATCTTGCACGGGGTTGGGACGCCCTCTGAAATCCTGCTGCTGACCAACGGAACGACCATCGGAAGCAACGCCGTCGTTGTCTCGCAGGAGACAGCTGTAGCACACATGACCTTACCCAGAGAAATGGGAGATACCCTCATCATCCCCCTCTCGCTGCAAGGCGGTGACAAAGCCGAGCTGCACGCATCCACGGGTGAGATTCAGCCCAGTGCTGCACCGCAAGCCGCAGCACTCCTGCCCCAACAGGAGGAGCCGCAAGCCCCGCCAGAATCGCAAGCCCCGCAGGAATTTGTCTGGGTTCTGAAAAATTTACAGCCCAATACCCTTCCCACCCTCACCGTGCGGCAGGGAACGACACAAATCGTGTATTCTCTATCCTGCGATTCGGAGACTGGGGTGTGGTACATCAAGCAGGAAAGTACCCCTTAAGAGCCACAGCCTATACCCTACAAACAAATTAAAAAAGCAATAGGAGACACTACTATGAAACATGGAAAGAAATTTTTGGCGTTATGCCTCAGCCTCTTACTCATCATGACCCTCTTGACTGCTTGCGGCAAGAAAGAAAACACGGAAGACACCCCTGAGACCGGCGTGGAAGACACAGTAGACACAAATGAACCGAACAGCGAAGGCACCTCAGAGCCTGACGCAGAGGTCGATGCCAACAAGCCGGAGGCAGAGGCTCCCACGGACGACAAGGACACGGAAACAAATAACAAGCCCTCTGGCGGCAACGCTAACACCTCTAACAAGCCCTCCGGCGGCAACAGCAATACCTCTAACAAGCCCTCCGGCGGCAACGGCAATACCTCTAACAAGCCCTCCGGCGGCAATGGCAATACCTCTAACAAGCCCTCTGGCGACAACGGCAATACCTCTAACAAGCCCTCCGGTGACAACGGCAACACCACAAAGCCTGAACCCCCCGCACCTGCCCCGGGTCCCACTGGCACCCCTTCTGACCTGATCAACAATATCTATGCACAGAAGCCGGTTGAGCTGATGCTCGGCACCGTTCCTGTCGATCTCTCCAATGCCGATTCTGTCAAAAGCTATCTGGGTCTCTCCGATGGCAGCAAGGTAAAGGAAGCGGCTGCTTCCGAAGCGTTGATCGGCTCTCAGGCGTATTCCTTGGCTATGGTTCGTGTGAAGGACAGCAAGGATGCGGCCGCCGTAGCACAAGAGATGAAAAGCGGCATCAACCCCCGAAAGTGGGTCTGTGTCGAGGCCGATGACCTGAAGGTTGCCTATTGTGGCGACGTTGTCATGCTCATCATGGTGCAGTCCAGCATGGCAGACATGGTCACCGCTGCACAGATGGTGACCGCATTCCAGAGCGTTTGCGGTACACAGAGCGTGACAACCGTCTAATCTTTTGCGTGCCCTGTGTGCGGATACTTCCCCACAGGGCACGCTTTTTTATGAAAACAGGACAGATTTTTTTCTTGTCCTGTGTTAGGAGGCATCATGCTATTCTCAAGCCTGACATTTTTATACTACTTTTTACCCATCGTACTTCTTCTCTATTTTCTCGTCCCCAAGAACGCCAGAAATGCTCTGCTCGTTGTGGCGAGCCTTTTCTTTTATGGCTGGGGCGAACCAAAATATTTGGTTATCATGCTCGTTTCCATTCTCTGTGGCTATATTTTGGGACAAGTCCTCGGTCGACTCCAAAGCAATACCGGACGAAAGCTCTGCCTTGCAGCGGCACTTCTCGTTCATTTGGGGCTGTTGGGCTGGTTTAAATACGCCGATTTCTTTTTGGAAAGCTTCGGACAGCTCACCGGTCTGCCTGTTCCCATACTGAGCATCGCCCTACCCCTTGGCATTAGCTTCTATACCTTTCAGATTATGGGGTATCTCATTGATATCTATCGAAAAGAGATCACGCCGCAACGGAGTCTGATTCGTTTTGCCGCCTATGTCTCCCTCTTTCCGCAGCTGATTGCTGGGCCCATTGTCCGCTATCAGGATATGGAGCACGCTTTGGCAGAGCGAACCTACAGCATGGAGCAGGTCTATTCCGGTCTGCGTCGGTTTCTCATCGGACTTTCTAAAAAGGTTCTGCTCGCCAACACCCTCGGGGAGCTGTGTCACCTATATCAGTCCGCCACAGAGCCAAGCCTTTTATTTGCGTGGCTGTCTCTTGCGGCGTATACGATGCAGATTTATTTTGACTTCTCGGGCTATAGCGATATGGCGATTGGCTTGGGACGTGTACTTGGTTTTCCCTTGCCCGAAAACTTTAACTATCCCTATCTCTCCAAAAGCATCACGGAATTTTGGCGGCGGTGGCATATGACACTGGGCAGCTGGTTTCGGGATTACGTCTATATCCCGCTGGGCGGAAATCGAGTCTCCACCCCCCGCTTCCTCTTAAACCTCGTGTTAGTCTGGGGTCTGACCGGTCTTTGGCACGGCGCCGCCTGGAACTTCGTTCTTTGGGGACTGCTGTACGCCGTCCTTCTTGTAGCAGAAAAGCTCGGCTTCGGTCGCATCCTCGCCCGCATGGGACCCTTCTCCCATCTCTATGTACTCTTTTTCGTGATGCTCGGTTGGGTGCTGTTTCAGGCAGACAGTCTCGCTTCCGTTGGCTCTATGCTCACGGATCTCTTCGGTCTGGGCGGACTCCCCCTTGTATCCACGGAAAGTCTGTACTATCTGCAAAGCTATGGTGTGATTCTGGTGGTGGGTATCATCGGCTGTACCCCGCTGCTTCGAGCCATCTATCGAACCACACTCCAGTGGGATAAACAGGGCTATGTGCGTCGTGCGGCAGAGCCACTGCTGCTGGCCTTGCTCCTGCTCCTCACCACTGCCTTTCTGGTCGATGGTTCCTTCAATCCGTTTCTTTATTTCCGTTTTTAAGGGGGACACAGCATGAAAAAACAATGGTATTTACCTGGTCTTTTGGGCCTTTGTCTGCTCTGGATCGCCCTGAGCCTTTTCGCTTGGACCAAGCCCGTCACGGACATTTCGAGCAGCGAACGCAGAAAGCTTGCGCAAAGACCGACAGTCGATCTGCAGTCGATCCTTACGGCAAGCTTCATGAATGACTTTGAGACCTATGCCCAAGATCAATTTCCCCTGCGGGATGTATTCCGCAGCGGCTATGCCCTTGCCTCTCATCGCCTGCTCTTTCAGCGGGATGTACATGGCATCTATCTTACAAACGGGTATGCGGTGAAGCAGGAGTATCCTCTGAACCTAACCTCCATAGAAGGTGCCGCACAAAAGCTGGACGCAATATACAGGGACTATCTCTCCCAAACCGACTGTAAGGTCTACAGTGCCATTGTCCCGGAAAAGGGCTACTTTTTGGCAGAGGACGCCGGACAGCTTTCCCTCGACTATGGCACACTCCTACAGCAGTTTTGCAGCCAGACTCCCTTTGCCGACTATATCGACATTTGGGGCAATCTAACCGCAGAGAGCTACTATAAAACCGATCCCCACTGGCGGCAGGAATCACTCCTCGACGTGTCAAAGCAGCTGGGGGACAGCATGGGGATTCCCCTTTCCCAAAACTATGAAACCGAGATCGTAAAAAAAGACTTCCAAGGTCTGTATCCAAGCCAAAGCGGTCTGACGATGCACGATGAAACCATCGCCGCTCTGACAAATACCCTGCTGGAAGGGTGCATCGTAACCAACTATGAAACCAATCAAGTTGGCGGTGTCTACGACAGCGAAAAGCTGAACGGACGAGACCCTTATGACTATTTCCTATCGGGTGCCTGTGCCCTCATGACCATTGAGAATCCCAAAGCAACCACAGAGCGGGAATTGGTGCTGTTCCGTGATTCCTTCGGCAGCAGCCTTGCCCCTCTCCTGATGGAGGGCTATCGAAAAATAACCCTCATTGATACACGCTACATCGCCCCCGCACTGATTGGCAGCTTCGTGGAGTTTACGAATCAAGACGTACTCTTTCTTTATAGTGCCACGCTCCTCAATAACAGTACCATCCTAAAAAGCTGATGCGTTTGGGTGCGCCTAGAAACGGGAGGAACGAGCCACCGCTCGTTCCTCCCATTTCGCTTGATTTGCCGACACCCCTTGCAGTTTGATAGGCTATGGGGTAAACTAGGCGTAACAAACGACCCACCGCATTTGACTCACACCGCTTAACCCTGCAATAAAAATTCAGGAGGGACTCACATGAAAACTGCCATTTGTTATTATTCTTATCACCACGGAAACACACGAAAGGTTGTAGAAGCCATGGTGGAGGGCGAACCCGTTGACCTCATTGATATCTCCACCCACACCGACGTGGATTTGAATGCCTACGACACCATCGGCTTCGCCTCCGGCATTTACGCAGGCAGCTTCCACAAATCGCTCATCCGCTTTGCTCAAGAGCACCTCCCTGAAGGCAAGGATGTCTTTCTCGTCTATACCTATGCCATGCATCGCCCGAGCTATATCAAAAGCATCTCCGACGCTGTTTACGACAAGCACGCAAATCTTTTGGGCGTCTATTGCTGCCGTGGCTTCAACACCTTCGGCCCCTTTAAGCTCATCGGCGGCACCGCCAAGGGACACCCGAATGCCGATGACCTAACCAAAGCCAAGGCATTTTATCGCTCGCTCCGCTGAAAAAAACGAAAGGAACTCCCTACATGATTCGAGAGATTTGTAAAGACGAAGCCTTTTTATCCCAAAAGGCAGAGCCTGCCACCAAAGACGATCTACAGGTCGCTGCTGACCTGCTGGAAACCTTAAAAGCCCACAAAGATGGCTGTGTGGGCATGGCCGCCAATATGATTGGTATCAATAAACGCATCATCGCCTTTCTGGACGGCGACAAATACTGGGTGATGCTGAACCCCGAGATTTTGAAAAAGTCTGGACAATATGAAGCCGAGGAAGGCTGCTTGTCCCTTGTCGGCAGGCGGAAAACCAAGCGCTTCCAATCCATCAAGGTGCAGTATCAAACCACAGAATTACAAACACGCTACAAAACCTTCTCCGATTGGACAGCCGAAATCATTCAGCATGAGCTGGATCACTGTGAAGGGATTCTAATTTAACCCCCCAATGTCGTAAATCTCTATCGTAACACTGCCCTTCAGCGCAAAGAAAATGTAGCGATCAAACTGATACTATCTCTATCACAACAAAAAAACCGTTCCCTCCGTGTTCTATAGAAATACTTCGATAGAACACAAGGGGAACGGTTTTGAATTTATCCTGAAGGAAATAAATTTGATATGATATTAAGTCCGGCGCTCCGCCGTCAGGACCGCTTTGGACGCTTCTGCTTCCCGCAAAAGCTCCTCCGCTCCCTCTAAAATTGCAGGCGAGAGGTGGACACCGCCCGTCAAACGAGCCAGCTCCAAAACCCGACCCTCCCGCT
>CAYQRI010000021.1:0-20471 GCA_964420085.1 uncultured Ruminiclostridium sp.
GGAGGAGATGGAAACGTGGGCTTGCTTTGCCCAGTTATAGTCAAAGTAGAAGCCGGCAACCAAATCGATGCCGTCCGCTTGGTTCCATTGGGAGAGCTGGTCGGAGATATCGTCCGCTATAAATTGATAGGGAATACCCAGCTTTTGCGAGATAAGCTTCACCACATCGGCACGAATGCCGCACCACACACCGTCCTCATAGCGGGAGAGGTAGCCCGCATCTTTGTCTAGGCAGACATGGAGGGTACCCAAATTTGCTACGGCCTGCTTTTCTTCCTTGCTCAGGGTGAAGGGATCTTGCCTGCTGCCGCCAAAGTGTGCCTCATAGTGGCTTTTAAAAAAACTGGGATCGACATCCAAAATGGAGGAAAGACCAGTGTTTAGACGGTGTAAGAGAGCCTGATCATCTTTTGCTACAGCCATACTCGCAAACCGCACGTTGAGGGATTCTACCACGACCTGTTGCGGGGAGAGGCGGACGACAGAGGGGATGAGGGCAAAGTCTGAAATTCCGTCGTTTACCGTTTGCAGCGCATCGGAGGTAAGACGGCAAGGGAGGACGGTATAGTTGACTCCAGAGCCTAACATGAAATCCCGCAGCTCCTTTTCCTGATAGGAGCCGTTTACGACAGCAATGGTTTTCCCCTCCAAGGATTCCTTTCCTGTGTATTGACCTGCCAATTCTTTTTCGCAGGTCAAAAAGGAGGAAACCTTGCACAGGGGAACGTCACAAAAAGAGAGCTGCTCCCCACGTTCGGGGGTATATTGGACAAACAGCATGAGATCAAGGTCACCGCTTTTCAGGAGGGAGAGACATTCGGAAAAGCTCCCATTCACATACTCAAAGGTCAGTCCGGTGTGGCGGGAGAGGGCTTGCAGACAGTCATAGCTATAGCCGCAGGGGTTGCCGTCTTTGTCATATTCCTGCGAGCCATTCAGTGGATACCACCCCACACGCACGGGGGATTCCTTAGACGCAGCGGTGTTGGTGGCGGTACAGGAAAGGGTGCCGCTCAGCATGGCGATGAGGAGCGTGGTGCAGAGTATTGCGCTGGTTATCTTTTTACAAAAAGAATTCAAACGGGATCCCTTCCTTTCCGTTCCATTAACTGTGCGGTCAGGGTTTCGTAGAGCAGCTGTGGCTCAATCGGTTTGGAAAGGTGTGCATCCATCCCGACGGATTTCGATTTTTTGATATCTTCCCCGAAGGCGTTGGCGGAAAGGGCGAGGATGGGGATATCCTTGGCATCGGGTCGGTGCAGAGCACGGAGCATAGCGGTGGCTTCATAGCCACCCATGATGGGCATACGGATATCCATTAAAATGGCATCGTAGTAGCCCACGGGGGCGTGCTCAAACAGAGCAAGCGCCAGCTTGCCATTTTCGGCACGATCCACTACCATCCCTACACGCTCCAGAAGCTTTTCGGCGATTTTGGCGTTGAGGTCGTGGTCTTCACATAAAAGCGCACGTTTTCCGTTCAGAATCGAGTAGTTACCAGCGACAGCTATAGGTTCTGTTTTTTCCTGTGGAGCTATGTCAAGCTCCAAGGTGATATTCACCTCTGTTCCGACGTTTTCTTGGCTCGAAACCTGAATGCTGCCGCCCATCAAATCGACAATGCTTTTTACGATGGAAAGCCCAAGACCTGTCCCGACGGTGCTGTCGGTGTTAATTCTATTTTCCTGTGCAAAGGCATCAAAAAGATGCGTTTGGAACGCCTTGCTCATCCCGATGCCGTTGTCCCGCACGGTGAAGCGTACACAGACCTTGTGTTCCGTTTTCCAGAGAACCTCTATAATAAATGCGATGCGTCCGCCGGTGGGCGTAAATTTGATGGCATTGGTCAGCAGATTCAAAAAAACCTGTTGAAGACGCTGCACATCGGCATAGATGGATAGGTGGTGGACGTTTTTTCTGTCAAACGAAAAGTGGAGCATTTTTTTATCCATGGAGGGTGCTACAATCCGTAAAACGGTGTCCAGAACTTTTTCCGCATCGCAGGCCGAGGGATGCAGCTCCAGCTTTCCGCTTTCAATCCTGCTGATATCTAAGGTGTCGTTGATGAGATTCAAGAGCATTTTGCCGGAAAGCTCGATTTGCTCGATGTCTTGCTGTAAATCCTCCACATTAGTTTTCTGCTTGGCGAGATAGGTGATGCCCAAAATGCCGTTCATGGGGGTTCGCATATCGTGGCTGACACGGGAGAGGAATTGTGACTTGGCTTCATTTTCTCGTTGCAGGCGATCGTTTTTATGGGAATTGCTGCGGTAGAGCATAAAGGCAATCATGGCGATGAGGAGGGAGGTAAAGATAAGGGTGATAATGACGACGAACTGGACGGGATTTCCGTAGAGGAGATTCAGGATGCTGTCTTCTCTTTTCTGGGTGATATGGGTTTGAATCATCTGCTGAATATCCAAACCGGAGATACCGTCGAGTGATTTTTCGATGATGGAGAACAAAATGGGGTCCTGTTCTTTGGAGACACCGATACTCAGCTCCAAGGGCGAGACCTGCAAGGAGCGGTAATTGATGGCGTGATACTTGGGGACGTTGAGATAATACTCCATCTCATAGCTGCTGAGAAAGGTGTAGTCTGCTTTCCCGTCATAGATGGCGTCCAGACACGCCTCTACACTATTGTAATAAAGGATGTTAGAGACATTTTTGTGGACATCTAAAGCAATGCTGCTGATATGATAGCCCCTTGGCAGGGCAAGCCTAGGGTTTTCGGGCTGTTCGATCCGATAAGCGGTGACATACTCGACGGACAAATAGGGCTGTGTGATATAGACGTTGTGGAGGTTGGCTCTATGGTAATCGTAGCTCAGGGCGGTGAGAAGGTCACCTTCGCCGTCCGTCATCAGATGCATCGTGTTAATTTGAGATTGGGAGGGAATATAGTGAAAGTCAATGCCTGCAATCTGGGAAATGCGATCCAACAGGTCGATGGAAATGCCGTATGGCGTTCCGTCCTTTGCGATGCTTTCATAGGGTCCCCATGCGCTGTCATAGACGACACGTAAGGTAGGGTTTTCTTGAATATAGGCCAGCTCTTTTTTAGAAAAAACGGGGATTTGCCCCTCTGAAAAGTCGTAATATTTCTGATAAAGATTTCCTTGTAAATAGGGATGCTGTGCAGTAAGCCGTTTGAGTCCATCATTCAGCTCGCTTAAAAGGGCGGTGTTTCCCTTTGTGGTGACATAGTAACTCACGTCGCTGTCGAAGCTGGCAATCACCCGGTAGTTAGGGTTATTCTGGGTGGAGCTGATGAGAATGGCATCGACGCTGCCGTTATTGAGGGCAGCGGTTAAGTCCTCCTTGGTATCGTAGCTACTGGTTTTGACGGAAAAGCCCTGATCCTTGGCAAAACGGAGGAACCCATCGTTCCGGGCAAAGTTCTTTTGCAGTCCGACGGTGATGCCATTAAAGGAGGGATAGTCCTCGAAGGCAAAGTCGGTATTCTCCCGTTTCGTTACCAAAAGGGAGAGATTCATGCTGGAGGAAATGGCGGGAAAATCGAAGATAGCTTCTCGTTCGGGCGTTTTTTTCAAAACGCCCATCAGGTCGATTTTGCCCTCCTCAAGAAGCTTCAGACATTCGGAGGAGGTATGGGTAGTAACATATTCATACCGCCAGCCCGTATATTGTGCAAGCGCCTGTAGATAGTCATAGCTATATCCGGAAAGGCTTCCATCCTCTTCGATTTCTTGAAAATAAGGATATTCGTAAAAGCCGACCCAAACCACACGCTCATCTTGGCTCTTAGCTGCCATGCAGGGGGTGAGGCAGGAGAGAAAGAGGAGCAGCGCCAAAAATGAAGAGAATATTCGCTTCATCCAACCGGAAAATCCCACGGTAGAACCCCCTTGTTGTAAATTAGTCTGCATAGGTATGTCCCCAGAGGGCACAGGTGCCTTTCTGCGTTTTTTTGACCCGATACAAGGCTTCGTCTGCCCTTTTCAGGACGGCATCAAACATGGCAATATCCGGCATAATGGCCAGTCCGATGGAGCAGGAGGTGGGGAAATGAATGCTGTCCAGCGTGAGGTGCTTCACCACCTCGGTCAGATGCTGTGCCTTGCGAAATGCCAACTCTGGATCGGAGAGATTCTTGATCACCAAAACAAATTCATCCCCACCGATGCGGGCCAAAATATCATCACTTCTAATTTCGTTGTTCAAGGTGGCAACGATGGTTTGAATCAGCTTATCGCCCTCGCCGTGTCCGTGGGTATCGTTGCATTTTTTCAGATTGTCCATGTCAATCAGCATGACGGTGTGCTTTTCATCCTTGGGTAGGCGGCGGATGGATTCGGTCAGACCACGGCGGTTATAGCAGTTGGTCAGGCTGTCCTGATAGGCGGCGTGCCGAAGCTGATTTTTTCGAAAGGCGATACTTTCTTTGATCTTTTGCAGCTGGGCGCCGTTGATGGCATTTTTCACACTGTGCAGGACATAGTCCTTGCGGAAGGGTTTAAATACAAGCGTGTCTGCGCCCAGATTTAATGCATGCGCACCGTGATCCAGATCAATGTCCAAAATGATGCCGATGGGTATTTGAGCGAAATCCTCCTCTGCTTTGAGGCGTTCCAAGGTTTCCAGGCCGCCCATAGTCGGCATAAAGAGAGACAAGAGGATGAGAGCGATTTCTCTTGGATGCAGACGCAGATAGTCCAGCACCTCTTGCCCGTTGCTTGCCTCTACAATCTGATACTGTGGCTCCAAAAGCAGACGCAGATAGGCGCAGTCCGCCTCGGTGTCGCAGGCAAGGAGGATGGTATCTGTGGTGAAGTCGGGGAAAATATCTTCATAGTGTCCGGGCAGCTCGGGTGGTTCGGTCGGGTGGCAGGCGATGGATTTGCGGATGTGCGCCTCGACCTCCTGCAGAGGCATGGGTTTGGCATAATAATAGCCCTGTATTTGCCGACAACCCATGGCCTTGAGTGCCTCCAGCTGTGATTTGGTTTCCACACCCTCTGCCACGGTGCCCATTTCCAGCCAACGTGCCAGAGAAAGAACAAAGCTCATGACATTTTTCTTTTGAAGGGAAGGCTTCTTTTGCAAAAAGCTCATATCGAGCTTTAAAATATCAATGGGCAGCTCGCTGAGCATATTGAGGGAGGAGTAGCCGCTTCCAAAGTCGTCCATTTCAATCTTGAAGCCGAGCAAACGCAGTCGGTTGACGGTCTCAATAATTTCGTCGGGATTTTCGCTGTAGGCGGATTCGGTGATTTCCAAGTGAAGGAGAGAGGGCGACACATGATAGCGCTGCACCAAATCGTGGAGCTTTTCGGTAAAATGGGGGAGGGAGAGGTCAGACAGGGAGACATTCACCGAAATGGGGAAAATCGGCATATCCTGCGTGATCCATTTTTGGAGGGTTTTCAGGGTTTCCTCCCACACATAAAAATCAAGGGCGGTGATAAATCCATTCTGTTCAAAGAGAGGAATAAATTCACTGGGAGGAAGCATTCCGTAGGAAGGATGCTCCCAGCGTACCAGCGCTTCCATGCCGCTGATGCATTCAAGCCGAATGTCGTATTTCGGCTGATAGTAGACCACAAATTGGTGTTCTCGAATGCCTTCCTCCATGGCGTTTAGAATGTTTTGTTCCCGCAGGAGCTTTGCATCGAGAGAGGTGTCATATTTTGCGACCGATTTCCCGTAGGCTTTTTTGATGCGATCCAAGGCGAGAAGGGCTTTGTCACACATGGTGGGGACGGGCATGGCACGGTCGACCTGCTGATAGATGGAAAATTTAACCACGACGTTGGGTACCGGGGCATTTTCTTTGATATCCTTGCAAACAACATCAAAGAAGTAGGGGTTAAACGAAGACCAGTGCTTGGAGAAGGAAAAAAACTTATCACTGCCAAAGTAGCCGAAGATAGAGCCGCCGCGGTCATATTTCCGATAAATATCTGCCATAAATTGTAAGAGCTGGTCGCCTTTTTTGATCCCATATCGCTCGTTGATGAATTTAAAGTTTTCGATGTTGCTGCAAACGATATCGAAGTCCTGTGCGGGATGGTCTCTCAGCTCCTGTTCTATATTGCGATAAAAAAACTCCTTGGTAAAAAAGCCGGTTGGCTTGTCATATTGCAAAAGGTTGAGCATGGCAGAGGTCTCTCTGAGTCGGATGATGCTGGAGATTCTCCGGCGGATGATTTCACTGTTATAGGGCTTGGGAATAAAGTCTGAGGCGCCGGCAGCCAGACAGCGAAGCTCATCCTCAAGCTTGCCGCTGGCGGTCTCTACGATGATGGGAATGCCACGGAGGCGTTCGTTTTTGCCGATAGCTTCCATAAAGGTATAGCCATCCATGATGGGCATCAAGAGATCCAGCAGGATGAGGGAAATTTCTTCCGTTGTCTCCTGTAAAAAGGCGAGTGCCTCTCTGCCGTTTGTGCATTCGAAAATACGGTAGTCCTGTCCCAAAATCTTTTGTAGCATCTTGCGATGTCCGGGGGCATCATCGACAACGAGGATAGAACGACGAGACACAACACACTCCTTCCGCATAGGCAAGTTGGGGTAGCTCATATTTACTTAACTCCTTTATTATCGTCCGAAAAGAACAGGGGCGCAGTCTGGTTGACTCTTTCTGATTGCAGCAACCACGGTGGCGGATGGGATGCGGCACTGCGGGAAGGAACAAAAAGCCACCTGTGTATTCTGCTTTGGTTTTCAGCGGTTTTACTGTATTCTGATTCTGACATGCAGGAGGGATGCGGTCAGAGGAGGCGCAAGGAGGGATGTGAAGCAGAAAAAAGGTAGGGGCTTTGTTGCAAGAAAGAGGAGGGGCATTGATTCCGGCGCATAAGAACGGATAGTTCAACAAACTTTACTATAGCACCAAACAACAATAGTTTCAATTATTTCTTCCATTTTTTACATGTTATATCCAAAAATAGGGGAGGGAAGCGAAAAACGGTGTTTGATGGCAGGGAAAACGGCGGATGACCGAAGTCGTCCGCCGTTTCGTTAAACCCTGTTGTTAGTTTTGGGTAACATTAAATTCAACGATAAATGTATTGATACGGGTAGAGGGGGCTAGAAAAGCTCTGCTGAACTCCTCATGCACGCTCCAAGGGTAGCTTTTCTGTCCTTTTGTTGGCACACGGTGCTTTTCATCAGAGGCTTCCTAGGAAGAAATTCGTGCGGCAATTTCATTGATGGCTTTTTCGTAGAAGGCAGCAAAGTCTTCCGGCTTTGGCTCCTGTACGCCGAGCGACAGAAACTTTGCTTCATAGGCTTCCAAGAGAGCGACCTTGGTGAGAGCAGACTGACGGGACGGCTCAAAAAAATAGAGGGAGCCGTGGTTGGTACGTTCTCGTTTTTTTCGACAGAGCAGCCACCACAAATCCATTTCCGAGGTATCGTAGCCAAAGCCAAGGGTATAAACATCCCCCAAAATAAAGTAGTCCAGCCAGCTATGCATGACCATGTCAGACTTGTCTCCCGGAGAGAGGTAACGGCGCTTGGGGGCACGCTTGGCTAAATAGGCATCGTAGTGAAAGAGCAGATTTCCGTAATAGTAATGGCCTAAAATGACGGAATCGGGTTTTTTCGCCTCCCCATGTATATGAAAAACGGGGATGGTTTTGTCTGCAAAGGGGAGGTCATAATAGGTGTGGAGCATAAAGCGGGTTTCTGCCCGTTTGACAGCAGGGGTATGGCGGCGATAGCGGGCGGCTCTTGACGGGACAGATAAAAACTTAGGGTCGGCGGCATATTCCAGCTCATAGGTAAAATTGGAGGTTAGGATGCAGTCGAAGGGCAGTGAGAGCAGGCGTTTGAGCTGTGCATCCAGCCAGGGGTGTGTTTCGCAGCGGCTCAGCTCACGGCTCAGATCCTTGAGCGAGGCATCGACATGGTCGTTGCTCAGCAGCACGGCCTGCATGGGAAAGGGCATGGCTTTCACCTGCTCGGCGGTGAAGCTGGTACGGTTGATTTGTGCGAGCAGACCTGCCCACGAGGCACCGCCATAGACGCGGTTCATGCCATTGCCCAGAAGCAGCACCCTAGGACGGCGATGCTTGGGCAGCATAAGGGGGTGCTTAGGTTGCTTATTTTTGTTCATAGAGCCTCCCTTGGTTCGGAATCACTTGTCCCTTACAGTATATCGCAGAGAAAGAGAAAGGTCAATGAACTGACCTTCTGCCACGGGTGCATAAGACATCTTGCGGCGGGGGTATAATCGTGGTACAATGCAGAAATAAAATTTTCAGAGGAAACCATCGGCGCAATTGTGCTCTGCTGCCCTTCGTGCAGAGGGATTGCCGGGAAGGGTTTCACATACTGGATGCGGCATAGAGCCGCAAGAGGAGCTGATTGGTTATGTATGAAAAAATGCTTCCGCAGGGAACGACAGCCGCCCTTCTTCCCGGGGCCTCCTATAGCGTCCCGGGTCTTTTTCAGTTTTCTTCTCTCCTCTATCGCTGTCTTGATGAGGTTGAGGCAAAGTTTGGATATCGCATTCCGGTGAAGTATCTCTACGGCGCACCCCGTGTGCGGTGGAATGGTGGTCGGCTGCTGTTTCGGCAGCCATCGGTCACCCATGCGGCGATAGAAGCGGAGCTTTCCGAGGCGGTGGCACATGGCATCACGCCGCTTTTGACCTTCTCGACCCCAAGTCTGCCACCCGAGGACTTCACAGACCCCGTTTGCAATGACATTTTGGCAAGCTTGGATGCGTTGCAGGGCGGCGTAATTGTCAGCGATCCGCAGTTGAAGGACTATATCCAAGCGCACTATCCCAATATTGAGCTGCACGCCTCCGTGATTATGACGGCCTTTACAGAAAAACGGGATGCGGACTATTATGGAGCCTTGGCGCACGGCTTTGCCCGCTATGTCGTGCATCCGGATGACAACCACGATACAGCGCTTCTCTGCACGCTGCCCAAGGAACGAGCGGAGCTGATTCTCAATGAGCGCTGTACCTATCAGTGTGCCCAGCGACGGGCGCATTATGATTCTATTGTACAGGAGCAGAGAGCACTGATTGAAACCAATGCCTGCCCACATAATTTCATAGAAAATTGCAGCTTTATCCCCGAGTGGAAGCAGGGCAGCACCAAGCGGCGTACCATTGCCCTCACCACAGAGCAGATGTCTGCCTGCTTTGACCTTGGCTTCCGCCTGTTTAAGCTGCAAGGGCGTTTGGATGATCCGCACGTTTTCTTTTTTGATTTCCTGCGCTATACGCTGGAGCCGCAGGTTGCCTTTCCTACGATGTTCCCCATTTTTTCCTATGCCATTCGGGCGCATCAAAAGCAAAAAAGACAAAGCTGAGCCTTCTGCGGGGTGAGCGGCAGACTTGACCAGAGAATAAAGAAAAGAGGAATGTTTGTGATCATTGGAATTTGCGATGACGATCAGGGGGAACGGGCGGAGCTGGAAGCGTTGTTGCAGGGTCTGGAGGTTTCCCCCATACAGACGATGGGCTATGAAAGCGGAGAGTCACTCCTGCTCGCTATAGAGGACGGGGTGCGGTTTGATCTGCTGATTTTGGATATTTATATGCAGGGGAAAAATGGCATGGAGATTGCCAAGGAGCTTCGTCGGAGAGGGGAGAAGCTCCCCCTTCTCTTTTTGACCAACAGTGCAGAGTTTGCAGTGGAAAGCTATGAGGTGGATGCCTCTGGCTATCTCATGAAGCCGGTCTCGGCGGAAAAGCTCTCTCTGTTTTTGAAAAAGCTGTTTGTGGTTCCGGAAAGACGTCAAATTTTACTGCGGAATCGTGTGGAAACTGCACTGGTGTATCTGGGAGATATCCTGTGGGCGGAAATCGACAACCACCGAATTAAGGTGCATTTGCGGGATGACCAAGAATTTATATTAAGAGAAAAGCTGGATGAATTTGAGATGCGGCTGCAATCGCCCGCCTTTTTGCGGTGCCACAAAAGCTATCTTGTGAATATGGATTACATCCAAGAGGTGGGGGAGTATTTTGTTTTGCAAAATGGCACACAGATTCCGATTCGGGTGAGAGAACGCAAGCGTCTTACGGATGCCTACTATCGTTATTTTGCGGAAAAAACATTGCGGAATATGGAAGCGCTTTTGCTATAAGTTAAAAAACCACGGAAGACCCATGGGTCTTCCGTGGTTTTTTGTGTTTACCGTTTCTCATCCGTTGTTTCAAACCGAGCCTTGAGTACGGTATAATAATTGGCGTTGGATTTGTCGCCGCCGTTATCGGGAAACAGGCAGTACGGCAGGCTGTCGGTTTTTTTGTGCTTGACGACGCAGGCAGCACAATTTCCGTGGTTGGGGCAAACCGTTTTGGGGCAGCTACAGGGGACGGGGGCTTGACAAGACATTTCAGCGGTTCCTTTCTATGAGAGCGATGATATCTGCGGTACTCAGAACCTGACCGTAGCTGAGAACCTTTCCGTCATAGACGAGAGCCGGCGTACGCATCACGCCGTAGGCGGCAATTTTTACGAAATCTGTGACGTGATCAATGGTGGGGTCCAGACCAAGGGCTTTGAGTGCTTCTACGGTGTTGGCCTCCAAGGCGTTGCAGTTGGAGCAGCAGCCGCCGAGAATTTTAACCACAGCGTTTTCATTGTGTTCGGCTTGGCTCT
The DNA here is from genome assembly GCA_964420085.1 of uncultured Ruminiclostridium sp. Taxonomy (GTDB): domain Bacteria; phylum Bacillota; class Clostridia; order Oscillospirales; family Oscillospiraceae; genus Evtepia. Next base: position 10,602 of record CAYQRI010000021.1, read on the forward strand.
GCGTGGGGGCGCAGCAGCCGGTGTCTTTTTTTCCAAAGGGCCACATAGAGAATACCTCCTGTTTTTTTAAGGTGTGTTTCTAAAGTCTAAAAGATGAAATTTTGCCAAATTGTCTTGCAGATCGAGGCAAAAAACGCAGTCTTAGTGGTGCTAAGGCGAGGCTTTTTAACGAAAATATGCAAGGCGAGGTGGTGAAATTGCGATTTAGTGATTTTAGAAACAGACCCTAGATTACATCATAAAGATCTGTGCAGCGTTGAAGGCATAGCCTACGAGGGTGATGCCTACGGTACATACGGCGATGAAAACAAACAGCAATTTTGGCTTGATTGCCTTCCGCAGCAAAATCAGGGAGGGCAGGGAAAGCGTGGTGACCGCCATCATAAAGCTGAGGATGGTGCCAAGCTGTGCGCCCTTAAAGAGCAGGGCCTCTGCCACGGGAATGGTGCCGAAAATATCGGCATACATCGGAATGCCGATCAGAACGGCGAGGAGAACGGAAAAGGGATTGTCGCTTCCCAGTGCAGCTTCCACCCAATCCGCCGGAATCCAGTTGTGGATGATGGCACCGAGGGCGACGCCGAGCAGGATATAGGGAAGGACCTTTTGAAAGGTGGAGAGCATTTGCTCCTTGGCGTAGCGAGCCCGATCCCGTTTGGTGAGGGTGGGAGCCTCCAAGGAAACGGCGGAGACACCGCGGATGAAATCCTCCACGCTGTCCTCCAGATGCAGCTTGTCGATCAACGAGCCGCCCAAAACGGCAATCACCAAGCCGACCAAGGTATAGGCGATGGCGACCTTGCCGCCGAAGATACTCATGAGCAGCACCAGACTGCCCAAATCGACCATCGGGGAGGAGATGAGGAAGGAGAAGGTGACGCCCAAGGGCAGTCCGGCGGAGGTGAAGCCGATGAACAGCGGAATGGAGGAGCAGGAGCAAAAGGGTGTGACCGTGCCGAGCAGGGCAGCGACACAGCGGGCGCCCAAGCCATGGGCGTGCCCCATGAGCTGCTTGCTGCGTTCGGGCGGAAAGTAGCTCTGGATATAGGAGATCAGAAAGATCAGCGTGCAGAGCAGCACGACAATTTTGATGACGTCATAGAGAAAAAAGTGCAGACTGCCGCCCCAACGAGCGGCGATATCCACGCCCAGAGCAGACAGCAGGCTGCCCACGGCGGAATGGAGCCATTGCATCCCCAGAATTTGGGTTTGAAAAAAATGCCATGCTACTTGCATCCGCAGACCTCCTCATCGTGGCAGGGAAGTGTGGAGCCAAGGGTGGCGATGAAGGCTTGAAAGAGGGCGAGCGTTTCTCGGTTGAGCGAGTAGTGCGACCATCGACCGTCCTTGCGTGCCTTCACCAGATCGATATCGCACAGAACCTTCATGTGGTGGGACAGGGTTGGTTGGGTGATGGAAAAGGCTTCGAGCAGCTTACAGGCGCATTTTTCGCCCTCGGCCAGCATTTGGACGATTTTCAGGCGATTGGCATCGCTCAGGGCTTTACAGAGCAGGGCGATATCTAGTTCAGACATAGGAGCACCTCCGAAATGAGCGTATAGAAACATATAGACGACAATCTATGAAGTAGTGTAGCAAATAGATAGACGATTGTCAATGAAAAAATCAAAAAAGGACACGATGCAACCTGACAGATTGCATCGTGTCCGAATGGGCGTTATGGGTTGCGTAGGAACAATCGCTCGCTCATGGGGAGCTTGCCGGGTAAGCTGTTTTGAAAGGTAACGGTACCCGGCGAGCGCTGTGAGGAGAGGAGGTCGGCGGCTTTGAGCTGTCTGCGGAGCTGGCGGGCGGTGCCGTCGCTGCCGTCGATGATGGAAACGGGTCTGCCAAAATTTTTGCGGATGGCATCTCGCACAAAGGGATAATGGGTGCAGCCCAAGACGATATAATCCACGGCGCAGTGGCGGAAGGGGAGAAAGAGTGCCTGCAAATACGCATCCAATGGCTCGCCCTCCAAAATGCCGGCTTCCACCATAGAGGCAAGTCCCTTGCAGGGGAGAGAAATGACGTTGGCCTCTGTGGAGCAGGCGGCTGCCAGCTTTTGATACTTGTCCTGCTGAATGGTGAGCGGCGTTGCCATGACAATGACAGAGGAGCTGTCCTCTGCGGAGACGGCAGGCTTGACAGCAGGCTCGATCCCGATGATGGGGATGCGTGGGTAGGCGTGGCGGAGGGGGGTAATGGCGGTACTGGTGGCGGTGTTGCAGGCGATGACGATAGCCTTCACGCCCTGCCGCAGCAGCGCAGCTACCGCCTGAAAGGTGAGGGAACGCACCTTTTCGGGGGACTTTTCGCCATAGGGGGCGTTGGCGGAATCGCCAAAGAAGATAAAGTTTTCGTGGGGCATCTGTGCGGCGCAGGCACGCAGTACGCTGATGCCGCCCAAGCCGGAGTCAAACACACCGATTGGCTGGTCCTGTTTTTCCATGTCTACCAAGCACCCTTCCTGAAACGACAAAAGATTTTATGGGGTTTAGGGTCTGTTTCTAAAATCCCTAAAGTGCAATTTCACCACCTTTCCTTGCATATCTTTGTTAAAAAGCCTCGCCTCAGCACCACTAAGGCTGCGTTTTTTGCCTCAATCTGCAAGGCAATTTGGCAAAATTGCATCTTTTAGAGGTTAGAAATACACCCTAGTATACCACGCTTCTGTGCACAGCGCTATAGTATTTTCCATTTGCGCATCGGAAAAGGAACCTTGGTGTCGAATGCGGCATACAGTGGACTGAGGGAAGCGCCCTCACAGAGCTGATTTGTTTGTTAGCTGAGAAAGGAAGGCATATGAGTTGCTTTAATTCTTCCAATATGGGAAATTGCTGTCCGCCTTCATGGGGTGGCGGCTGCAATCCTCCTCCGCAGAATCCCCGCTATTGCACCCGCCCGGAGACCTTTGAGTGCGGCGAAACCTACTGCTGCGGCGACTTTGTAAAATGCAACGGAAAAATCTATGTGGTGGCCAAGAATTGCCCCTGCGGCTGCCCTGGTAGCTCTTGCGATTTTATCCAGGTCAGTATGGATCAGGAGGGTCCCACACCCAGAAATCATGGCGGCTGCGACTGCGATTGAATGGGATACAAAGTGGAGGTGCCGATTAGTGGCACCTCCTTTTTTTGGGAAAAATGATGCACTTTTGGTGCACAATATTTTGTAAAATAAAAAACGTATCAACAGAAATTGTAAAGCGGTTTGGTTTCGTAACAAGTTCATGACAGCACAACAACAGCCTTGAAACAACCCCGTGACAAATCGATGACAGGGAACCGATTTGTTTGAAAAAATCGCTTTTAAAACGGTCTGCTTATTCTGATGGGAGGATGATTGCCTATGAAACAAACCCTCAGTTGGTTTCTTGCCTTTATGATCCTCTTTTCCTCTGCGTCGCTCATTCGATCTGCCGGGGGAAAGGATGAAACATGGGAAAACCCCTACGTTGATGTGACGCAGGATATGTGGAGTCATCAATATATCACAGAACTCAATAAGGCGGATGTCTTGCCGGATGCGGAAAAATTCCTGCCAACCGAGACAATCAAGCGGTGCGATTTCGTGCAGTACCTTTATAATATGGATGCTGGTGTCTTTCAGGAAGCGAAAAAGAAACGAGAACGGGAAAATACGGCCGAGAAAAAGCCGTTCCCCTTCACGGATGTCGCAAAGGATGCCCCCTATTACGATGCCGTTTTCTGGTCCTATCAGAATGCGCTGGTGGGGGGAACAGAGGAAACCCTGTTTTCTCCTGACGATGCCCTCTCTCGTGCGCAAATTTGTGCGATCTTGGCTCGCTTTGCTTCTCTGGAGCAGCTCTCCCTGCGCCGCATTATGGAACCCGATCAGTTTATGGATTCCCTCTATATCCCAAGCTATGCCCGAAGCGGCGTGAGCGTCTGTCAAATGGCAGGGGTTGTGAAGGGTCACGAAAATAACTTTTTCTACCCCAATAACATCGTCTCTCGTGAGGTGGCCGCCACCATGCTGTATCGGCTGATGATTGCTTCTCAGGTTAAAAACGAGGACGAAAAACCCTACATAGACTTGACCGCCGGGGCGTATGATTCCCTCTATGATAGCTATACTGATATCCCCTTTACCGCACTGCTGCCCCAAAACCCCAGCGGGGATATATCCTTCTTCGATAGTGCGGTCTTTATTGGCGATTCCATCTCTCTGACCTTGGAAAGCTACAGCAATTCCAGCGCCGCCTTGGGGAAGGCACAATTCCTCTGCGCCGGCAGCATGAGTGCCAGCAATATGCTCTCCGGCGTCATTCTGCCTGAATACCCAAAAGGCTCCGGACAGAAGCCCCCCATTGCCGACAGCGTGGCGGCAACCGGTGCCCGTGTCGTCTATGTGATGCTCGGCATGGATAATATCGCCTTTGGCTTGGATCGCTCGACCGGCGATATGGTAAAGGTTCTAACCGGGATTCGAGAAAAAAATCCCAATGTACAAATTATCGTGCAGTCGGTGACCCCCATGGCAGATTCCAGTACCAGCTATTCCAAAAAGCTGAATAATGCGACGATTGCTGCATATAATGCAAAAATGCAGGAGATTTGTCAGGAGAATCGGTGGTATTATCTCAATGTTGCCGAGGCATTTTTGGATTCGAACGGATTCTTCAAGCGAGAGTATTGCAGCGACTACGGCAAGATGGGAATGCACATGAATTATGAGGGTGCTAAGGTTTGGGTAGAATACCTCAAGACCCACATCCCCACCCTCCTCTTTTAAAGCAAAGAAATGGAATATGGAAAAAGGAGAACGCAATGAAACGATGGAGTCTGGTCCTGCTGCTTTTCATGCTGCTGCTGTCCGCTTGCTCGGGCAACGAAAAGCCAAACGAAACAGAGTCTACCCAGCCCCCCGAAACCTCACAGGAAGCGATCAACCCGACACCTGGAACCGAAACGCCGGAAAATACGCCGCCCGAAAATATACCACCGGAAAATACACCGTCGGAAGACCCGCAAGCAGAGCCGGCAGGGCAGGTTCCGACCTCTGAGAAGGTTTCCACGGATTGGTTTTCCGATGCCGCCTTCGTGGGCGACTCTGTTTCTGTCATGCTGGATAACTATAATAGCAATACGGGACATTTGGGAACGCCCAGCTTTTTCTGCTCCGTCAGCCTCAGCCAAAATAACGCCCTGACCTATGATACCGGGAATAAGCGTCTGCCCGAATACCCGAAAGGCTCCGGACAGCACCCCAAAATCGAGGACGGCATCGCTGCCGTCGGTGCAAAAAAGGTTTATATTATGTTGGGCATGAATTGTATTGCAGGGGGTGTTGACAGAGCCGCTGCAGATTTGGTAAAATTGGCGGGCAAGATACTGGAAAAATCTCCCGATGCCGCCATTCTGGTGGAATCCGTCACCCCAATGACCGCCGATAGTAAGCGGTCGGATGATACCCTCAATAACCAAACCATCGCAGCCTTCAATGCAAAGATGCAGACCGTCTGCGTGGAAAACGGATGGTATTTTGTCAATGTGGCAGAGGCCGTGTCCGATGAAAACGGCTACCTCCGTGCGGACTTCAGCGGCGATGCCGCTATGGGGATTCATTTTAATTACAGCGGTGCCGAAGCTTGGGCGGACTACCTGCTCACTCATGTGCCGGAAGCACTGAAGTAATACATAACCATTCTTTAATTCAGTTAAATGGAGGACAAATAAAGGCATATGAAACGATTTGTATCTTTGATGGCTGCCATTATGGCAGTTGCGATGCTCCTGACCCTCACCGCCTGCGGCGATGAAAAAGCCGAAGACGATGCCGCCCCGACCGTAAATACGCAGCAGCCTGTGGATTTAGCGGCGTTGCGTACCAAAATTTTGACCGATTGTAACATCACCGACTATGTGGAGGTGGAGACCGCCGCCCTACAGAACGCCTATGGCATTGACCCTGCACAGGTGGCTGCTTCCGCCAGCTTCAATGCCACCACAGGCGCCGCCTTCCCCGAGGAGGTTGTGATGGTACAGGCCACCGACGAAGCCGCCGCTGCCGCCATCAAGACCAAGCTGGAGGGACGTCTGACCAATATCGCAGAGACGGCCGCTTCCTATGATCCCGATAGCTTGGCGCTGGCACAGCGCTGCACCGTGGTGAACAAGGGCGTGTATGTCGGGCTCTTTTTCTCCCAGCAGTATGACAAAATGGTTGCTGACTTCCAGGAGGCAGTTGGCTGAGACTGATTCCTTGAAAAACGAACAATTTGAAGAAGGAAGGAACCTGCCGGGCGTCCTATGGACACCCGGCAGTCCTTTTTACAAGGATCTGACCTGCGGGCGGACAACGCCACACCGCCCTTGGGCAACTAAGCCAGGTTACCCTTGAACCTACGAAGTCGAAATTAAGGGCGGCCTTCGGCCGCTGTAGGAGAATGAACACTTATGATTTTTTCAAGCTTACCGTTTCTGTTTCTCTTTTTAACGGTGGTACTGCTGGTCAGCCATGTTTTGCCCTTCCGATGGAGAAATGGATTTCTTTTGCTCGCTAACCTTTTCTTTTATGCCTATGGTGAGCCGATCTATGTGCTCATCATGATCGCATCCATTGTTGTCAACTTTTTCGGCGGGCTTCTCATCGCCAAACAGGAAACCCAAGCACGAAAAAGAACCGTGCTCGTAATCGGCATTATTCTAAACCTGCTGGCGCTGGGTGTCTTTAAATATGCCGGTCTGTTTGTCAGCACACTGCGTGCCATTCCCGGGCTGGACTTCCTGCCTGTGGTGGAAATCGCCCTGCCCATCGGCATTTCCTTCTATACCTTCCAAGCAGTGTCCTATCTCATCGATGTCTATTGGGAGGACTGCGAGGCTTCCCACAGCTTTATCAATTTCGCCAGCTATATTTCGCTCTTTCCCCAGCTCATTGCTGGTCCCATTGTCCGCTATAAGGACGTCAACGAACAGCTCGTTTCCCGGAAGGAAACCCTCACGATGTTCAATTCGGGGGTGCGTCTGTTTGTGGTGGGCATGGCGAAAAAGGTGCTGCTCGCCAACCAATTCGGGATGCTCTGGGATACGGTTTCCGCCAATCCCACCTCTGCCGGTGCGCTGGCGGCTTGGTGCGGTGCCTGTGCCTATACCCTGCAAATCTATTTCGACTTCGCAGGCTACTCCGATATGGCGCGCGGCTTGGGTCGGATGCTCGGCTTTGAATTCTGTATCAACTTTGATTACCCCTATATCTCCAAAAGCGTCACGGAATTTTGGCGGCGCTGGCACATCTCCCTCTCCACTTGGTTCCGTGATTACGTCTACATTCCCTTGGGCGGAAACCGCTGCGGCAAGGTGCGCCAATGTGTGAATATTTTAATTGTCTGGGCGCTGACGGGCTTCTGGCACGGTGCCGGCTGGAACTTCCTGTTCTGGGGCTTCTATTACGGCGTGCTGCTCCTGCTGGAAAAGCTGCTCTTGGGTCGTTATATCCGTCGTTTGCCCGCTGCCTTCCAGCACCTTTACACCATGGTCATCGTCATCATCGGCTGGGTGTTTTTCGCCTCGCCCAACCTCACCACGGCTCTGCGTTACTTGGGCGTGATGTTCTCCTTCTCCCCGGGCACCATGGGAGGCGCCTTGCTCGTCCTGCCTTGGCTGGTCATGGCGGTGATTGCTGTCATCGCCTGTACGCCGCTTGGTAAGATGCTTTGGGAAAAGTATAAGGATGCCCGCTGGATGCCCTTGGCAGAAGGGGTGCTGTGCTTGGCAGCGATCCTGCTCTGCGTCGCCAGCTTGGTGAGCGACAGCTACAATCCCTTCCTGTATTTCCGTTTTTGAGAGGTGGAGACAATGAAAAAATGGTATCAAATTTTGCCCGCCCTCGTCTTTGTGGTCTTTTTGGCGGCAATGTCCTTGGTCCTTCTGTTTTCCCCCACGAAGGACTATTCCGAAAATGAAAAACGCTATCTCAGCGGCAGGCCGGAGGTCACAGTGCAGGGCATCATGAAGGGGGAAACCCAAAAGCAACTGGAGAAATTCACCTCCGACCAAATTCCCGGCAGAAATTTCTTTGTGGGCGTGAATGCCTATTGGAATTTAGCGACGGGACGCAATGCGGCACAGAGCATCTATCACTGTGCCGATGGCTACCTCATCAACGCACCGAAGCCCGTGAACGAACAAGTTTTTACCGATAACCTCACCCGCTTTGACCAGTTTGCCGCCAAGCTCGGTGTGCCGGCGGATATGATTATGGTGCCGACGGGCGGGTATCTGATGAACGATGTCCTGCCCATGTTCCACAAGCCCTATGCGGACGATGCCCTCTATGAAAAGGCAGGCTCGCTGCTTACCTACACGAACCTGATCGATGTGCGTGAAACACTGAAAGAGGGCGCAAAGAACGAGCAGGTTTGCTATCGCACCGACCACCACCTGACGGCGTACGGCAACTATCTGCTGTATGAGGCGTATCAGACGGCGAAGATGGCGCCCTATCTTTCCAGAGATTCCTATGAGGTGGAGACCCATGACGGATTCTATGGGACAACCTGGTCGGGCAGCGGCTATTGGGGCACGAAGCCCGATGCCGTGGAGCTTTGGAAAACCAACTTCACAGGTACGGTGACGATTGCCGATACGGAAACGGATACGATGGTCTACGATAGCCTCTTTTTCCCGAGCCACTTACAGGAGATGGACAAGTATCCCACCTATTTAGACGGCAACCACAGCATGGTCATTTTGGAGAATCCGCAGGCAGAGGGTGGCAGTCTGCTGGTGATTCGAGATTCCTACGCCCACTGTACGGGCACCTTCTTAGCGTCCAACTATAAGAAAATTTATATGGTTGATCTGCGGTATTACCGCAAACCGCTTTCTGAGTTTATTGCTTCGCATCCTGTGGATCAGCTTCTGTACCTCTATGGCATGGACAATCTGGTCAGTGATACGAATTCCGCTTGGCTGAGCTGAGAAGTAAGCTGAAAACGCCGGGGGGACTGTCCTACAGGACACTCCCCCCGGCGTTAGATGATCTGGGAATCTGTTTTATGGCGATTCATGAAGGGACGTTTCCCTTGACAAAATCCAGAGATTTGCTATAATAAAAAAAAGGGCACTGTTGCAAAAGCGGGTAGCCCTTCGGTAACTTGATTATTCTAAGTTGACCGTTTGGGTGCTAGCCAAGCGGTCAACACGCTTTTATGGGGAGTATGTAGGTCAAAATGACCAAGCATACAACAAGTCTAAAAAGAAATTGTTTGTTCTCCATATCCGCATCACCTCCCTTCTAAAAGGGAAGTGGCACACCGCTTTTCGTTCTGCAACAGTACCGACGAGAAGTTTAACACAGGATGAGAGTATCTGTCAATTTAAAAAAATGCTCACGACTGCCCTATCATACAAACAAAAAACCGCCCGAAGGGGTGACTCGACGCCATGCGTCCGTCACCGCTTCGGGCGGTTTTATTCCGTTTTTTTTAATCGGGAACATATTCTGCAATGTCATCCAAATGGCAATGCAGGGCGGCACAGAGTTTATTCAGTGTTTTCGTTTCGATGTTCTCATTGGCCTTTAAACGCCGAATGGTCTTGCTATCGATGCCGCAGCGCTCCCGAAGCTGATAGGTGGATACCTGCTTTTTTGCCATGGTATCCCACAGCTTATCAAATCGTATCATAAAGCACCCCTCACAATGATAGGCGAAAATGCAAGGGGACAAGGATTAAATGAGCTGCTGCTCGTTGATAATCAGCTTAAACTGCAAGCCGAGCATGGCAGCGGCCTTTTGGCAAAGCACCATGCGGTTCAGGAAAATGCCGAAGTAATCCATCACAGAGCCATAGCGTGTGTCAACATGAAGCTTGAGCTTGATGAGGGTCTTGTTTTCGTTGATCT
>CAYQRI010000022.1:0-20435 GCA_964420085.1 uncultured Ruminiclostridium sp.
ATGTGGCCAGCGCCGCAGTCGGCACCATCGATGCCACCATGCAAAGCGAAAGGAATCCTGATAAAAGCCTCTTCTTTTTCATAATACTTTCCTCCATTTTTTATTCGAGAAACTGACAGAAAATAATATTTTTCCCCCCTTTATGTCATTCTAAAAGCTGACGGCAAGCCGCCTCGCTCGCTGGATTTGCATTGGGAAAAAATGTAAGTATTTGTTTTATCAGAACAAAATTTACATTATGTACACATTATATCATGTCGCATTTTAAATATCAACAGTCACACAGTATCTAATTTATAATTTTACGTCAACCACATACAATAGCTCAGTACCGAAGGAATTTGAGTATGGAGGTTGCATAAATGAATAAAAATTCCTCGTCCTTTTTTGACAATAGAGAAAAATTCATTGAGCTTGGCTACAACATCGCCTATTATCGCAAGCACGCAGGCTTGACGCAAGAAAATCTTGCCGAAAAATTGGGAATCAGCCGACAACACATCGGCGCAATCGAAGCCCCCAATATTTTGCGTCCTGTGTCGTTGGATTTACTCTTTAATATTGCAACAGTTCTGGAAATCCAACCAAGTAAATTGCTCCAATTCAGGGAGTAAACCCTGTTTCGGGGTGTTTTTTTATTTTTGAACACTTTGCAAAAGCAAACAAAAAAAAACAGACGGACAAAACCGTAGGTGCCGATATCGAATCTGCCCCTACGGTTTTCTCTACTTATTTCCACTTAGTTTAAAGAAAAGCCAATCACAAAGGAATCTGTCAAAAACAAACCCATAGCGTACACCTCCTGCCGCTGAACCTGTTTTTACTTCGCAAAATAAGGCACAGGATTCACTCTGCTGCTCGATGCCCCGTTCGTCCAAAGCTCAAAATGTAAATGATTACCCGTGGAATTGCCCGTGCTCCCCACAAGTCCAATCGTCTGCCCCCGCTGCACCAGCATACCGGCAGAAACCAAGCTGGAGGATAAGTGGGCATATAGGGTCGAGGTGCCATTGGGGTGCGCCAAAAGGATATGGTTCCCGTAGGAGCTGCCATAAAAGGATGCCACCACCACGCCGCTGTCGGCGGCAAGCACCGCTGCCCCGTTTTCATCTGCGATATCTATACCACGATGAAAGTCTCCCTTCCCGCTCAGGGGATGCAGGCGATAGCCGAAGCCTGAGGTAATTCTCTGCCCCGTCGGCACAGGCCAAAGCAAGGAGACCCCTGAAATCATGGGGTCTGTGCTGTCTGCACTGTTGTTGCCGCCTGCGTCCACCGCAGGTAACGTCTGCTGCTGCTTTTGATATGCCTCCCAGCGCTGCTGCGCACGCAGCACGGCGGCATCCCATTCTGCCTGCGACTGGTCACGCTCCGCCTGCTCCTGTCCCTCCAGCACAGCCCGCTCCGACAAAACCTGCTCCGCATACAAGGCATCCGCTGCTGCAATTTCTGCGGAAAGTGTCTGTATGCTCGTTTCGAGCTGTGAAATCTCCTCGGCATAGGCAAGGCTCTCTTTGTCGATTTCCCGCAAGCGTGCTTGTAGGGCAGAGTGCTGTCTTTCCTGCGCCTGCTCCAAGGCTTCGAGCTGCGCTTGGGCTTCTTGCCGCTCCAAAAGCGTCTGCTCCAACGCTTGCTTTTGACGGAAAATTGTCAGGCGGTCGCTCCCCTCCGCCGTTTTCAGCGCCGCTTCCTTTTGGCGAAGATAGTCCGTGCAGCGTGTCACCAAGCGTCCCGCAATGCGGCACTGGGCAGATAGGCTTTTCATCTGTGCCATCGCTTCTTTTTCCGCCTTGCGGCAGGTCTCCCGCTCGATATCCAAGCCCTGTAAATTGGTCAAGCATTCCTTTTGTCTGGTCTGCTGCGCATTCCTTGTGGTTTTGAGTGTAAGAAGCGCTTGCTTTTCGACTGCGGCGGCAGGCATCGTCAGCCCTGCGATCAAAAAGACGGCAATGAGGCTCCAAACGAGTCTTTGCAGCACCTTCGGATATTTTTTTATCATAGGGTCTCTCTCCTTTCCCCTCACGAAACAGACCGCACCCTTTCTTTGCCTGAGGCAGAAAGCGTGCGGTCTGTTTGTGTTCTTATGAATTTTCTCGGCACGCACGCAAAAACGAAAGGGGTGGTGCATAGCAAGGAAGCTTGAGCTTGAATTTCATCTGTGGATGTCTCGGCTCCTGCAAGGGTTCTCCTTCCATGTCCGCCATGAGTGGTACGGAGAAGGCGACGGGTCGGACATCAGGTCCCACCAGCTCGATTTCATCTCCCATGGCAAATTTATTCCGCAAAGAGACCGTAGCAAGCCCTGTCTCATCGCAGTCCTCCACCACGCCGACCACCTGCCACTCTCGAATATAGCGGGAGCTTTCGGTGCTCTGTCCCGGCTGTCCGTAGAAAAAGCCGGTAGAATAATGGCGGTGGCTGACCTTCTCCACTTCGTTGCGCCAAGTGGGGTCTAGGGGTCTGCCCGCCAACACATCGTCGATACAGTGACGATACGCTCCCGTCACAATGGCGGCATAATAGGCGGACTTGGCTCTCCCCTCAATTTTCAGGGAGTCCACGCCGGCGGCGATGAGGTCGGGCAGGTGGTCAATCATGCACATATCCTTGGAGTTCATGATATAGGTACCCTTCTCGTCCTCAAACACGGGGAAGTATTCGCCCGGACGCTTTTCCTCTACGAGGGCATACTGATAGCGGCAGGGCTGGGCGCAGGCACCCCGATTGGAGTCCCGCCCCGTCATATAGTTCGAGAGCAGGCAGCGTCCGGAATAGGAAACGCACATCGCACCGTGGGCAAATGCCTCCAGCTCCAAGCTCTTTGGCGTTTTCGCCCGAATTTCTGCAATCTCGGTGAGACTCAGCTCCCGTGCTAAAATCACACGGTCTGCCCCCAAGTCATGCCAAGCCTGTGCCGCTCTGTAGTTCACAACGCTGGCTTGGGTGCTGATATGCACCTTCACAGAGGGGGCATATTGCTTCGCCAAGGACAAGACTCCAACATCCGCCAAAATGACGGCGGACACGCCGCAGTCCTCCAGCAGCGCCAGCCATTCAGGCAGGTGTGCGACCTCCTCGTTTCTGGGCATGGTGTTGCAGGTTACATGAACCGCAACGCCGTGGTCTGTGCAGTAATCCACGGCTCGTTTCAGCTCCTCGGGCGAAAAGTTGCCCGCAAAGGAACGCATCCCGAAGGTAGTGCCCGCCAGATAGACGGCATCTGCGCCATAGGCGACCGCCATCGCAAGCCGTTCCCAATCTCCGGCAGGTGCCAGCAATTCTAATTTTTTCTGCATAGGTAGCCTCCGCTTTTCCTCCGCCATGAGATGCAGCCTCTCTCTTTACTGGGTATTTTTAAAGGCAAGGAATTCGTCATGACTGCTGAAGAAGTGGTGAACGTCATCGTCACCCAAAATATAGTAGTAGTAGTTAGTACGCTCGGGATTCAATGCCGCCGCAATGGATTCCATACCGGGGTTTGCGATGGGTCCGGGCGGCAAGCCCTTATGCAGGTAGGTATTATAGGGGCTGTTTACGCCCTTATAGTCCGCCTCGGTCACGAGCTGTCCCTCCGGCAGAACATATTGGATCGTTGCATCCACCTGCAAATAGCCCATGGTGCCGCCTCTGGGATTATTCAATCGGTTATAGATAACGGAGGAAACATTTCCTCTGTCCACCGCCGTTGCTTCCTTTTCGATCATAGAAGCGATGGTGAGAATTTGTCCGATGGAATAGCCCTTATCCCAAACCTGCTGACGCAGGGTATCGTTAAATTTCGCATCAAAGTTTACGAGCATTTTATTGATGACATACTTGGGGTCCTCTCCCATATAGAAGATATAGGTATCGGGGAAGAGATATCCCTCCAAACGTGTCGCATCTCCCAAGGGCAACTCCAAAAGGAAGGAGAAGTTATAGTTATGGTTTGCAGCAACCTCCTCCAGCTTTTCCACCGTGGACACGCCTTTTTCCTCGAGAAGCTGGAAAATTTGCTTCACCGTATAGCCCTCCGGGATGGTGACGGTTGCCTCCATACGGCTGGCGGAGTTGGAGCCAAGGTTATTGAGAATGGCTCGGTAGTCCATATCGGTATTCAGCTCATAGGTGCCCGCTGAAATTTTATTGGTGCCGCCGGAGAGCATGGTAAACAGGCGAAACAATCCCTTATAGTGGATGATCCCCTGCTGCTTGAGCTGCCCCACCACGTTGCCGAAGTCTTTATCCTCCTGCACCGTCACAACCGCCGTTTTCTCTTCCTTATTCAGCGCCAGCATATCGTTGGCAAACGACCAAGACATGGCCGCAAGCAGGGCAGAAATGCCGCAAATCAATAAAATATAGGCCACGGAGCCGGAGAGCGTGGTCTTCTTCTTTTTTCTCCTGCGTACGGGGGGCTGCTGCGGCCGCCGTTTCTGGCTCTGCTCCCGCCGTTCCGGCTCCTCCTCATAGTAGCGTCTGTTGTCCCGTTCCATAGTGTTCCTCCGTTATCATCGCCATATCAAAGCATCTCGGGACGATTGGGCCAAACCTGCCCTTCCTCGGTCAAGACATAGGAAACCCAAGCGTCCAGCGGCTCTCGTGGCAGGTTAATCTGGAAAAAGTCCTCACGGCACAGCCCAACGGTCACACCTTCGTAATCCTCCAAATAGCGGTCATAGTAGCCTCCGCCCTGTCCAAGGCGGCTGCCACGGCTGTCGAAGCACAGACCAGGCACCAAAACAAGGTCAATCTCGTCTCGAGAAACCGCCCGACAGGTGGTTTTCGGTGCAGGAATGGAATAGTCCGCCGGTTCCAGCTCCGCCCTGTCGGTGATGGCATAGGCCTGCATGGCATAGTCAGGCAGACAGCGGGGCAGACAGACCGTTTTTCCCTCGTCTAGCAACGTCTGTAAAATCACATCCGTCCGAACCTCATTGCCCACGCCATAATAGAGCAGAATCGTCTGCGCCTTTTGCACGACGGGATGCTGCAAAAACTGAGTGGTCAGCTCTCCGTCGGAATAGGCTCTCTCCTGCTCGGTCAGCTCCTCCAATGCGTCACGCAGCTGCTGACGCAATATTTTTTTCACTGCGGAAACATCGCTTCCCATGGTCATTCTCCTTTGATTTGCAGCAGAGGGTTCACCCTCTGCCAGATTTCTTCATGCAGCTCCGCAATCCCACGCAGGTTTCCGGCTGCATCGAGGCATGAAATGCTTGCCCAGCCATAGAGCTTGGCGGCCTCCTGCGCTGCGCTGCGGCAGGCCGCCAAATAGGTTGCGTCTGTCTCGTGGATATCACCGCTTGTATGCGTTTCTTTCTGCCGCTTGTGGAGCATCTCTACGGATTGCTCGGTGGGCATATCCAAATACAGCACCAAATCAGGCTCAGGCAGACCCATGCGGTGGTATTCAAAATCCGAAAGCCACTGCAAAAATTCTTTTCGCGCAGACGGCGGAAGCTTCGCCGCCTGATGGACGGCATTGGAGGTGGTGTAGCGATCTGCCAAAATCAGACCACCGCCCGCATAGTCTGCCTGCCAGACCTTTTTCAGCGAAGCGTAGCGATCCACGGCATAGAAGGCGGAGGCGGCATAGGGATTCACGTCCCCCGGCTTTTCGCCAAACTCCCCGCCAAGATACATCCGAATAAGGGCGGAGGAAGGCTCCTGATATTGCGGAAAGACAAGCCGCCGAAAGGACAGTCCCTCGGCGGTCACTCGCTCACAAAGCTTGGCAAACTGGGTGGATTTGCCCGAGCCGTCCGTCCCCTCTATCACAATCAGCGTTCCCTTCATGGTGTGACCCTCTCCTTCGTCTGTACTTGTGCCGTCTGATTTTAGCTGGTTTTTCCTCGTTGTCGCATGGCATCCACCAAAAAAAGCGGAAGCTTTGCCATCCGTCCGAAGCGGCTGGGCTGATGCAGCAGCCGATACAGCCACTCCAGCCCCACTTTCTGCCAGGCCTCCGGTGCCCGCTTTACATTGCCGGCATAGACATCCAAAACGCCGCCCAAGCCGACCATCAAATGCGCTCCGGTGGCGGCGCCGTTTTGCACCATCCAGCGCTCCTGCTTGGGCGCACCCAAGCAGACAAAGACCACATCCGCCTCTGCCTGCCGAATGGCCTCCACGACAGGGGCATCCTCTTGGAAGTAGCCGTCATGGGTGCCACAAACAATCAAAGACGGATGGATTTCCTTCAGCTTTTCCGCCGCCTGCGCCGCCACGCCGGGCTTTGCGCCCAAGAGGAACAGCCGTCCGCCCGTTTCCGCCAAACGAGCCACCAGTCCGGTGGCAAAGTCGATGCCCGGCACCCGCTCGGTCAGGGGTGTGCCTAAGAGCTTGGCGGCATAGACGACGCCGATGCCGTCGGGCAGAACCAGAGCGGCTTCGTTCAAAATACGGCGGTAATCCGCCGCTTCTCGTGCCATATTGACAATCTCGGGGTTTGGGGTGACCACATAGGAAAACGACGCACCCTTTGCCAGAGCCGCACCCCGTTCAATGGCCTCCTCCAACCGAATATTATCGAAGGACACACCCATAATATCATTTCGCAAGGTCTGCATCTCCATTTAATTACAATCTCTGCTTCTGGGCAGGATATTTCTACTGTAGAATTCGGAATATTTTACCACGGATTGCAAGCTTTGTCCATGAAAAAGCAAATTCTTCCGCTGTATATCCCTCTTGCTTCGTCTGTCCATTTACGAAGAGAGACCCAAAAACGGGCATCGTGCTCAAGACAGGCGGAGCATATCCTCTGCGATGGGCGTATAAAATAGGGCTTTGATCTGCTCTGGTTCGGTAGTCTGTGCCAGACACCACATGAGCTTGGCCACAGTCGCCTCCATGGTCATATCGTAGGATTCCAAGACTCCCAACTGATTTTTCAATTGGTGTCCCACATGATAAACGGACAGGTCGCTCCCCTCGTTTTGCACCTGTGTGGTGACGACAAGGAGCTTCCCTGCCGCCTCTGCTTTTTCGATGAGGTCATGGAAGGTGCCGGTGGGCAGACCGCCCACGCCGTAGCTCTCCACGATCACGGCATCGCTCTCCTGCAGGGCAAAGGCAAGATACCGGGGCGACAGCCCGGGAATGAGCTTCACCAAGGAGACATTGGGGTTCAGCCGGTCATAGAAGCGTGGCTTGGTGCCGACCTCGGGCTTAATATAGGGCAGGAGCGACCCCTCCCGCACCACACCCAAAATCGGGTAATTGATGCTGGAAAATGCGCCATAGCTTTTGGAATAGGTCTTGCGTGCTCTGGTGCCTGCAATGACCACCCCGCCAAACACAAGGCTGACACCCATAATGCGTCCGTCGCAGGCGACCCCGAACGCATCCAATAGATTCGTTTTCGAGTCGGTGATGTCCATATGAATGGGCTTTTGGCTACCTGTGAGCACAATCGGCTTGGGGCTTCCCTGAATCAAATAGCTGAGCGCAGCGGCAGTATAGGCCATGGTATCGGTGCCGTGGGCGATCACGAAGCCGTCATAGCGGTCGTAGTTCTCTCGTATGACCTGCGCAATATCCAACCAGCGTTTGGGTGTCATGTCAGTGGAATCTATGTTACAGACCTGCACACAGTCCACCTGACACAGAGAGGATACGGAGGGGATGTATTTTAAAAAATCCTCGCTGTTTAATTCGGGGGCTAGACCACTTTCCGTTTGCTCGGATGCAATCGTTCCGCCGGTGCCTAGCATTAAAATGGTTTTCATAGCTTATTCTCTCCCCTGTTGTAATCGGCGGCGAAAGCGCCGCCCCTCATTCGAGTTCGTACCTTTGTGGTTCAATCAACCTATGCTCCCGGTATGGACATTGGATACAAACAACCCTCCCTTGGGAACAAAAGGCAAGCCCCTACATCTTCCTGTCATCGCCCGCCTTAATAGGTTAAGATCCCAACGGAGCTTAAAATCGTATAGAGCACCTGCGCCACCTCACCTCGGGTGGCGGGCGCCTGCGGCTTTACCTCCGTCAATGGAGCCGGAAGCATCGAAAGGGACTGTCCAAACAAATTTCGTTGGCTATAGGCCAAAAGCCAAGCTCCCGGCTTTGCCCATGCACTGTATGCGGCAGGCACGCCCGTTTCCTCGGGCACCTGTCCAGATGCCTGATAAAAATTCAGGTTCAGCGCCGCCGCAAGACGACCCAATACCGTCATCATTTCTTCATTCGTCACAAATGCGTCGGGTGCGAAGCGTCCGCCGCCTACCCCCTGTAAATATCCCGCAGCGACACAGGCACGGATCACAGGGGCATCCCAGCGATCAGGCGGAACATCCGAAAACGCCGTACCGCTTTTGGGTACCCTCAGTTGGATCGCCTGCACCAAAAGGGCGCAAAGCTCTCCACGGGTCAGGGCATTCTGCGGACGGAAGCTGCCATCGGCATAGCCCCGCAGCATTTCATAGGTGCGCAGGGTATTCGCCGCCTGTGCGCAGTCCGTCCCTGCCACATCGGAGAACACACGGGGGGTATAGCCCTTCACCTCCAAACGGGCGGCAACAGCCGCCGCTGTGGTTTCCTCCCAGCCGTCTGCCGTCCCCGCAAGGATGTGGCAAGCAGGCGGGAGGGCGGACAGCATTTCCGCAAAATAGGGTGCGGTTTTTGCATCCTTCGCCTGCGCTTCCTTCACATAAAATCGCCAAGTACCCAAATTGAGCTGTAAATAGCCCCGCCGATCGGCAAACGGCTCCTGCGTAGAAAACAGCCCTGCGATTTCGTCAGCGTGCGCCGCTGGAACCAAAAGGTCGGGCAAAACACCGATGCGATGCGCCGTATTGCCGTTTACCCCGTAATATTGATAGCTCGTCACCCGCATTCCATCGCCATCAGGAAAGCTATCCGGGTCATTTTGTCCCGTGAGAATCGTCTGTGCCACGCCTTTTCCAAAGGTACGGGCACCAATGCTCATGCCGCCCTGCCGATCCTTCACCGCCAGCGTGAAAAGCTCGGCAGCGGAGGCGGTGACACCGCTCGTCAAAACAATGGTCGGGTAAATGGTCGCCCGTTCCTGCCTCGATAGATACTGTGTGTATTGGTCTGCCCCATCACGCAGATAGCAAGCCGTTCCCGCACCCAAGAAGGCACCCACGGTTTGGGTGACGGCATAGAGGTCTCCGCCACCATTGCTCCGCAAATCCACCAGCCACAAATTTGCCTGCGGATTGGCTCGAATACCCTCCAGCACATGGGGAAGGGTGCTGCTTCCAAAGGCATTACAAACAATATACCCCGTTGTGCCATCTTCTAACAATTTGGTTTGTGCTGTGGGAATAAATATGGTTGCACGGACGGCTGTATAGACCTGCTCGGTGCCGTCTGTATGCACAACAGCAAGGCGAACCGCCGTCCCCTTCTCTCCCTGCAGCCATGCAGCAACTTCCTCTACGGTCTTTCCTGCCGTCGATTCCTCCTCCACCCGCACGATGGTATCACCGGAAACAAGCCCCAGCTTCTCCGCAGGCGACCCCTCATATACCACCTTGATTTCCAGTCCGCTCTCTGTCACAATGCCGGAAACACCAATCCCAACCAAGGAGGTATCCTCCATGGAGGACATAAATCTCGCCAGCTCCTCGGCTGTGAAATAGCTTGTGTAGGGGTCATTTAAGGCATTGAGGATATCCTCAATGGTTTCTGCCGTCTGCACCGCCTCGGGAATCGGATCCAAGTAATATTGTTCCAGCAGTGCCTTGAGGCGGTCGGGCGTCAAGGCCTGTGCCACCGTCACAAACGAAAGGGAAACGGCAAGCACAAGCGCTAGGCAGGCTTTAAAAAATGATTGCTTCATGAAATGCTTCTCCTTTATGTACGCAAAGCAGGGACATTCCTCCTATGAAATGTCCCTGCTTCCCATGAAACCGCACCAAGGCGGCAAGCAGGCACGGTGATTTGTCACCGGCTTGCCGCTGCGGCTTCCTTGCAGATTGGAGCTACTGACTGCGTCAGTGGTTCTCCGGAGTCTGCCATTTTTCTGTGAAGGCTTTGAGCTGTGCGGTCATCTTTTTCAGTTCCTTGTTGCTCATACCCTTGTTGGCTCTGATGATACTCATCAGATCGATGGCTGCTGTCTCCAGCTCGTGATAGACCATAGAAATACGACCTGCCGACTCGTAGCTGACCTTCTTCGGTTCGATTTCCACGCCCGCTGCCAGCATGACATTGTTTGCCAAGTCAAAGACCTCCTCATAGAGGGGCGCATGGGCGGAGAGCCCCTTCTCTCGCAGGGTGTTGGCAAAAATCTCGGTCACCTGTGCGTCACCATGCACCACAAAGACCTGCTGCGGGGTTGGGTTCTTGATATGGTCAATCCAACGGAGCAGATGCTCCCGTCCTGCGTGGGAGGAGAGTCCTTTGAAGTTATGAATGGAGGCATTCACCGCAATTTCCTCCCCAAAGAGCTTGACCTGCTTGGCGCCGTTTAACAAATGGCGCCCCAAGGTACCCTCGCCCTGATAGCCCACAAAGACAATGGCGCATTCTTCACGCCACAGATTATGCTTCAAATGGTGACGGATTCGTCCGGCATCGCACATACCTGAGGCCGAAATGATAACCTTAGAGGACTTGTCCAGATTCAGCATTTTGGATTCCTCGCTGCTTTCCGTTACCATCAGACCTGGGAACGTGAACAGCCGCTCGCCGTCCCGCACCACCTCGATGGCTTCCTCATCCAGATAGCCTCTCAAGTCGCCAGAGAAGATCTTGGTCGCCTCGCCCGCCAAGGGAGAGTCCACGCAGACGGTGAAGTCCGGGTTGCTTTTCACCAAGCCCTGCTTCTTCATCTCACGCATGAAATACAACAGCTCCTGTGTCCGTCCCACGGCAAAGGAGGGGATGACGACATTGCCGCCGCGGGCAAAGGTCTCGTCGATAATGGCGGCGAGCGCCTCGGTATAGGAGGTGACGGCCTCATGCTCTCTGTCGCCATAGGTGCTTTCCATCACGACATAATCTGCGCCGTCCAAGAAGGCGGGGTCTCGAATGACGGGCTGATTGAGGTTGCCGATATCGCCGGAAAAGACAATTTTCTTCTCCACGTCGCCTTCCTTCAGGAACATCTCCACGCTGGCAGAGCCGAGCAGATGTCCCGCATCCACAAAGCGGATGGTGACGCCCTCGAACAGCTCGATGGTCTGCCCGTATTCCGCCGTGACCAGATGCTCGGTCACCTGCTCGGCATCGGCGATGGTATACAGCGGCTCTACTGGCTCACGACCGGCACGCTTGCCCTTTTGGTTCTTCCACTGGGCATCCTGCTCTTGGATATGGGCGGAATCCCGCAGCATAATGGACATGAGCTGGGCGGTCAGTCTGGTGGTGAAGATCTGCCCCCGGAAGCCTTGCTTCATCAGGAGTGGAATGCGTCCTGAATGGTCGATATGGGCATGGGTCACGATGACATAATCGATATAGTTGGGCGCAAAGTCCAAGCTGGCGTTGTCCCTCTCGTCCCGTCCCTGTTGCAGGCCGCAGTCAATCAGGATCTTTTTCCCGGCGACTTCCACGCAATGGCAGCTGCCGGTTACGGCCTTTGCCGCTCCAAAAAAGGTCAGTTTCATGAATACTCTCCATTCCGCCACGTCATATCCGCATCAAAAGAAACCCTCCATCGTGGCACATGGAGGGAAAAAACCCAGAAGGGGTATTTTCTCGCATGGTTCCGCATTCGGATCATTTTTATTCTGATTATTGTATAAAACAGGTTCGGCTTTCCTCGTTGTATTGGAATTGCAGTCCCCGTTCCTCCGTATCATACCCTACTTTGTGCTCTTTTCATAGCATTTTATAAATTTTTATCCGTCTATCGAAAAACAAAGGCGCTACTCCGCTCCGTTCGACCTTGGGTTAAGAACGCAGCTTCAGCAAATCCCACCGGGAGGTTACGCCGCACTTTCGATACAGATTTTGCAGATGCTTGAGCAGCGTATTTTTGCTGATCTTCACCCGTTGCAAAATTTCTTCATTGTTCATGTCTTGGAAGACCAAGCCCAAAATTTCCTCCTCCCGCCGTGTCAGGGCATAGGCACGGGAAAGCTCAGGCAGCCCCTTCGTTCCGGTACGCTCGGCACCCACAGCTTGGATGCAGGTAAAATACGAAAGGTTAATGTGGTTGGCAAGGGCACGGAGGTAAAAAGCCTCCTGATCGGTGAACAGTCCATAGCGCTCGGTGCGGTAGAAGCTGAGTCGTCCCATCGCCTTGTTGGCATAGACGACATTCATCTGCATTCCGTCATGTATGTCATAGCCTTGGTAGAGATTCCGATAGCTTGGCACAGAAAATCGGCTGTCGCCCGCCAGAATTTCGCTGTCACGAATGACCACGGATTCCGCCGCATGGCTGAGCCAAATAGTATAGGCCTTGTCGATTTGCTCCAGCCATGCGTGCTCGACCGCTTCGAACTGTGCGGGCTTGCAAACGGGATTTGTATGGATCAGCTCATGGGTTTTCGGGTCCTCCTGCACGGAGATAAAGCTGGCATAGCTATAGGGAATGAGCAGGTTAATCTGAGAGAGCACCGTTGCCTTCAGTTCCTCGGGCTTACGGCAGGCATGGATGCGGTAGACAACCTCGTTGTATAATAAAAAATCATTTTTCTCCATCGGGGAGATCCTCCTTGTTGGGTCAAAAATCGGTGAAAAGGGACTTGCGTCACACTTTACTTGGGGTACTGTAAGGACGCAGTTTGAGTAAATCCAAGCGGGAGGAGACTTCACACTTCCGATAAAGGTTTTGCAGGTGTTTCAGCAGGGTGTGTTTACTGATTGCAATTTCGTCCAAAATTTCCTCGTTGTTCCTATCCTGAAAGACCAGCTTTAGAATTTCTTCTTCTCTGCGGGTCAGCCCATAGTCTTGGACGAGCTGCCCCATCGTGCGGGTGGACTGCGGCTCGGGGGCTTCTCCATAGGCTTTTCTGTCATATGCGTAATTGATGTGGTTGGAGAGTGCACGGAGATAAAAGGCTTCTTTGTCAGAAAATGCACCATCCGCCCGTGTTCGGTACAGCGTGAGCAGCGCCATAACACGGTGCTCATACGCTAAATTCATACTCATGTAATCAAAAATATTATATTTTTGATAAACCTCACGATAAATCGGGGAGGAGAGGCGCATCGTTTCCTCCACGAGTTCACTGCTCCGCACCACAATGGACTCGGGTGCGTGGCTCACCCACAGACACTCATCCTGATGCTCCCTTGCAATCCAATCCTGCTCCATAGAAACAAAGCTGGAGGGGAGACAAAAGGGCTCTGTGTGCCGAATTGCCTTTGTCTCCGGGTCAATGTTCACGACCAGAAGGCTGGCATAGGTATACGGGATCAGAAGCTTAATTTGTGCCAAGAGAGTACGCTTCAATTCTTCCAAATCTTCGCAGGTATGTATATGGTAAACAATCTCATTAAAGAGCAAAAAGTCATTTTTTTCCATATTGAAACCTCCATGTGATACTGGGGGCATAGTATGCGCTCACTTACTCAATTTTACTCCAAGCTTTGCCCAAAATCAAGAGTTTTATAGTTTAAAACAAGTATCTATGCTCAACATCAGTGATCAACTTTCCCAAAACTGGGCATTGAATCCTCGCTGTTTTGGAACTATACTGCAGATAGATAGACGGCACCCTTTGGATTTTTACTCGCTACAAGCGCTCCCCCTCCCCCCACATCGGGTGCCACGCCTTTTTATGGGACTATGAGTGGTTGACGCCCCTCCATACCTCCCTTACTCTCTTCCTTTTTAATAAACACGAAGCACGAAATCCCGTCAGCTTTGACGGGATTTCGTGTTTGCTTTCTTCCCCCCTTTCCATCCACACAGACGCTCTCCCTTCTTTGACAATCTGTCGTATACTCTCGTCATTTTAGACAGTCTTTTCATCGATCCGCTGCACCTAGTTCCCATTTTATTCCTACGAAATACTCAATAATAGGACATATACTGACATTTTTCAAGTACGCATACCCAATAGAAATGATTATTTTTCTCAATATTTACTATTGAAATCAAGTATGTATCAGGTTACTATAGAGGCAGATCATGGATCGCATTTTTTTGTGCAAAAGAACAAAGAAAGAAAATAATTGGAAGGTTAGAAAAAGGAGCTATTTATCATGAAAAAACTCATCGTTGTTATTTTGGGTCTCATTGCTGCTGTATGCAGTGGTTCTGTGTTCTACCTGCTGTTCTCCAACGAGAATCTGGGTCAGGCACTCCTCTCCATCATCCTCCCTGCTGCTGTTGGCTTGATCTCCGCTATCATCATTGGCAAGATCACCTCCCCCGCTACCGAGACCGCCGCTCAGACTCAGGCTCAGCGTCATTCCGCTTAATCATAAAACCGAAGTGTTTTACTTACGTTTTATTTGCTGAATTTAAAAAATGCGTTGTAGGCTTTGCCTATAACGCATTTTTTTATTCGCTGAAATACGTTTTTCTTCGTCCTGCCACGCACACAAAGAGCTTGAAACACCTGCCTACCCGCTCTTTTATACGCATTCCATGTCATTTCATGATTATATACAAGTAGCCGTACCCAATAGAAAGGATTATTTTTCTCAAAACTTGTCATTGAAAACAGACAAAATGGAGCATACAATGCATCCAGGTCAAGGTGAGTAGCTGCGGGTTTTTTAGCACATTCCCGCACACAGGCAGGCTCTTCCTCCTGCCTTCACCAAGCTATGACCCCCTCTCTTTCGCTCCTAGAACAGAAGCCAAAGAGATCCCTTTTTCTCTCTCCCTTTTCTATAGTCCTCCCCTCTGTATCGGTCAGTTTGGAGGACTATTTTCGGGAGCCTATTTTGATCACTGCGGGAGGTCGCTTTTATGGGACAAATCACCACCACACAAAAACCCAAAAGTGCCACCCTGCATTATACGTTTCTTCAGGGCTTCTATTGGATGGCCTATTGTATTTTGGTCTCCTTTTCCAGCGTCTACTTATTGGATCACGGCTTTTTGAATACACAAATTGGCATCCTTTTGAGTGTTTCCAGCATTTTCTCCGCCCTTGTCCAGCCCTTTGCGGCCAAAAAGGCGGACAGGATGAAGAAGCTCTCGCTACGGCAGCTCACCGCCATTCTGATTGCCGGGATGCTGCTCTGCACACTGGGGCTACTCTGCTTGCCCGGCACTGTGCTGCAAGGCGGCTTGTATATGTGTCTGCTGATCCTTTTGCAGCTTCTCATGCCCTTCAACTACTCCTTGGGCATGGACTGTCTCAACAACCACATCACCCTAAACTATGGTTTGGCACGGAGCTTCGGTTCGGTGACCTACGGGCTGGCCTCCACCCTTTGCGGGATTCTGGCAAAGGAATACGGCGCCGGGATTTTGCCCTTGGTTTTGCTTCTTGTGGTTGCATTTCTCCTGCCCACCACGCTCACCTTCCGTTTTTCGGGCCCCATTGAAAAGACCCTTCCAAAGGAGGAAGTGCTCCTTTCCGAGGATACCCGCCCCTTCTTTCAGCGCTATCCAACCTTCCCGCTCCTGCTGGTGGGGCTTTCCCTCCTTTTCACCAGCCACAATATTTTAATGAGCTTCCCCTATCAAATTGTACAGAATCTGGGAGGCGGCAGTGTGGAGATGGGGAATCTTCTCACGTTGCAATGTATTGTAGAAATTCCCATTATGGTTTGCTTTACACCGCTCCTTGCCCGTGCCTCCAGCCGGTTTTGGGTGCGGATTTCCGGTGTTTCCTTTTTCCTGCACGCCCTGCTGATTTGGCTTTCCCCCAACATGACCTTCCTGCTCCTTGTCCAAATTTTCGAGATGACGGGCTATGCTCTATTCACGGTTGCTTCGGTCTACTATGTAAACGAAGTCATGCAGCTCACGGATCGGGTACAGGGACAGGCGTATTTCTCTATGACAAACACTGTGGGCATCGTGGTGGGAAGTCTGGTCGGCGGTCTGCTGCTGGACTATGTGGGGGTTTCCGCCCTGCTGGGCTTTGCCACCCTGACGGGCGGTGTGGGCATGGTCATTCTATGGCGGATGCTGAAGAAAAAGTAACAACTCTATCAACATAAAAAACGAACCCAATGTCTGCAAAACGCAGTACATTGGGTTCGTTTTTTCTTTTTTTGACCACAGTGAGTTGAATTCCGCAACAACACACCGTAGTGTGTAGGGGCGGATTCTATATCCGCCCGCCGCACGTCCCGCTTGTCGTGGTTCCAACGACACGCTAGGAATAGAATCGCACTGTAAAAGGATTGCTCGCACCTCAAATCCAGTTATCATATCATTCACAAAACATGGAAACCAAATCAGGGAACAAGAAACGGACGATACAAAAAGCCTAGCGTTTTCACTGCGCTACAAACCCAAAACGGAGGAGCGAAAGCGACGACTTAATTACTCCGGGAATGCAAGGGGGCGCACCCCCTTGCTGCTCTTTCCGTCTGCTTTTTCCAGAGAAAGCGGACAACCCCCGCCTGGGTAGGGCGGCATCCTCAGGCGGTCGCAGACCGCCGTCGTCCCCGCCCGTGGCGGGACGGCTCACCGCTTCTATCTGTCACGGTTCGCACGATTCGCTGACGCAACCTAAGCCCCTCCAACTGCACAACAACCAGAAATCCCCTTCGGGGTTTTCTTGGGTTGTTGTTCCGTTCCGGGTCTTAGTCTGCTGCTCATCGGCTCACCGCTTCTATCTGTCACGGTTCGCACGATTCGCTGACGCAACCTAAGCCCCTCCAACTGCACAACAACCAGAAATCCCCTTCGGGGTTTTCTTGGGTTGTTGTTCCGTTCCGGGTCTTAGTCTGCTGCTCATCGGCTCACCGCTTCTTAGAAGTCAGCGCTTCCCACCGTTCTGGGGTGGGGTAAAACGTCACGGATATTGGAAACACCTGTCAGGTACATCACCATACGCTCGAAGCCCAAGCCGAAGCCGGCGTGCTTGCAGGAGCCATAGCGACGCAAATCCAGATACCACCAATAATCCTCGGGATCCATGCCCAACGCCTTGATGCGGGCTTCCAAGACCTCCAAACGCTCCTCACGCTGAGAACCGCCGATGATCTCACCGATGCCGGGCACCAAACAGTCTGCGGCCGCCACGGTCTTGCCGTCCTCGTTCATCCGCATATAGAATGCCTTGATTTCCGCAGGATAGTCTGTAACGAACACAGGACGCTTGAATACCTGCTCGGTCAGGAAGCGCTCGTGCTCGGTTTGCAGGTCGGTGCCCCAAGAGACTTTAAAGTCAAAGTTATCGTTGTGCTGCATCAGAATATCCACCGCCTCGGTGTAGGTCACCCGACCGAAATCGGAATTGGCAACGTGCTCCAAACGCTCCAGCAATCCCTTATCCACAAAGGAATTGAAGAAGTCCATCTCCTGTGGGCAACGTGCCAAAACCGTGCGGATCACAAACTTAATCATCGCTTCCGCTACGTCCATGTCACCTGCCAAATCGCAGAAGGCCATTTCAGGCTCGATCATCCAGAACTCGGCAGCATGACGCTGGGTGTTGGACTTCTCTGCACGGAAGGTGGGACCAAAGGTATAGACATTACCAAACGCCATAGCGAAGTTTTCGGCATTGAGCTGTCCGGAAACGGTCAGACCGGCGGACTTCCCAAAGAAGTCCTCGCTGTAGTCCACCTCGCCGTTTTCCAGACGGGGCGGGTTGGCGGGGTCTAACGTGGTCACACGGAACATCTCACCGGCGCCCTCGCAGTCAGAGGCGGTGATGACGGGGGTGTGAACATAGACAAAGCCCTGCTGCTGGAAGAATTCGTGGATGGCAAAGGCCGCTACAGACCGCACACGGAACGCAGCGGAAAAGAGATTCGTACGGGGACGCAGATGGGCAACCGTACGCAAAAATTCCACGCTGTGCCGCTTCTTCTGCATCGGGTAATCGGGGGCGGACACGCCTTCGACTGCAATCGAGCTTGCCTTCAGCTCAAAGGGCTGCTTGGCATTGGGGGTGAGCACGAGCTTGCCGTTTACGATAAACGAGGCGCCGACATTCTGCTTGGCAACCTCCTTATAATTTTCCAGTGTGGCTTCCTCAAAGACAACCTGCAAATTCTTAAAGCAGCTGCCGTCGTTCAGCTCCAGAAAGCCAAAGTTTTTCATGTCACGGATGGTTCTAGCCCAACCGCAGACGGTCATGAGCTGACCGTCTAAGTGCTCCATGTCCGCATAAATGCGGGCGATTTCCGTGCGTTTCATAGGTGATCGCATCCTTTCTATCGGGATAACCCCGTATTGTAAACTATATTTATGGTAGCCACAGTCACAGCCGTTCAGTAACAGGCAAATAGGAGCGGCTGGCCTTTGCGGTAATCTGTAGGGGCGTAATGGCAACAATCGCAGTGTTCTTTTCTTTTTTGTCGATATACTGTGCCTTGATTTCAGGCGTGACCGCACAAAGCTGCTCGACAATTCCATGGAGGGCGGCTCTGTGCTCTGTCGAGGGCGGCACAACCTCCGCCGTCCCCATCACCACCACGCTCTCATAGAGGGTGGTAATATGTGCTTCAATGACATCGGCACGGGTGACCACCGTAAAGCAAACACGGGGGTCACGGGCGATGCAGTCTAATTTATAGCCAGCCTTGGCACCGTGGAGATAGAGCTTGCCCTCCATCCAGATATAATTTATGGGAATGGCATAGGGCCAGCCGTCATCCCCCACAAGGGAGAGCACGCCGTGGGTACCTTTTTCCAAAAGGGCAAGCGCTTCCTCTTGGGAGAGCTGGCGATCCTTGCGCCGCATGGGTCGTTCTGTCATAAAAAATCCTTTCCCTGTCACAAATTGACAGGCGCCGTTTTATTCGTCCTCGTTCAGGCGTTCGTTAAACTCCGTGAGAACGAGCTGGGGGTTGTGGTCAGAGACCCACTTAATCGACCAGAAGGAGCTAAACAGCAGCAGCTTATTGCCCTTATAGTCCTCCACCAGCTTGGTATCGTTGCCCAAAATGAGGTCGGTTTCGTGGAATTCCACCGGCTCCTTGATCCAACGCAGGTGCTCATACGGCAGGGTTTCCATGCGGATCTCTACGTTGTATTCGTGCAGGAGGCGGTACTGGAATACGTCAAACTGCAAGGTGCCGACCACGCCGACAATGACTTCCTCCATACCGGTGTACGGAATTTTAAAAATCTGAATGGCGCCCTCTAGGGCGATCTGCTCGGCACCCTTCAAGAATTGCTTCCGCTTCATCGTATCCACGGGGCGCACACGGGAGAAATGCTCGGGCGCAAAGGTGGGAATGCGGTCGAAGCGGAATTTTTTACCCGGCGAACACAGGGTATCGCCAATCGAGAAAATACCGGGGTCAAAGACACCGATGATATCACCCGCATAGGCTTCCTCGATGATTTCACGCTCTGCCGCCATGACCTGCTGGGGACGGGAAAGCCGCAGCTTCTTTTTCCCCTGCATATGATAGACCTCTTTTTCGGCATCGAATCTGCCGGAGCAGACACGCATAAAGGCGATACGGTCACGGTGTGCCTTGTTCATATTTGCCTGAATCTTAAAAACGAAGGCGGAGAAGAAGTCCTCGTCGGAGTCGATGAGACCGACATCGGCATGACGGGGCAGGGGCGGTGTGGTCATGCGCAGAAAGTTTTCCAAAAACGGCTCAATGCCGAAGGTGGTGAGTGCGGAGCCGAAGAACACGGGCGAGAGCTTGCCGTGGCGCACTCTGTCCAAATCGAAATCGCAGGAGGCACCGTCCAGCAGCTCCACATCGTCGATGAGCTGATTGCGTTTGGCTTCTCCCAGCATATCGGTCAAAATGGGGTCGGTCAGCTCGATGGGCGTGGCGCCGGACTTTTTGCCGTTGGTATTGGAAGAAAAGTGCAGAATCTCCTGCTTGGTGCGGTCATAGACACCTAAAAAGTCTTTGCCGCAGCCGATGGGCCAGTTGACGGGGTAGGTGTCGATGCCCAATTCCTTTTCGATTTCCTCGCACAGCTCGAAGGGGTCACGGGCTTCTCTGTCCAGCTTATTGATGAAGGTGAAGATAGGGATATCCCGCATGACGCAGACCTTAAAGAGCTTTCGGGTCTGTGCCTCGACGCCCTTGGCGGCATCAATGACCATGACGGCGGAGTCTGCCGCCATGAGGGTACGGTAGGTATCCTCGGAGAAGTCTTGGTGTCCGGGGGTATCGAGAATATTGATACAGTAGCCGTCGTACTGGAACTGAAGCACAGAGGATGTGACGGAAATGCCACGCTGTTTTTCGATTTCCATCCAGTCGGACACAGCGGCACGGGTATTTTTTTTACCCTTAACCTGACCTGCTTGGGCGATGGCTCCGCCGTAGAGCAGGAATTTTTCAGTTAAGGTTGTTTTACCGGCATCGGGGTGAGAGATGATGGCGAAGGTGCGCCGACGTTTGATTTCGGATTCATATTGTGACAAGGGCTGGTTCCTCCTTGGGTGAAGATAAAGCTCTGCTGTTTA
>CAYQRI010000023.1:0-16509 GCA_964420085.1 uncultured Ruminiclostridium sp.
GCGTCATCACACTCCCATTTGCCGGCTTTCGAGCGGATCGCAGGGACAGGGGGAACCCATCCTTCTCCACTCAAAACAGCGAACAGTTTTTCTGGTTAGATTATAAGACCCCTTTCCCCGCTTTGTCAAGGGAAACGTGGAAGTGGATTCTGAAGCTGCCTGTTTTCGTCGGGTTTTATCTCAGTTTAGCACATTTCCTTCGTTTGGTGTTCTATATGCCTTTGTTTTCTCTCATAATAATGGTATACTATGTTCTCACCGGAGAACACTGCGCTTGATAGCAAAAGCATAGATGTGAAACAAACCAGATATAAAGGACGGAACCGAAATTGATAAACGTGACAAAGCTATCCTATGGATTCCCTCAAAAGGAGCTCTATACGGACATTTCCTTCACGCTGGAACAGGGACAGCACGCCGCCCTCATCGGCACCAATGGAACGGGGAAAAGCACCTTGGTCAACCTGCTCATGGCAAAGAATCAATACCTTTATGAAGGCAAAATTGAGTACAGCGACCAATGCAGAATTGAATATGTAAGCCAGTTCTGTGATGTGGAAAAGACTGCGGAGGTCTCACTTTTTTCCTATGTTGCAGAACGATTTATGGCGCTGCAACAGCAAATGGACGAGATCTGCACAGAACTGGAACATTCTGAAAACGCAGAGGATGCACTGGAGCGCTATCAAACCGCCCTTGACTGCTTCGATGCCATAGGCGGCGACACCTACGAAAGCGACCTCCGCAAGCAGCTTGCCCTTGCCCGACTTGGCAAATATGAGGACGCACCGCTCTCCATCCTCAGCAGCGGACAGCTCCGCCTTGTTCAAATCATTAAGGCAATGGCAACTGCGCCCAATCTCCTTATCATGGATGAGCCGGATGCCTTTTTAGACTTTGATTTATTGGGTGATTTGGAGAATTTGATCCGCTCCTATCCGGGAACCCTTTTGGTGATCACACACAATCGTCATTTGCTGCAAACCTGCTTCCACAAGATTTTACAGATTGAAGACAAGCAGCTGCGTGAATTTGACGGAAGCTATGCAGACTATTGTTATGCCCTGCTCTTGGAGAAAACAGAGCTGCAAGAGCAGGCACTTCTCGAGGAGCAGGAGCTGGTGCGCAACAAGCAAATGGCAGAACGTATGCGTGCGCTGGCCACTGAGGTTGATAACGAGGTGTACGGACGCTCCGTCCACGCCCGTGATGCCATCATTGCCAGACTGGAAGCAAGAAAGACGCAGTACCCGTTCCTTTATGCCAACCATCCCAACATCACCTTTCCAATGGAGCCACGCAGCGCCGCCGCCCCGCTTCTTGTGGTAAAAGACTATGCCATGTCTTTCGGCGATCCCCTTTTACACGAGGTATCTTTCTCGCTTTCTGCGGGGGAAAAGGTGGCGATTGTGGGCAAAAACGGCACGGGAAAAACCACGCTGCTCAACAGCATTATAAACAATGACCATCCGGCCATCTCGCTTGGCGACGATACCGAGCTTGCTTGCTTTTCTCCCTTGCATGAGGCACGCCTCACACCTGACGCAACCCCATTTTCTGCGCTTCAGCGTTGCGGTTTGAAGGATAGAGCGTCATGCAGCATACTATTGAAACAGTACGGACTCTCTCCCGATCTATTAGAGGAGAGACTCTCCCAGCTTTCGGGCGGAGAACGTACCCTCTTTGCCTTGGCCAGAATTTCACTGTCTCACGCAAACCTTTTGATTTTGGATGAGCCCATCAATCATCTGGATATTTACGCACGGCAGTCCTTTGAACGGGCAATGGACGAATACACAGGCGGGGTGCTTATGGTCTCACACGACTACTATACCATTGCCAACTGTGTGGATTATGTTTTGCTCGTCGAGAACGGCACCCTGCGCAAAATCAGCAATCGAAGGTTTAGAAAGATGATTTATGCCAAGCATTTCACGCCTCAGGAGCTGGCGCTGGATCAGCGCAGAAAAGAGCTGGAGAACACCATCGAAGCCTGTCTGAAACGGTTTGACCATAAGGGTGCGAGGGCAAGCTTGGCTGAACTGGAACAAATCATCAAGCATTAAGGTCTGTTTCATGCTCAGTATCGTTTCATAGTGATCTGTTATTTTCTTTAAATATTGGAAAACCCCTTGCAACCTGTCTTACAGCGTGCTATAATTGACTTGTATTTTGAAGATGTTAGTTTGGAGAGTGGGGCTTGCCCCGCTCTTTCTTTTATACTATCCCCCTTTCTTTCTCGCAAAGTAAGGGGTTATACTTTGTAATCGTAAGGATACGATGTGACGCACCCACCTTGGGTGCAGGAGGTTTGTATGTCCAAAATCACCGAATTAACCGCCGAGTTGGCGCGCCCCGTGGTAGAAGCCAACGGCTGTACGCTCTG
Source organism: uncultured Ruminiclostridium sp. (assembly GCA_964420085.1). Taxonomy (GTDB): domain Bacteria; phylum Bacillota; class Clostridia; order Oscillospirales; family Oscillospiraceae; genus Evtepia. The sequence continues at coordinate 2,387 of CAYQRI010000023.1, forward strand.
GGATGTCGAATATGTAAAGGAAGCCGGCAGCTTTTATCTCCGCCTTTATATTGATAAGGAGGACGGCGTTTCTATCAATGACTGCGAAGCCGTCAGCCGTACCGTTTCTGATCTCTTGGATGAAGCTGATCCGATTCAGGAGGCGTATACCTTCGAGGTCTCCTCCGCTGGTGCCGACCGTGCCCTCAAAAAGCCCGAGCACTTCGCCCAGTTTATCGGTGCCGAGGTCGATGTCAAGTTCTACCAAGCCGTAAACGGTGCCAAGTCCTGCACCGGTATCCTCACGGATTACGCAGAGGGAGACCTGACCCTGACCATGGGAGAGGAAACCCGCACGTTTCCCAAGAAGGATATCGCCTTTGTGCGTCTACACGTCAGTTTTTAATCTTGTTGAGGAGAATCATAGGTCATGGCTAAAAAAACAACGAAAAATGCAAAAAGCAACGAGCTGGACGGCAAAGAATTTTTTGCCGCTATCTCGCTGATCGAATCAGAAAAGGGCATCCCGAAGGGATATATGCTGGAAAAAATCACCCAAGCACTGACCTCTGCGTATAAGAAGGATCACGAGGGTGCCACGGATAATATCTTTGTGGATGCCGATGAAAAAAAAGGCACCGTTCGGATGTATGCAAAAAAGGAGCTGGTGGAGGAGGTGACCAATCCTCACACCGAAATCGCTCTCGCAGACGCCCTCAAGACCCTGCCCAATGCCCATGTCGGTGACGTCGTTCGTGTGGAAATCAAGCCCCGCAACTTCGGTCGCATCGCCGCACAGGCTGCCCGTCAGGTCATCGTTCAGGGTATGCGTGAGGCCGAGCATGGTATGATTTACGATATGTTCAGCTCGAAGGAGCACGAAATGCTGCTTGGCTCCGTCAGCCGTATCGACCCCCGCAGCGGCTCCATTACCCTGCGTATTTCCAGCGACGGCGAGGTCACCGATGCCTATCTCGCTCCCTCCGAGCAGGTGCGTGGCGAGGTCATTCGGGACGGTGACCGCTTGAAGGTCTATGTTGTTGAGGTACGCCGTTCCAGCCGTGGTCCGCAGGTGCTCATCTCCCGTACCCATCCCGGTTTGGTCAAGCGTCTGTTTGAGCTGGAGGTGCCCGAAATTTATGACGGCACTGTTGAAATCCGCTCCATCGCCCGAGAGGCCGGCAACCGCACCAAGCTCGCTGTCTGGTCCTCCGACGAAAATGTCGATCCCATCGGCGCCTGCGTCGGTCCCAAGGGCGCCCGTGTCGCCAGCGTCATGGCAGAGCTGAGAAACGAAAAAATCGACATTGTGAAATTCAGCGAGGATCCCGCTGAATTTGTCGCCGCCGCACTCTCCCCCGCTGATGTCATCTCTGTCCTTCCTCTGGATGGTCTGAAGAGCTGCCGTGTGGTGGTGCCCGATGATCAGCTTTCCCTTGCGATCGGCAAGGAGGGTCAAAACGCACGTTTGGCCGCCAAGCTGACCGGGTATAAAATTGATATCAAGTCTGAATCCGCCGCCCATGAGTGGGCATTAGAGGATGCCCGTGCTGCGGGTGAAACCGTCCCAACTGAGGCGATGGCAGACGAAGATACCGCTACGGAAGCGCCCGTCGATGCCGTGGAAGACATCGCCGCAGAGGCAGACGAAGCCAACGCTGTGGACACTTCCACTGAGGCGGACGAGGACAACGCTGTGGATGCTTCTGCTGAGGAACCCTCTGCCGAAGCCACAGAAAGCGACCCCCTTACCTAATCGCTCCCATCCAACCCTTTGAATTGGAGGTGGCAACGTGCCAAAAAAAATTCCGCTTCGCCAATGTCTTGGTTGTCGGGAGATGAAACCCAAGCGGGAGCTGATCCGTGTGGTTCGCTCACCCGAAGGGGAAATCAGCCTCGATTTCCGAGGCAAAAAGCCGGGTCGTGGCGCTTATCTCTGCCCCGATCCCGTCTGCCTGAAACGCATTCGCAAATCCAAGGCTCTGGAACGAGCCTTTTCCCTCCCCATTCCGGAGGAGGTATATGACGCACTGGAACAGCAAATGAAAGGAGGCGACACTGATGGATAGCATACCTTCCCTTCTGGGTCTTGCACTCAGAGCCGGGAAACTTGCCTTGGGTGAGGAGCCTGTCGGCGCCGCCTGCAGGATACACAAAGCATACCTGCTGCTGCTGGCGCACGACGCTGCGGACAACACCATCCGCCGCGCACTTCACTACGGGCAAGCCGGAAACTCCATTTGCCTGACCCTTCCGCATACCAAAGCGGAATTGGGTGCCTCTCTGGGACGTGGCTCCTGCGCCATGCTCGCCATTACCGATGTCGGCTTTGCCGCCATGGTGGCAGAGCGTCTGGCACAGGCTGACCCGGAAGTCTATGGGCAAGCACGAGATACCTTATCCAAAAAAGCGGAACGTGCCAAGCGCAGACGCAACGAGACTCGTGCAAAGGATAAACAAAAGCAGCGACGGGGTTACTCTGCTCCCCCACGCAAGACCGACGAGAAGCAGACAACCAAGCATTGAGATTTTCACATCTCACAGTCATTGACGGAGGTGGCTATATTTGAGTTTTGATAATAAATACCGTGTCCATGAGGTGGCCAAGGATTTTGGCAAGCAGACCAAGGACATTGCCCAGATTCTCACCACATACGCAACCGCACCCAAGAACCATATGCAGGTTCTTTCGGATAAAGAGCTTTCCATTGTTTTTGAGTATCTGACCCAAAACAATCAGGTCAGCGATTTGAAATCCGTTTTCGAGGTCTCCCCTGCCGACCGTGAGGCCGCAGAGGCCAGACGTGCTGCCGCACCCAAGGCGGCTGAACAGCCCAGAAACGACCGTCCGCGGGAAAGACGTCCGCAGCAGGATAGAGCGCCTCAGCAGGACAGAGCACCCGCCGCACCCCGTACCAACGACCGCCCCCAGAGAGGCGGCAACGAGCCGGGAAGATCCGTTGACAATCGTTCCCGAAACAATGCACCCCAGCAGTCCGCCAGACCGACCGCCCAGCAGCAGCCTCAGATTCAACAGCCCACCACCCGTGTTCCCGAAAAGAAGCTGGTGGATACCCGTAAGGGCGGCACCGTCAACCTGGAAAAGTATGACGAGCGTCTGGAAACTCTGGCACCTGAGCGTGCTGCTCATATGCAGAGCGGCAAGCAAAAGATCCAAAGCCGTGGCAACCAGCGCAGAGGGCCTAACTTTGGCAATAAGCGTCGGCAGGAGGAGCAGGAAAAGATGCGTCGCCTGCAGCTTGAAATTGCCAAAAAGACGCCCCTCACCGTCAAGATCCCCGATGAAATCGGGGTCGGCGACTTGGCTGCCCGCATGAAGAAGACCGGTGCCGAGGTTGTCAAGCAGCTCATGAAGCTCGGCGTGATGGCCTCTCTCTCCGAGGTCATCGACTACGACACCGCCGCTCTGGTCGCCTTGGAGCTTGGCTGCAAGGTGGAAAAGGAAGTCATTGTCACCATCGAGGAGCGCCTGATCGACACCGCAGAGGATGAGGAAGCTGACCTCAAGTCCCGTGCGCCCGTCGTTGTCGTCATGGGTCACGTTGACCACGGCAAGACCTCCCTGCTGGACTATATCCGAAATGCCAGCGTGGCAGAGGGCGAGGCCGGCGGCATCACCCAGCACATCGGTGCCTATCAGGTCTCCGTGAAGGGCTCCCCCATCACCTTCCTGGATACCCCCGGACATGAGGCGTTCACCGCCATGCGTGCCCGTGGCGCCATGATCACAGACATTGCCATCCTTGTGGTTGCTGCCGATGACGGCATCATGCCCCAGACCATCGAGTCCATCAACCACGCAAAGGCTGCCAATATTCCCATCATCGTCGCCATCAACAAGATGGATAAGCCCGAAGCCAACCCCGACCGTGTGAAGCAGCAGCTCACCGAATACGGTCTGGTCACCGAGGAGTGGGGCGGCGAGACCATCTGCTGTCCGATCTCCGCCAAGCGTGGCGACGGCATCGACAACCTGCTGGAAATGGTCGCCCTGACCGCCGAAATGAAGGAGCTGAAGGCAAACCCCAACCGCTCCGCCCACGGCGCCGTCATCGAAGCCCGTCTGGACAAGGGACGTGGCCCCATTGCCACCCTCTTGGTGCAGAGAGGTACCCTCCATCAGGGCGATGTCATCATCGCCGGCACCGCTGTCGGCCGTGTCCGTGCCATGACAGATGCGAAGGGTCGTAAGATTACCGAAGCCGGCCCCTCTGTGCCTGTGGAAATCACCGGCATGGGCGAGGTGCCCGGTGCAGGTGACGACTTCCATGCTGTTGTTGACGAGCGTATGGCAAGAGAGCTGGTCGAGCAGCGGAAGCACGAGAATAAAATGGCCTCCTCCGAGGCAACCCAGAAGGTCACTCTGGATGACCTGTTCTCCCAGATTCAGCTGGGTGAACTCAAGGATCTGAACATCATCGTCAAGGCCGACGTGATGGGCTCTGCCGAAGCGGTCAGAGCATCCTTGGAAAAGCTTTCGAACGAGGAGGTTCGTGTGCGTGTGATTCACTGTGCCGTCGGTGCCATCAACGAATCCGACGTCATGCTCGCCTCCACCTCCAACGCCATCATCGCAGGCTTTAACGTCCGTCCCGATGCCAACGCCAAGGAATCTGCCCCCCGCATGAAGGTTGACATGAGAATGTATCGTGTCATTTATGACTGCATCAATGAGATGGAAGCCGCCATGAAGGGGATGCTCACACCCAAGTTCAAGGAAGTGGCACTGGGTGCCGCTGAGGTCCGAGAGGTTTACAAAATCACCGGTGCGGGTATCATTGCAGGCTGCTATGTCACCGACGGCAAAATTACCCGTAATGCAGAAATCCGTCTGGTGCGTGACGGCATTGTTGTCCACGAGGGCGCCATTGCCTCCCTCCAGCGTTTCAAGGATTCCATGAAGGAAGTCGCACAGAGCTATGAATGCGGTATCGGCATTGAAAAATACAGCGACATCAAGGTTGGCGACGTGATCGAAGCCTTCGTGATGGAGCAAATCGAGGTGTAAGCCTATGGCAAGCAATAGAATCGGTCGTATCAACGAAGAAATCCAGCGGGAGCTTGCTTCCCTTCTGCGTACCGTGAAGGACCCCCGTGTCCACGGTCTGGTTTCCATCACCCACGTCGAAACCACACCGGATCTCCGCTATGCAAAGGTTTTTGTCAGTGTTCTGGACAAAAGCGACGTGAAAGAGGTCGTGCGGGGACTCAAGTCCGCCGCCGGCTATCTGCGTCGAGAGCTGGGACGTTCCCTCTCTCTGCGTTACACGCCCGAGCTGATCTTTGAGGAAGACTCCTCCATCGACAAGGGCACGCATATTCTGAAGCTGCTCCACGATATCGAGCGGAAAGATGCCGGTGGTTCCGATGACTGATCGCCAAACCGCCGCCCGCCTTGGAGCATTGGACGACGTTTTGATTTTAACCCACCGCCGCCCCGATGGAGACACCATCGGGTGTGCGGCGGCGCTGTGTCTGGCACTCAAGCAGCTGGGTAAGACTGCTTGGGTCTTCCCCAACGAGGACGCACACGGTCTGTTTGACCCCTATTTTTCTGGTGTTTTGGCACCGGCTGATTTTAAGCCCCGAGCCATTGTCGCCGTGGATACCGCCGCCCTTGGGATGCTGCCCGACAGCGCCGCACACTTGGCGAATGCCATTGATCTCGGCATCGACCACCACGGCTCCAACGAGCACTATGCCAAGGAAACCTGCTTGGATGCGTCCTGTGCCGCCTGCGGTGAACTCATCTATCGTATTCTGATCGAGATGGGCGTTACCCTGACGGCAGAAATTGCACAGCTGCTCTATATGGCAATCGCCACCGACACGGGTTGCTTTGTCTACTCCAACACCACACCCGAAACCCATCGCATCGCTGCTGCTCTGATGGAAACCGGCTTCGATGTCGCTTGGATCAACAAGCGGCATTTCCGTGTCAAGTCCCTCAAGCGGATGCAGGTGGAGAGCCGATTGGTGCAGGAGATGGAGCTATTTCAGGACGGCACCCTCGTCTTTGCCTATGTGACCCGTGCTCTGATTGCCGAATTGCAGGTCTCCGAGCAGGATTTGGAGGACATTGCCGCCTTTATCGGGCAATTAGAAGGTGTGGAGCACGCCGTCACCGTCCGTGAGCTGGCGGAGGGGAACTGTAAGATTTCCTTCCGTACCAACGAAAGGCTTTTAAATGCCTCCGAGGTCTGCGCCTACTTTGGCGGCGGCGGTCATGCGGCAGCGTCAGGCTGCACCATTCTCGCCACGCCCAAGGAAGCACGGACGCAAATGCTCGCCGCCATTGAGAGGGTGCAGCATGGCTAATGGAATTTTGGTGATCGACAAGCCCGCAGACTGGACCTCTCATGATGTTGTAGCCAAGCTGCGTGGTCTGCTGCACGAAAAACGAATCGGGCACGCAGGGACGTTGGACCCGATGGCGACAGGTGTTTTGCCCGTTTTTGTGGGACGTGCCACACGGGCGGTGGAATTTGCCGCCGAGCGTGAAAAGGAATATATCGCCGGTCTGCGTTTGGGCGTTGTAACCGACACCCAGGACAGTACAGGAACTACGTTGGAATCCCATCCCGTCTCTGTTACACGGAAAGAAGTTGAGGCAATCCTGCCGCAATTTCAAGGCGAGATTGCACAAATCCCCCCCATGTACTCCGCCATTAAGCGAAACGGGAAAAAGCTCTATGAGCTGGCACGACGTGGCGTGGAGGTCGAACGACAGCCCCGCCCCATCACGATTTATGAGCTGGAGCTGTTGGAGCAGGTTTCCGCTACGGAGTTCACCCTTCGGGTGCTCTGCTCCAAGGGAACCTATGTCCGCACCCTGTGCCATGATATTGGCGCTGCCTTAGGCTGCGGCGGTACATTGTTTTCTTTGCGGCGTACCCAATCCGCTGGTTTCGGGCTACAGGAGTCGGTTACCTTAGAAACGGTGGCCGCCACAGAGCAAACCGATGCGCTCCTGCTTCCCGTGGATTCCTATTTTTCAAGCTACCCTGACTTGGTGCTGGAGGATGTCTTATTGGAAAAGAAGCTGCGAAACGGCGCTGACTTTTCCCTTCCGGGTGCCGACGGCACCTATCGTCTGTATTCTAGTCGGGGCGAATTTCTTGCCCTTGTCAAGCGAGAGCGGGACAAACTGACAACGATAAAAAGTTTTTTCGAGGTGTCATGCGTTGAGTAATAAAAAACGAGTTATTGCGTTGGGATTTTTTGATGGCGTTCACAACGGACACGCCGGACTGATGCGGAGGACCCTAGAGGTTGCCAAGCAGACCGGTGCCACGCCCTCCGCCTTTACCTTCGACCCCCATCCTCAAAACGTCATTTTCGGTCGTCCTACCCCTCTGCTCACCTCTCCCGAGGACAGAGCCGACCTCATGCGAAAGTATTATGGTATTGAGGACGTCATTGTGGAGCCGTTCACACCGCAGCGAATGAAACAGCCGTGGCGTGAATTTTTGGTGGAGACCCTCATAGATGACTTGGGGGCGATCCATCTTGTGGCAGGACACGATTACCACTTCGGCTACAAAGGCGAGGGAAACCCCACCAGGCTACAGGAAACCTGTCGTGAATTGGGCATTGGCTGTGATATCATTCCGAAAATTGAACAGGAAGGGATCACGGTTTCTTCGACCTATATCCGCACCTTGGTTGCACAGGGCGAAATCGAGCGTGCCAACGACTTTTTGGGGCATCCCTATACCATCAGTGACTATGTGTCCCACGGAAAGAAGCTGGGCACTACACTTGGTTTCCCCACCGTCAATTTAAGACTACAGGAAAATGTGCTGGAGCCTGCCAAGGGCGTCTATGCCACCAAGGTGATTTTGGAAAACGGGCAGGTGCATATGGCCGTGACCAATGTCGGCACCCGTCCCACCGTGGACGACAGCGACCAAATCACGATTGAAGGCTTTATTCTGGATTTTGCAGGCGACCTTTACGGGCAAAAAATTCAGATGGAATTTTACCAGTATTTGCGTGAGGAAAAGAAGTTCCCCTCGTTCGACGCTTTGAAGGCAGAAATCGCCCGCAACGTCGAGCAGACACGGGACTATTTCGCAAAGCATCCTTAAGCATCAGGCAAAAAAACGGGCGTATCGCAGAAGTCAAATTTCTGCGATACGCCCGTTTTTATGCACGCCCGATAAAGAACAATCCGCTTGCGCAGAGGAGCATTCCAAAGACCTGTCCCATGGAGAGCCGTTCCTTATAGAGCAGCCCCCCCAAAACGACGAGAACACACGCCAAGGCAATATTGGCCACCAGAGAAGCCACACTGATTTTCCACCCTGCCCGATAGATTAAAATATAGCCAAGCTCCAAAAAGACAATCGAGCAGCCCAACACAATCGGTGCCCAATTCAGCGCTTTGACCTCTTGTAAAAGGTTCCGTTCTCCGCCCGTCAGATAGAACAGCACCACACACAGGCCCGCCGCCACCAGATAGGTCACCAGCAGGGCCGCAAAGGAATTGGCTCGTGCGGGCACGCCCTTCGCACAGATATTATAGATCGTATTGGCACCCACGACCAACAAAATAGGTGTCAGCATTTGCATGATAAAAACCCTTTCTTTTCAAAAAAATACCGTATGCAAGATAGCCTTGCATACGGTAGGTGCTCACCCGTTTATTGGGTGTATTGTATGGCATTTGACCTGTTTTGTCAAGAGCCGGATGTATTCTTCCCGTGATTTTAGGGGGCAGCTTCTCCGTCAATCTGATTTCGCACACCCTCAGGGGAGGGCATTTTAGAGAAGGCAAACTTTTGCTTTTCATAGAGTCCGCTGTAACCCGAAACCAAAAAGCTAGCGGCAACCGCCACCAAAAAGCCACCGGAGTTATTGAAGGAAAACACCTCAAACGCCAGCATCAAGGCAGTAAGCGGACAATTGCTAACGGCACAAAACATAGAGATCATCCCCACGGCAGCGGCATACGGGGCGGGCAGCCCTAAGAGCGGGCCAACCAAGCAGCCGAAGGTCGCACCAATGGCGAAGGATGGAACGATCTCGCCGCCCTTGAAGCCTGCCCCCAAGGTCAGGGCAGTGAAGATGAGTTTAAGTAAAAAGTCCATGCTTCCCACCTGACCCTCGGCAATGGTTTGCGCAATCAGGTTTTGTCCTGTGCCCAAATAGAGCTTACTTCCAAGGAGCAGGGTCAGCGTAATGACGGCAACGCCGCCCACAAACACCCGCACATAGGGATTCGGGAACCAGTTTTCCAGCCAGGTTCCCACACCGGACAAGGTGTAGCAAACCAGAATACTCAAGATGCCGCAGAGCATCGCCAAAAGAAAGACCCGCCCGTAAAAGAGGGCATTCGGTGTGGAAACCGAAAGATAAAAGGTAACTGCCCGTACCCCCAAAAGCTTGGCAACGTGTCCTGCCACGATGGAGGATACCACGCAGGGAAAAAGTGCACCCAGTGGGAGCATCCCCACGCAGGAAATTTCGAGGGCAAAGACGGCGGCGGCGATTTGGCTGCCAAACACCGCCGAGAAGCCGGCACTCATGCCGCACATAATCGCCAAGTCCTGAAATTCCCCGCCCATGCGGACACCCTTCCGTACCAGCTCCGCCAGTGAGCCGCCGAGCTGTAGGGCGGCGCCCTCTCGTCCTGCTGCCCCGCCAAAGGCTTGGGTGAGGATGGTGGCCAAAAAAATAACGGGTGCGAGCAAACGAGAGACGGGCTGCTCGCCCCGTGCCGCTTCTACGATGAGGTTGGTGCCGCCCGCCGTTTTGATGCCGCCTCTGCGGTACATCCAAACCACCAGCAATCCGGCGAGGGGCAAAAGGAAGATTGCCCATGCCGTTTCGTTTCTCAGCCATTCTGCCAGACCGAGCAGGCGCACAAATAGACCGCCACACAGCCCGACCACCAGACCGACGGAAAGACTAAAAATCAGCCCCTTGGCGTTGATGCGTAAATTCTCTTTGGTAAATGCCATTTCCGCACGCAGTCCATGGAATAGGGACTGCATCCATTGGGGAAACCGGCTCTCGGATCGGACGGGCTTCATGCTGCACATACCTCCCACAGATTTTGTCCTTTCATTATAGCATAGCAAGGTAGGTCTGTGCTGTAAAATCCGGCTATAAAACGGGTCGATTCTTTGGTGAAACAGCCTAGAATCGTCCGATTGCTTTAGCGTGTGGGGACTGATTTTTCGTCCGGTATAAAGCGAATGATATCCGAAACCTCACACTGCAAAATATTGCACAGGTCGTTGAGGGTATTTAGGGTAATGCTCCTATTTTGACGCAAAGCATCCAGTGTACCCGTACTGACCCCATGCTTTTTTATGAGGGCATATTGTGAAATTCCTTTTTTCTGCAACGTCACCCACAGCGGTTCAAATGTAATCATAAATAGCACCTTCATTCTCTGTTAAGCATAACGAGAATCCTAGTGCTTGAACATAGCCAAATATTAGGCCATGTTTGTCTATCTATGAAATCCAATGCGCCAGCTTTCGCACGCTTGTTTTTTCAGCCAAATTTATGGTATGATAGGTTTCACCGCAATCTAAAGAAAACGAGGTGAGCCACCATGCAAATCGGCTCTGTAACCCTTCCCAACAGCCTGATGCTGGCCCCCATGGCCGGTGTCACCGATATTGCCTTCCGCCATATCTGCCGTGAACTGGGGGCAGGCTATACCATCACCGAAATGGTCAGTGCAAAGGCGCTGTGCTATCAGGATAAAAAGACCCTTCCCCTCCTGCGCCTTGCGCCAAACGAGCACCCTGCCGGGGTGCAGCTCTTCGGCAGTGATCCCGCCTGTGTTGAGGAAGCCGCCGCTATCGCCGGCGAGGTATCCGGTGCCGATATCATCGATATCAACATGGGCTGTCCCGTCCCGAAAATTGCCAACAACGGCGACGGCTCCGGTCTGCTGCGGGACTTGGACAAGGCCTGTGCCGTGGCGGAAGCCGCCATACGAGGTGCCGGAACCCGACCCGTCACGGTCAAAATGCGGCTTGGCTGGGACAAAGGTACTCTGGTCTATTTGGAGCTTGCCAAGCGTCTGGAGGCTTTGGGCGTGGCGGCTATCACCCTGCACGGACGAACCAAGGTGCAAATGTACGCCGGAACCGCCAACTGGGATGCGATCCGTGCACTGAAGGAAGCGGTCTCCATTCCCGTCATCGCCAACGGCGATGTCTTTTCCGGCGAGGATGCCGCCCACATTTTACGCTATACGGGCGCCGACGGTGTCATGATTGCCCGTGGTGTATTCGGAAACCCTTGGATTTTTGCCCAAGCCAATGCCGCCCTTAAAGGAGACCCGATCCCTCCCCTGCCTCCGCTGGCAGAGCGCTGTGATATTGCTGTTCGTCAGTTTGAAATGGCAGCAGAGTATAAAAGCGAGAAAATCGCCTGTTTGGAGGCACGCAAGCATTATGCTTGGTATCTGAAGGGCATCCCCTATGCCGGCTATTGGAAGGCAGAGATTTCGAAAATCACCACCTTGGAGGACGTTTACCGTGTCACAGCAGGAATCAAGCGGGAGCTTCGAGACCCCACCGAAGGAGATTTCTCCGTCTTTTGAGCCTTCTCCTACCGCTTAACGTATAATTTGCGAAAAAAATGACAAATTTCCCCCTCTTTTTTAGTGATTTTTTCATTTTAGTGTTGTCAGGTTGCCAAACTTGTTGTATACTTTCCTCATCGAGAGATCACCCATTCCGGCACGGGCGAAACATTTTCGCCCAATTTGAAACAAGGAGAGAACATTGTTATGAGCTATTCTGTACAAAATATCCGTAATGTCTGCCTGGTAGGGCACAGTGGAAACGGTAAGACTGCTCTGGCTGAAAGTCTTCTGTTCATGACCAACGCCATAAACCGTATGGGTACCAGCGCCGATGGCAATACGGTTTGTGACTATGATCCGGAAGAAATCCGCCGCCAAATCTCTATCTCTACCGCTGTGGCTCCCATCGAATACAAGGGCTGCAAAATCAATCTGCTGGATACCCCCGGTGCCTTCGACTTCGCCGGCGAGGTGATGGAAGCTCTGCGTGCTGCAGATGCTGCTATCATCGTCTGCTCTGCAAAGGACGGTATTTCCGTGGGATTCGAAAAGGTCTGGAAATATTGCGAAAGCCGTAATATGCCCCGTCTCATCTACATCTCTAAAACAGACGAGGAAAACAGCGATTATAACGCCACCTTCAATTCCCTGCGTGAACGGTATGGCAATAAAATCGCCCCGCTCGTGGTTCCCATGTGGGACGCAAACAAACAAACCACCGGTCTCATCGACGTGATGAATAAGCGTGCCTATGAGATGCAGGACCTCAAGCGTGTCGAGGTCGAAATCCCCGAAGAAAAGCAGTCCGTCGTTTCTGAATTCAACGAGGCCTTGAAGGAATCCGTTGCAGAGACCTCCGACGAAATGATGGATAAATATTTCAGCGGCGAGGACTTCACCTATGCCGAAATGATTAAGGGTCTGCGTCAGGGCGTGCGAGATTTGTCTATGTTCCCCGTCCTGTTCGGCTCCGCTGTCAACTGCATCGGTTCTCTGATGCTGATGGACTATATCGTAGACCTGCTTCCCAACCCCGTGGAAGGCAACTACCACAAGGCTACCATGCAGAATGGTGAAACAGAGGACTTTATTGTCTCTCCCGGCGGCGTGCCCACTGCCTTTGTCTTTAAAACCATTTCGGATCAGTACGGAAAATATTCTCTCATCAAGGTTCTTTCCGGTGTCATCACCTCCGACCTCCCCCTCGTCAATGCCCGCACCGGTCTCCCCGAAAAGCTGGGACGACTCTATACCATGTGCGGCAAAAAAGCTGAGGAGGTCAAGGAGCTTTCCTGCGGTGATATCGGTGCCATCGGTAAGATGGATAAGCTCAAAACCAGCGATACCCTCTGTGATGCCCGTAAGGTCGTCGCCCTGAAGAACATCCCCTTCAGCGATCCATGCTATGCGAAGGCGATTGCCCCCAAAACCCGTGGGCAGGACGACAAGGTTGCGGCCGGTCTCGCTCGTATGAACGAGGAAGACCCCTCCTTCAGCGTTGTCAACAACGCCGAAACGCATCAGGTCGTGCTCTCTGGCTCTGGCGATATGCAGCTCGACGTTCTGGTCTCCCGTCTGAAGTCTCGCTTTGGCGTGGAAGCTGAATTGAGTGCCGCTCGTGTTCCCTATCGTGAAACAATCAAGAAAAAGGTAGAGGCACACGGACGCCATAAAAAACAGACCGGCGGTTCCGGTCAGTTCGGCGACGTGTGGATTCGCTTCGAGCCACAGTTCGAATCCGACGAAATGATCTTCTCTGAGGAAGTGTTCGGCGGCAGTGTGCCGAAAAACTACTTCCCCGCCGTGGAAAAGGGACTGCGTGATGCCTCCTCCAAGGGCGTTTTGGCAGGCTATCCTCTGGTTGGCCTGAAGGCCACCCTCTATGACGGCTCCTATCACCCCGTAGACTCCAACGAAATGGCATTTAAGACCGCTGCACAGCTTGCCTATAAGGAAGGTATCGCCAATGCCAACCCCACCATTTTGGAGCCGATCGGTGAATTGAAGGTCACCATTCCCGATAGCTACTTGGGCGACGTCATGGGCGATTTGAACAAGCGCCGTGGTCGTGTGATGGGTATGAATCCCACCGATGACGGGGAGCAAGTTCTGGAAGCAGAGGTTCCCATGGCAGAAATGACCACCTATGCCATTGACCTGCGCTCCATCACCCAGAGCCGCGGCACCTTCACCTTCCGCTTTGTGCGGTATGAGGAGGCTCCCCCTGCTGCCCGTGAAAAGGCCATTCAGGATGCCAAGGATATGATGGACGAATAACATATCTTACCTATATCAAAGGGACGTTGCAGAAAATTCTGCAACGTCCCTTTGCGGCTGAGAGCCGCTCCTAATCTCGAGTTCCTTCGTTTGTTATCCGCTCTACCTGTCTGCCCGAAGGAAACGTATCTGCACCTAGCATCCACGCACTTTTTTGCGGCTGAGAGCCGCTCCTAATCTCGAGTTCCTTCGTTTGTTATCCGCTCTACCTGTCTGCCCGAAGGAAACGTATCTGCACCTAGCATCCACGCACTTTTTTGCGGCTGAGAGCCGCTCCTAATCTCGAGTTCCT
>CAYQRI010000023.1:16609-20216 GCA_964420085.1 uncultured Ruminiclostridium sp.
TGCACCTAGCACCCACGCCTTTTTTTGCGGCTGAGAGCCGCTCCTAATCTCGAGTGCATCCGTTTGTTATCCGCTCTAACTATCTGCCCGAGGGCAATGTAGCTAGCGTATCTGCGGCAAATCACGCAGCGCCTTCCTTGCTCACTTCCCCTGTGGCACAGTCCAGACGGAAGGTGCCGACATCGGTTTCCATGCGCCAAATCGGTGTGAGCATGGCACGGCTACCCTCACTTTTGTAATCATAGCCTTCTGTAATGCTTCGGATCTGAGAGCAGGAGACTTGCAGGGTATCTAATCCGACGACAAAGTCCACCACAAGCGTTTCAGGCTGCCGCTGCGTTTGGATTTCGCAGGAGATAGGGATACCGGTTTCCGGAAGCTTGACCCCCGTGATCACCTGCTCCTCTGCTCGCTTGATTCCATCGGCTAAGTCCGTTTCCCACGGAATCATTCCTCCATCTATGGAAATTCCGTGGTTTTTTAAATAAACAACCGCCTGTGTTCGTGCGATGCCTTCATAACGGTCGGACTGGGAATTCTGCATCCAAACAGCCAGAAGCAAGCATACATTCAATAGAATCAGAATGAACAGAACCACCCATTTTAGCTTTGCACGTTCCATAGTGACTCCTTCTCCCGTAGGATCCAGCCAAGCTCTACCTGTGTATTGTCCTGATAGCACAGCTGCCATTCTTTTCCGCCCTGTCCCAGCGCCTCAGCGGCCGCCCTCGCCTGTTTCCAAGGCAAGACAACGCTCTCCTGCTCTGTTTTGACATACTGACGCAGCCGTATTTCAAAGGCAATCAGCTTGCTTCCCTGAAAGGTAAAGCGGGCGCTCCATGGCTCTCCCCATAGCCGAACGGGAATCCCATTCAGCAGAGGGCAAAATGCAAGCTCCACACTGCCATCCACCTCGGTTTTCATCCCGCAGCAAACCATAGTTCCCTCCCCGCCAAAAAGTGCCGTAACCCGCCGCAGCACCTTTTCGGCTTCGATTTGAATGTCTTTTTTCCGTGTGGAGAGTGCCTCGAAGTGAGTCTCGCCCTCCGCTGCGCCGTGAAAGGTCAGGATGCCATTTTTATAAATACGCAGGCTGTCCTCCCCCTCCTGAATAACGGTGCCATCCACCGTTTCGTAGACAAAGGCGGCACGGCTATTAAAGGACAAGGCAGAGAGCAGCTCGGTTCTTCCCGCCTGATCCAGCATGGCAAAGGGATTGACTGCCGTATAAACCGGAGAAGAAATCTCCCCTGCTTGCATCCAGAGCATCCCGGAAATCGCCTCTGTCTGTGTCTCGGCTTCAAAGAAGAATTGGCATTCGCTCGGCGCCCAGGATTCGGGCACCTCAGGCAGGAGAATTTCGGAATCTGCGACAGACGCACGGAAATATTCTTCCGTCAAATCGCTGTAGAAATAAATGGTGTCCGCTCGTCCGCCCTTGGCTGTCACCAGAAAGAAGCGAGCCTCACCGTGATCCGACTCGGAAAACGAAACGCTATACAGAAAATCATAGCAGACCCATGCTTCTGCCGCTCCGGTTGCCTGCTGCCATTCCTCTTGGGTGATCCCTTCGGTTTTTTTTATTGCTGCAAGAGACTGGATGAGGAAGTCTTTGCAGCCGTTCTGATAAAGCTGTTGGGTTCGTTCCTGCTGATATTGGATTCCATATCGTCCGTTGCTGTTTTGGAGCAGCAGAGAAACAGGGACACTGCGTAACAGCGCTGTATCCTGTATCCCGGTGGAGGCTGTGGTCTCAGGCTGCTTGGCTTTATTGGGGATATCGAGAAACCCCGTTTTCCCGATGAGGAAGAATGCCATGCACGCCAGCAGGAGGATGCAGATATTTTGCAATCGGTCTATCTGCCTGGAGCTCCATCGCTTCATGCCTTTGGCCCTCCTATTTTCAGTTCCATGCGAATGGTTGTCCCCTCGCCCTCCCGTTCTACGAGCTTTAGAGTGCCCTCATGGCGAGCCATGATCTCCTGTGCGATAGAAAGCCCCAGTCCCGTCCCGCCGGATTCACGGGATCGTGCCTTATCCACACGGTAAAAGCGCTCAAAAATGCGTTCTCGATCCTCGGGCGGAATGCCGATGCCGTTGTCCGACACCTCCAGCCAGACCCATTGTTCTTTGTGTCCTGCCTGCATGATAATTTCGCCGCCGTCGGGGGTGTATTTGATGGCATTGGACAGAACATTCATCACAACCTGAAGAATCCGTTCTCGATCTGCCCGTGTGGCAGGCAAATCATCCGCCCCCTGTAAGCGCAGGGTATGACGGTGCTTTTGTGCCTCCAACAGCACCGCCTGATAGCTGTCCCGCAAAAGGGCACCAAGGGAGAATTCGGTCAGGGAAAGCTCGCTGTAGTCCGAATCGAACCGAGAAAGAGTCAAAAGATCCTGCACAATGCGTGTCATACGGTCACTCTCCCCCAAAATAACCCCCAAGAAGCTACCCATCATCTCAGGCGGCAGGTCTAGGTTTTCGGAAATGGTTTCGGCATAGCTCCGAATATTGGTAATCGGCGTGCGCAATTCGTGGGAGACATTAGCGACAAATTCCTTGCGCTGTGTCTCATTTTTCACCTGTTGGGTCACGTCGTGGACAACCACCAGAACGCCCACCTGCTTTTCACGATTGAAGGGGGCAAGGCGCAGGAGCAGACTGCGATCCCCCCGCACCATTTCACTGTCCCAGCAGTCGCTTTCCATGGTAAGGAGGGTCTCTAGGGGAACAATTTCATCAAATAGGTCGTCGTAATGGACGGCGCCACCCACGGGAACCGACCGCCCGAGCATCTCCTCTGCGGCGGGGTTTGCATGGATGACCTCTCCTTTTTGGTCGAAGGCCACCACGCCGTCTGTCATGTGTAAAAACAGAGTACTGAGCTTTGTCCGCTCCTTCTCGACCTCCTGAAGGGTGGTTTCGAGCTGGTCTGACATGAGGTTAAAGGCGGAGGTCAGGATGCCAATTTCATCGTGTGAGGTCACCCGAATTTCATGGTCAAAGTCACCCTCTGCCACCCGCTTCGCTCCTCTTGTCAAGGCTCTGACAGGGCCCACCATCGTTTGGGAAAGCAGGAAGGAGAGAAAGACCGAGATCACCAGACCAAACGCCAGAGCCTCAAGAATGAGCTGAAAAATCTGTGTATTCAATTCCTGCACGGTGCTCCGCTGGTCAAAGATATAGAGGATGTAATCGACGCCGCCCCGTGTGATGGGGAGCGCCAAATCCATATATTGTGCCGTCGGGTCACTTTCATTTCCCTCTCGTTTTTCGTTCATGGCGATGTATAGGTTGGGGGTCATTTCCAGCTTTTGTCCGGCTTCCTCATCGGAGCCTGCGAGATACTGTGCATTTTCCCCGTCCAAAATATAATAGTTGCGGCTTTGTCCGTCCACACCAAGGGGCCCCATTTTTGCCAGAAGCATCTGATCCAGTGCGGCCACGCCGTCTGTCTCCTCTGCCTTGGCAGTGCGTAAATCCCGCACAAAGTCCGGCTCCTTGCTGAATACGTTCACCATTTGGGCATAGAACTCATTCAAATAGAAGCGATTCACGGAGTTGATTAAAAAGGCACCGGTAATGGTCATGAGGCAAACCACCA
>CAYQRI010000024.1:0-1799 GCA_964420085.1 uncultured Ruminiclostridium sp.
TTTTTTGTTTTTCCAACGAATCTGCCTCCTTGCTGTCCCCTTGCTGTATCGTGTGTATTCTAAAATAGAATGCCCAAACAGGCTATGTTTTTGCTCTTTTGATGTAGGATTTTTTGCAAACCTGGGCGTTCGAGCCATTTCGATGGGAAGGGACAGGTTATGGGGATTTTTGACAATGCATGGATATCCCTACATTATATGTATGCAGGAAGAAAAAAGCAACAGTGGAACAGCCACTTTGCGTTTTTTTGGCATTTCTTCTTGTTTTCTGCGAGTTAGTCTTTGCTTTTTGCAAAAAGACCTCTATAATAAAGGGAATATAGAAAAAAGCCCCTTTGCAAGGGGCTTCAGAAAGGGGAATCTTACCTATGAAAGTAAACGCTGTCTGGGCCGTTTATTTCAGTGCCACGGATACCACAAAAAAAGTCGTGACAAAAATCGCCACACGGCTTGCTCTGTGTGCCGGTGCTCCGATGCATACCTTCGACTTTACGCGCCCCAAGGAGAGAGCGGAAGCCAAAGCCTTTGCCCCGGGTGACCTCGTCGTTTTTGGTACGCCCGTCTATGCAGGACGTGTGCCCAATCTCCTCATTAAATATGTGGCTTCCTTCCGTGGAGAGGGTGCCTTGGCGGTGCCTGTGGTTTGCTATGGCAACCGAAATTATGACGATGCCCTCATGGAGCTGCGGAATACCTTGGAGGATGGCGGCTTCCATACCATTGCCGGTGCGGCCTTTTCCTGCCAGCACGCCTTTTCCTTAACCCAAGCCGCCGGGCGTCCCGATCGGAGTGATCTCACCGTCGCCTCCGGCTTTGCCGACGGGGTGTTCCAGAAGGTGGCAGAGCTATCTTGTGCAGCGGATGCGGCGCCGATTGCGGTGTCGGGCAACAATCCCGTCGGACCGTATTACACCCCCCGTGACCGAAAGGGTACCCCCATTGATATCCGAAAGGTGAAGCCACAGACCACGGAGGACTGCAATCAGTGCGGACGCTGTGCCAAGGAATGTCCGCTCGGCTCCATCGACTTGGAGGACTGCACCAAAATCACCGGTCCCTGCATGAAGTGCAACCGCTGTGTGCGGCATTGCAGGAGCGGGGCAAAGTACTTTGACGATCCCAACTATCTTTACCATAAAACAGAGCTGGAGGAGCAGTTTTCTTGGCCTCGTAAGGAGCCGGTTTTGTTCCTGTGATGTGCGTTCCCTTGCTGTATACACGACAAAAACACCCTCTCTCGGATGGCATCCGATAGAGGGTGTAAACATCTGTTGTTAAGCGGTCTCTCTGTGTGGCAGGAGGGTGGTGGTTTCAAACATCTGTGTTGGTTCACCCCATGCACAGGCATCGGGACCGATGGTGTAGAAGCCGTACTTTTCGTAGTAGTTGGTGTGCTCCGAGGCGAGATAAATTTTCTCGTATCCGAGCGCCCCGCCCTGCAGTCTTGCGTGCTCGATGAGGATGGGGCTGAGGTGCTTTCCGCGAAAGGCAGGGTCTACATACAGGGTAGCGATCCAGAGTCCGGTATCTTCGGCATAGAGGATGGTTTTGATGGCGAGGGTATAGCCCCCGACGATGCGTCCATTTTCCACGGCGACGAAGGCGTCTGGGATGGGGGCATCTGTGTGCAGGACGGTTTCCATGTGCTTCTTGATCCAAGGCATACACGCCGGCCAGTGGTTCCGCAGGCTGTCCAGCATGGCAGGGATGAATTCGGGATGTTCTCGAATGGGATAAATTTTCATCACTGTCCCCTCCTTTCGGGGGTCGTGACGGCTACGATGTCCTTCTAAACTTGG
>CAYQRI010000024.1:1899-19093 GCA_964420085.1 uncultured Ruminiclostridium sp.
TCACTGTCCCCTCCTTTCGGGGGTCGTGACGGCTACGATGTCCTTCTAAACTTGGGGGATCTTCTTTACTATTATTATACACCATTACCAGAAAAATGCAACCACTTCTTTCGCCATTTGGTGAAAAAGATGGTTGCGTTATTTTTTGATGGTTTGGGGTTCATTGAGAAATTGCATTGCAGGAACCACAAAATCAACACGAAAAGCTCTCAGCCGCCCATTTGGAATACAATGCCGATGATGGCGGAAATTAAAACAAACCACAGCACCGAAAGCTTGCGCAGGCGGGGCAAGTTCATCGCAACCAGTGCGACGGCAAAGAGGGCGATGGAGCCCCAGTGCAGCGTCAAGCCGTCGGAAAGAGAAAAGAGAGAGACCGCACAAACGGAAAATGCCGCTGCCCCAATCAGTCCCACCGAGGCGGGACGCAGACCGTAAAACAACCCCTTGACCTTCGGGCTCTGCCAAAAGGTGTTCATCAGCTTGGAGATCAGCAGAATGATAATCACCGCCGGTGTCACCAAGCCCAGAGAGGCGACCAGACCGCCCGGAACACCGGCGGTGATATAGCCGACATAGGTCGCCATGTTGACACCAATTGGCCCAGGCGTGGCCTCCGAAATGGCGATCATCGTGGTGAGGTCTGCCACGGAAAACCAGCCCGTTCGGGTGGATAGATTGAAGAGGAAGGGGACGGTCGCCATGCCGCCGCCCATCGAAAACAGACCCACCAGCAGAAATTCCCAGTAAAGCTGTGCCAGAATCATGCATCCTTCCCCTTTCTCAGCGCAGTGATGGCAAGACCGAATAGACCGGCACCCAGAACCAAAAGAGCAGGCGACAGCCCTACAAAGGCTGCCAAAATAAAGACGGTCAAAAAGACCAGAAGGGTGGGGAGATCCAGCACCGCCGTGCGATAGAACTTCACCGTGCTGTTTACGATGAGCGCACAGACACAGGCACGCACACCCGTCAAGGCGTGCTGAACCCAGACCGTTTCGGTAAACGACCAGAAGAAGGCGGAAATGGTCATCACAATGACCAGCGGCGGGAAAAGAGTCCCGCCCGTGGCGGCGAGGGCACCGCCGATGCCTTTCGTGCGATACCCACAAAAGGTGGCAGTGTTGACGGCAATCACCCCGGGTGTGCATTGGGCAACGGCAGTGAGATCCAATAGCTCATCATCCGTGAGCCAATGCTTCTTGTTTACCAGCTCCTGACGAAAATAGGGGAGCATCGCATAGCCGCCGCCAAAGCAGGTGGCGCTGATGCGTGCAAAGGTGAGGAATAGCTTGCAATAGATTGACATAGAGAAGCGTCCTTTTGTAAGGCACTCAGGTGCAAAGCGAGGCGATGACCCGAGCATAAATTTTAGCGGTGGTCAGCAAATCGGCAAGGGGGATCCGTTCGTCTGCCGCATGAAGGTTGGTGGCAAAGCCGGGCATCGTCGCCCCAAATGCCACACCGCCCGGAATGCCGTGGACATAGGTTCCGCCGCCAATGGCAAGGCAGGTGGCTTCCATGCCGGTACAGTCCGTATAGCAGCGGGCGAGCGTTTGAATGAGGGGAGAATCCGCCGGAACATGGTGGGGCTGATCCAGCTTGCCCGAAACGGAAAAGCCATGCTGTGCCATGACCTGCTCTGTGTGTGTGCAGATGCTCTCCGCGGTGCCGCAAAGCGGTGTGCGGGCATCAAACCGCCCGGTAAGACCCGTGTCCGTTACCGTCAAACGGGTGAAGGCGAGGGTCAAAGCACCTGAAAGTACATCCGATTGGGCAATGCCGAGCGCCTTGCCTGTCAAATCCCCATGGGGGAACAGAGCCGCCAGAGCGGAAAGTGCCGCCGTCGAGGGACAGTCCGCCAAGGGCAGAGCGGCAAGCAGTGCGACCAATGCAGTTTGGGCATTACAGCCCTCCTCCGGCGTGGAGGCATGGGTATTCTGCCCCTGACAGGAAATATGCAGTGCCGTTCCTTCCTCCCGCAGCGAGAAGGTGAGTGGCTCATCCTTGGAAAACAGGGTGGGAAGCAGTTCTTCCACACAGGTACGGCTCAGACCAAGCACCGTGGCTTCCGCCTTGGACGGAACCATATTGATGCGAGGACCGCCTTGCAGGGCGGCCACACGGGGGAGGACGGTTTCTGTGTCCCAAGCCGCCGTGAAGGTGGGCTGATAATGTCCCTTTTCGATGTTGATGATGGGGAAATCCGCATCGGGGGAGAGGGTATAGGGAGCGTAGGGATTTCGCTCATAATAATACTGTATGTCACGGAAGCCCGTTTCCTCATCCGTACCCAAAATCAGTCGGACGTTTTTCTTCAGCGGCACCCCGCACGCCTTGACGGCACGCAGGGCAAGCAGGGCGGCAACCAGAGGCCCCTTGTCGTCACTTACGCCACGTCCGTATAAAATACCGTCCTCCAGCTTGGGGACAAAGGGCTGTGTCTTCGTCCAGCCGTCGCCGGGGTCTACAATATCCAAGTGACCCAGGATATGCAGGGCGGTTTCGTGTTCGGTTACATCAATGGTGCCGACATAGCCCTCCACGGACTGACCCGGTAGCGTCCAAGCTTCGGAAATCCGCAGGAAGGCGGCGAGAGCGGCGGCAGGGCCTTCGCCAAAGGGCATTCCGTCCTTCGGCTCGCCCAGTGCGCTGTCGATGCGAACCAGCTCGAACACCGCCTCCAAAAGGTCGGCTTCGTGGCGGTCGATATAGCGATCCAGTGCAGCGGCATCCATGCTCATTCGCCCTCCCGTTCGGTAGCTTTTCCGTTTACCTCATCTAAATACTTATAAATGGTATAACGGGAGACACCCAGATGGGTGGCAACGTAGGGCACGGCACGGCGATAGGAAAAGGCATCCATGTCACGCAGCTGCTCGATGACCCGCAGACGGTCGGTTTTGGTCATCTCCCGAATGGGCTTGCCTGTGCGTAAAATCGCCTCATCAAATAGCTCGCCGATGCCGGTGTCACGGGGCTTATAGAGTGCGCTGTGGAAATCAACCTCGGTATGCATGAGGTCGAGCAGCACACGGTTGGCATAGGCGATGGGTGTGAAATCATAGTTGATGCCGAAGCCGAAGTGGTAATCCTCTCCCTTGATGGAGAAGGTAGAGCTTTTGGTTTGCTGTCCGCTGGGCGTGATGGCCAAGAGATTGACCACGTCGCTGTCCAGATAGAGATCCTGATCCACACCCGTTAGGTCTTGGGTGGAGCCGATGGAACGTCCGGAAACGTGACCATTATAGATGGCAAGAAGGGGATGCACCGGATCCTTCAGATCGTGGATGACGGTCTCGCAGTTGGAGCCGAACATTTCGGCAATCCCCTGTGCCATTTGATCCAGCATGGAAAAGGCTTCTTCTCGTGTCATTGGTATCACCTCATTAAAATAAATATACAAAAAGTGCCCTTCCAACGGAAGGGCACTTTGGAAGGCAGGCGATCAGATAAGGGAGAGCACCAGCGTGAGTACCATAAATACAATAGCAACCCACTTGGTCCACTTTGCCAATTTGGCATCTGCGGATTTTGCCTTGTTCTTAGAGAGGAAGGAATCGCTCGCACCGGAAATGGTACCCAGACCGGAATGCTTTCCAGACTGACCCAGCACGAAGACGATCAAAAGGAGGCCTGCAAGAACCTGAATAATAGTAACAATCGTTGTCGGCATAGTAGAGTTCGTTCCTTTCACATCTGTCCCATAAAAGGGATGCAGTATACCATCGTACTCCTGCATTCAGGCGCACGCAGATATTCGGTACTCGATATTCTATCATGCTTTTCGTTGGTTTGCAAGTGCTTTTTCGCAGTTAATCTCGAGTTCGTTTGGTTGTGCGGCGGGCGAAGCCCGCTTTTAATTCGGGTTCTTACCGTTGGGGGTTAATCGACTGATGTTCCCGGTATTCAGTGGGTTTTCTCCGCCCCTGCGGGGGGACGGGGGTTGTCC
Source organism: uncultured Ruminiclostridium sp. (assembly GCA_964420085.1). Taxonomy (GTDB): domain Bacteria; phylum Bacillota; class Clostridia; order Oscillospirales; family Oscillospiraceae; genus Evtepia. Next base: position 5,852 of record CAYQRI010000024.1, read on the forward strand.
GCCCACGGGGCGGGGACGGCGGCGGTCTGCGACCGCCTGAGAACGCCGCCCTACCCGGGCGGGGGTTGTCCGCTTTCTCTGGAGAAAGCAGACGGAAAGAGCAGCAAGGGGTTGCGACCCCTTGCATCCCCAGAGCGATTAAGTCGTCGCTCCCGCTCCTCCGTTTTGACATCGTGCCACAGTGGAAACGGTAGTGCCACAGAACACAATAAGCGGTGCCAAGATTTGGTTTCCGTTTTGGTGCGACAAAGAGTAAATCTGGATTTTTGAAAATCTAGGATTCTACTATAGTGACATCAAAACAGTATCCAAATCTTGGAACAACGGATGGGCGCTATAGAAAGAGAACGTTTCCACTGTGGCACAGAGTCAGGCAGAGGAGCGACAGCGACGACAAATTCTCCCCGGGATGCAAGGGGCGCACCCCTTGCCGCTCTTTCTCAAGGCTTTCTCTGGAGAAAGCCTTGCCCCGCCCGGGTAGGGCGAAACCCTCAGGCGGTCGCAGACCGCCGCCGTCCCCCCCCGCAGGGGAAGGTAGCACTTCATACCGGGAACAAAAGTGGATTCAAGCACAACCAAACGATCTCGAGATTAAGAGCGGGCTTTGCCCGCCGCCGTCGTCCCCGCCCGTGGGCAGGCAAACCACCGTTACCCTTGGGAAGAAAAGTAGATTTTCCCACTAACATACGATCTCGAGATTAAGAGCGGGCTTCGCCCGCCGCCGTCGTCCCCGCCCCGTGGGCGGACAAACCCCCGTCCCGCCGCAGCGGGTGAAACACACCACTCCCCCCCTTGGGCGCAAAAGTGGATTCAACCACAGAGGTACGATCTCGAGATTAAGAGCGGGCTTTGCCCGCTGTAGCATCACAGAATGTCGATGTACTCGCCGTTTAATGCCTTGTTCATGCTTCGCACGGCGCAAAATTTACCGCACATTGAGCAGGTGTCGTCAAATTCGGGGGTTCTGTCCTGCCGAATCGACTTAGCGTGTGCGGGGTCGAGGGCGCACGCCCATTGCCCCTCCCAATCCAAATTGCGTCGGGCATCTGCCATTTTATCATCAATATCCCGTGCGTGCGGGATGTGCTTGGCAATGTCCGCCGCATGAGCGGCAATCTTGCTGGCAATGATGCCCTGCTTCACATCGTCCACGTTCGGGAGAGCAAGATGCTCCGCCGGTGTGACGTAGCATAGGAAGGCCGCACCTGCCATCGCTGCCACCGCCCCGCCAATGGCAGAGGTGATATGGTCATAGCCGGGGGCAATGTCCGTCACGATGGGGCCGAGTACATAGAAGGGCGCACCCATGCAGATGGTCTGCTGCAGCTTCATGTTCGCCTCAACCTGATCCAGCGGCACATGACCGGGACCCTCTACCATGACCTGCACATCCCTTGCCCATGCACGCTTGGTCAGTTCACCCAAGCGAACCAGCTCGTCAATTTGACACACATCACCCGCATCTGCCAGACAGCCGGGACGGCAGGCATCACCCAAGGAAATGGTCACATCATGCTCTCTGCAAATCTCCAAAATCTCGTCGAAGTATTCATAGAAGGGGTTCTCATTTCCCGTCATGCACATCCAAGCAAAGACCAGAGAGCCGCCACGGGAGACAATGTTCATTTTGCGCTTGTGTAATTTGATCTGCTCAATGGTCTTTCTGGTGATGCCGCAGTGGAGCGTCACGAAGTCCACACCGTCCTCTGCGTGCAGACGCACCACGTCCAGAAAATCCTTGGCGGTAAGGGTGGCGAGATCCTTCTGATAGTGAATGACCGAGTCATAGACCGGCACCGTGCCGATCATTGCGGGGCATTCTGCGGTCAGCTTCCGACGAAAGCCCGTGGTATCGCCGTGGGAGGAGAGATCCATAATGGCTTCTGCACCCAACGACACCGCCGCCATCACCTTTTCCATCTCTGCATCATATTCCGTGCAGTCTCGAGAAACCCCCAGATTGACGTTGATTTTGGTTCTCAGCATGGAACCCACCCCGTTGGGGTCTAGGCAGGTGTGGTGCTTGTTGGCGCAGATGGCGATTTTGCCCTCTGCGACATGTTGCAGAATAAATGCGGGGTCTCGTCCTTCTTTTTTTGCGACGATCTCCATTTCAGGGGTGAGGATGCCCAGCTTAGCGGCTTCCATCTGCGTAGAATAGTTCATAAAAATCTCCTTTTTCTTATGGCTATGTGCGGATTTTGAGGATGAAAAAAGCAGGGGATACCGTTGGTTTGGTATCCCCTGCTGTTGCGGCAAGTGTGCTCCCTACGTTGGCATGATCCAAATCAGGTAAAAAGGGTCGAAGCGGACGCTTCCTCTCAGCCTGCCAATCAGGCTCCCCTGCGACGATGCTATGAGAGACTGTAAAAAAAGCCCCTTTTTTTAGTCCGGTTACGCTTCTATGTCACGGATGAGCTGTACCCGTCGTTCGTGACGACCGCCCTCGAAGGGCGTGTTTAGAAAGACCGACGTAATCCGCTCCGCCAGATTTCCGCCGATTATGCCTGCACCCATGGCAAGCATATTGGCGTCGTTGTGCCGACGGGTCATTTCAGCGGAAAGCGGCTCGCTACACAGCGCACAGCGAATCCCCTTCACCTTGTTGGCGGCGATGGAAATGCCAATGCCCGTGGTGCAAATCACAATGCCCTTTTCGCAGCGACCGTCTGCAACGGCCTCCGCCGCTGCCTGCCCGAAAACGGGATAGTCACAGCTTTCCTTACTGTCGCAGCCAAAATCCTGATAGGGAATGTTCTCTTTTTCCAGATAGGCCTTGATGCGTTCCTTCAAATCAAAGCCACCGTGGTCGGAACCCAATGCGATCATCGCTGTCATCTCCTTAGTCTAATTTCATCATGGTTGGTTTTCTGTCGTGATAGACGGCGACATAGCGGAACCCACAGTCCTGCATCAGTCTGTAAGCCTCCGGAATGCCACGACCAAGTGGGGTGGGGGCATGGGCATCCGATCCGACGGTGAGAATCTCACCGTGAAGCTCTCGATATCGCTTCAAAATGGGACGCCATTCCGTGAGTGTCTGCCCCTTCCAGGTGTTGATCTCAATGCCCCGACCGGTGTCAATCGCACGGCGCAGCATTTCGTCGATGTGGTCGTCGTAGCGCTTCAGGCTTGGGGGTTCGTAGTTGCCCTTCATATACCGCACCGGGTAAATGATATGCCCCAGCACGTCATAATAAGGGGTGCCCGCCAGCGTGACCATTGAGTCGAAATAATTGTCCAGCGCTGCGTAGCAGTCCGCATGGGTGTCGTAGGACAACATATAAAAGTCCCGTCCGCCTGCGTCCTCTCTGAGATTATGCACCGAACCAATGACGAAATCAAGTCCCGGCTGACTTAAAATGGTTTCGGCGGCATCAGGAAACAAAAAGCTCATGCCAAATTCAATGCCGAGGGGCAAATCGAGCTGCGTGCCGAAGGCATCGAGCATCCCTTTTCGTTCGGCTAAGACGGGTGACCAGTCATAGGTCAGCGTCCGCTCGCCCTCCAAGCTCAGCAAATCACAGTGATCTGTTAGGGTTAAGGAACGGATACCATATTCAACCGCCTTTTTTGCCATGCCAAGCATGGGCGCATTGCTATCGGGGGAGCAGAGGGAGTGGGTGTGGGAATCGGCTAGAAACATATAGACTCCTTCCTGTTCTGTAGGGCACCATGGAGGGCGTCTCTACAGACGCAAGGGTTACTTTCTCTTTTTCTTTTTGTTGCCAAAGAGACCCTTTTCCTCTTTGTCAGCGCTCTTGGGTTCAGGCTTTTTTTGCTCTGCATTCTGCGCTTGACCACCTGCTGCCACCTCGCCCATCGCTTCCGCAAACTGACGCAATGCCGCCTTCTGACCTTCGTTCATGGTGCGCGGCACCTCCACACGGATGGTGACAAACTGATCGCCGCGACCTCTGCCGTTCAGACTGGGTACGCCCTTGCCACGCAAGCGCAGGGTGGTGCCCGGCTGAGTGCCCGGCTCGACCTTGCACTTGACCTTGCCATCGAGGGAGGGAATCTCCACCATGTCGCCCATAGCGGCCTGGAAGAAGGAGACCGTTTGATCCAGATAGATGTTTACGCCGTCCCGACGCAGACGGGGATGGGGGGTGATTTGCACACCCACAATCAAATCACCGGCGGGACCGCCGTTGCGCCCCATGTCGCCCTGTGAGCGGACGGAAACCGCCTGCCCGTTGTCGATGCCCGCAGGAATCTTTACGGGGATGGTCTTCTTGCGGCGTACACCGCCGGTGCCGCCGCAGTCCGTGCAGGGCTGGTGAATGATCTTGCCCTCGCCACGGCAGTTGGGACAGACCGTGTTGGTGGACATGGTGCCAAACATGGTGCGCTGCTGCATCCGTACTTGACCGGAGCCGTGGCATTCGGGACAAACCTCAGCCGTGGTGCCACTTGCACAGCCCGAGCCGTGGCAGGTATCGCATGGCTCCATGTGATAGATGACCACCTCTTTTTGGCAGCCGAAAGCCGCCTCCTCCAAGGTCAATGTAAGGGAGGTGCGGACGGTGCCGCCCTTGGCGGGACCCGTCTTGGAAGCGGACCCGCCCCCGCCAAAGCCGCCCCCAAAGAAGGAGCCAAAGATATCTCCCATGTCAAAGCCGCCGAAGCCGCCGCCGAAGCCACCGCCACCCGCTCCGAAGTTCGGGTCTACACCGGCAAAGCCAAATTGGTCGTACTTCTGCCGCTTTTCTGCGTCAGACAGCACCTCATAGGCTTCGTTCAGCTCTTTAAAACGAGCTTCGGCTTCCTTATCCCCGGGGTTTAGGTCGGGGTGATTCTTTTTCGCCAGCTTGCGGTATGCTTTTTTTAATTCGTCGTCCGTGGCGGTTTTATTCACGCCCAAGACTTCGTAATAATCTCTTTTTTTCTGATCTGCCATTGTACTCACCTCACACAAGCGATAGGGGGGCAGGAAATCCTGTCCCCCCTCGCCCTATTGCAAACAAAATGAAGTTGATTGTTCTTTTTACTGATCGTCCACGACGGTGTAATCGGCATCCACGACATCGCCGTTGCCGCCGGTGGGGTTCTGCTGCTGCTGGGCACCGCCGCCGAAATCTGCACCGCCCATGTTGGGATCGCCTGCCTGTGCGCCGTTCTGCTGATACAGCTTCTCGCTGACCTTGTAGAATGCCTGGGTCAGAGCCTCGGTGGCTGCCTTAATGGCAGCGGTGTCGGTACCCTTCAGGGCCTCCTTCACCTTGGCGATTTCAGCCTCCAGTGTGCTGACCTCGGTGGGGTCGAGCTTATCCTTCATTTCATCCAAGGTCTTTTCGCTCTGGTAGACCATCTGATCGGCCTCATTGCGGGTGTCAACCTCTTCCTTGCGCTTGGCATCCTCGCCGGCAAACTGCTCGGCTTCCTTCACTGCCTTCTCAATTTCGTCCTGAGACATATTGGTGGAGGAGGTGATGGTGATGTGCTGCTCCTTGCCGGTGCCCAAGTCCTTGGCGGAGACATTCACGATGCCGTTTGCGTCGATATCAAAGGTAACCTCAATCTGGGGCACGCCACGGCGAGCGGGTGCAATGCCGTCGAGCTGGAAGCGACCCAAGGTCTTGTTATACTGTGCCATTTCACGCTCGCCCTGCAGGACGTGAACCTCAACGGAGGTCTGGTTATCTGCGGCGGTGGTGAAGGTCTGGCTCTTCTTAGCGGGAATGGTGGTGTTGCGCTCGATGAGCTTGGTGCTCACGCCGCCCATGGTTTCGATGCCCAAGGACAGGGGGGTGACATCCAACAGCAGCATACCCTTGACATCGCCCACGAGCACGCCGCCCTGCAAGGCAGCGCCCATAGCGACGCATTCGTCGGGGTTGATGCCCTTGAAGCCGTCCTGACCGGTCAGCTTCTTCACGGCCTCCTGCACAGCAGGGATGCGGCTGGAGCCGCCCACGAGCAGCACCTTGTGCAGATCGGAGGCGTTCAAACCAGCATCGGACATTGCCTGACGGACAGGACCCATGGTGCCCTCGACCAGATGTGCGGTCAGCTCGTTGAACTTGGCACGGGTCAGAGTCAGATCCAAGTGCTTGGGGCCGGTGGCATCGGCGGTGATATAGGGCAGGTTGATGCTGGAGGAGGTCACGCCGGAAAGCTCAATCTTTGCCTTCTCGGCAGCTTCCTTCAAACGCTGGGCTGCGACCTTGTCGCCGGAGAGGTCAATGCCCTCAGACTTCTTGAACTCAGCGATCATCCAGTTCATGACACACTGGTCGAAGTCGTCGCCGCCCAGGCGGTTGTTGCCGGCGGTGGCGAGAACCTCAATGACGCCGTCGCCGATTTCCAGAATGGAAACGTCGAAGGTACCGCCGCCCAGGTCATAGACCATGATCTTCTGGTCGGATTCCTTGTCAACGCCATATGCCAAGGCAGCGGCGGTCGGCTCGTTGATGATACGCTTGACATCCAGACCGGCAATCTTGCCTGCGTCCTTGGTGGCCTGACGCTGTGCGTCGCTGAAGTAAGCGGGGACGGTGATGACGGCTTCGGAAACGGTGGTGCCCAAGTAAGCTTCTGCGTCTGCCTTCAGCTTTTGCAGAATCATAGCGGAAATTTCCTGGGGGGTGTAGCTCTTGTCGTCGATGCTCACCTTGTAGTTGGTGCCCATTTCACGCTTGATGGAGCTGATGGTACGGTCGGGGTTGGTGATGGCCTGACGCTTTGCCACCTGTCCGACCATACGCTCGCCGCCCTTAGCAAAAGCGACGATGGAGGGGGTAGTGCGGTTACCTTCTGCGTTTGCAATGACGACGGCTTCGCCGCCTTCCATAACGGAAACACAAGAGTTTGTTGTTCCGAGGTCAATACCAATAATCTTAGACATAATACATATCTCCTTATTTGAATTTGGGAGAGCATGAAATCGCTCGCCCTGCATAGTTTATAGAGGGATGAGAGGGTTCGTTTAGTTTGCCACCTTCACCATAGCGTGGCGGACAACCTTATCGCCAATTTTGAAGCCAGTCTGGAAGACCTCAACGACCTCATTTTCGCCAACCGCCTCGTCGTCAATATGCATGACGGCGTTGTGGAGCTGCGGGTCGAAGGGCTGACCCAAGGCGGCAATTTCCTGCACGCCCAGCTTTTCCAGCACCTCTTGGAGCTGCGTCATGATCATCTGTACGCCCTTGGCATAGGCTTCGTCGCTGGTTTCCTGCTTCAAGGCTCGCTCCAGATTGTCATAGACGGGGAAAAATGCCTTGGTGGTATCGGACTTGGCAGAGATCCAACGCTCTTCCTTTTCCTTCTGGCTTCGCTTACGGTAATTGTCGTATTCAGCCAACAGGCGAAGGTACTGGTCGTCCTTCTCCTTCAATGCGTCCTGAAGGGCTTGCATTGCGTCGGCGCTTGGAGCGGTGCCTGCGGCATCTGGCTCCGTGGCCTCCTCGGCGTTGTTTTTCACAGCGTCAAACAGCAATTCAGGTTCTTCCTCCTGCGGTGCTGTGTTTTTTTCTTTCTTGCTCATCGGTGTCTACCTCCTGATTCCTCGGGGTCGTCCCCGGTGGGTGCACTCAGTCCACCCATTCCAAATATGCGGGACAGTCCCTCGGCAAAGTAGGAAAGACGTGCCGCCAAATCTGCGTAATTCATGCGTGTGGGTCCCACCACGCCAATCACCCCCTGCATCCCGCTGCCGATATCATAGCTTGCCATAATCACGCTGGAATCCTTCAACTCCTCGACCACGTTTTCGGGGCCAATCAAAATTTTAACGTGCTCGGATTGCACTGCGGGCAAATGCGCCGAAGCGCCAAGCTCGGAGAGGAAGTTCATCAGCGGCTCCGCCTTTTCCAAGCTTTGATATTCGGGGTGTGCCAAAAGGTTCGGGATGCCTGCTGTGTGGACGACATTTCCCTCCAGCTCCTGCAGCACCTCCATGGCGAAGGAGACCACCAAGCGAATCATGTCTTGGGTTTCTCCCACGGCGTGGGTGCCGACCCGTGCCAGCTCTGCGGGTAAATCCTCAACCGTCAGCCCTGTGAAGGACGAGTTGAGCAGCACACCCAAAAGCTGAAGCTGGGCATCGGAAAGGGCGGTGGAAACGTGAAAGAGCTTGTTGCGAACAAGCTGGGTATCGGTCATCACCACGACGATGAAGGCGTGGTTTTCCACCAGCAAAAGGTCATAGCGAGTGATGACGGCTTTCTTCGTCCCCTTGGTGAGGGAAAAGGTGGGATATTTGGTCAGCTGGGAGATGATTTTCCCGGCTTCACTCATCACCTGATTCATCTCACGAATTTTCAAGTGGAGTGCTTCGTTGATTTTTTGGGTTTCCTGAATGGTGAGGCGATGTGTCTCCATCAGCTCATTGACATACAGCCGATAGCCGCTGGGGGAGGGGATTCGCCCGGCAGAGGTGTGAGGCTGCTCCAAAAAACCGAGCGTTTCCAGCTCTGCCATTTCATTTCGGATGGTAGCGGAGGAAACCTTCAAGCCGGAGCTGGCGACAATCGCCTTGGAACCGACCGGCTCGGCGGCTTGTATGTAGTTTTCCACAACGGCACGGAGAATTTGCTTTTTCCGTTCGGAAAGATCCATTCCTTCTACCTCCTTTGTAAGATCTCTTAACTTTAGCACTCGTAGCCTCTGAGTGCTAAAGTTAATGTAGCACTTCCCTCCGAGAATGTCAAGGGCTGACTAGCGGAATCTCGAATATTTTTTGTGAATTTTTTTCGTATCGTGGAATACACGTTTTCCCGCCGCTTTTTATCGTAAGCCAATGAAGACGCCAGAGGTTCAAGGGAAATTCCTCCAGACCTCTGCCGGTTGCCGCTTAAATGACGAGATAGTCTGCTCAGCCTTGAGCACAATGCCTGCCCTTGTGCCAACTTTCAAAGGAAAAATATACCGATGAAATCAAATGTACAGAACACGAGCAATGTGCTATACTATACATTAGGGTATCATGCCCGGCATACGTCGCATCCCAGGAGGATGCTTTGACTCTATAAAATATGGATGGAGGGATTGCCAGATATGACTTTGCTGGAGGAAGCAAATCAATTTAAAAAACGATTAACGATTGCGCTCAAGGCGGCGAAAATATGTGTATTTGAGGTCGATCTCTTGCGGCAGCTCTATACATTCTTTGAAAATGCAGAGGATATATTCGGGGTCAGCGGCGATACCATCCTTCAAGAGCTGCAGCCCTATAGCAAGCTCAGCCCAAAGGACTATCAGGAGGCCGTCTCCGATTACTTCTCACATCCAGAGGATGCCCCCGTCATTGCAAAGGCGTTTCAATGCATACTGAATGGACAGACGACAAGCTATGAGGCACGCATGAAGGCCGGCGGCTCCCCGTTTATATGGTGTAAAATTGACGTCACGCCAATTTTGGAGCAGAACCAACCCGTTAAAATGATTGGCGTCATCACAGATATTACCCATATCAAAAAGAAAACAGACTCGTTGCGGGAACGGGTGAAATTAGACACCTTTACAGGTCTTTATAATAAGGAATATGCCATACGGACAATCAAAAGCAGTTTGAATCAGGCAGGAGGCAACCCCTGCGCCCTTCTGCTCTTGGATATTGACGATTTGAAAGGATTCAATGATAGGCTCGGACACTATGAGGGAGATCGTCTGATCAAACAAACCTCTCTTCTACTCAAAAATGCGTTTCGAGCATCAGATATCATTGGCAGATTCGGCGGCGATGAATTTATCGCCTTGATACATGGCGTGAAAGATACCAAATGGCTGACCGAACGCCTTACGCATATTCTGCACTGCCAAAACGAGGTGCGGCACTCCACCAATAGTATCGGTGTGGCGCTCTATCCGCAGGACGGAACCGAATTTGATGCGTTATTCCGAAATGCAGACAAAGCCCTTTATTATTCCAAGAAATCAAAGCAGACCTATACATTTTATTCGGAAATACCCACCTGAGTATATTAAACTGGGCGAAAGCGCAGGTCCAAGTCTCTATGAGCAAAGAAAAGCCAACCCACGAACCGCAAATGGTTCGTGGGTTGGCTTGCGTTTTGGGGACGGTTACCGTGCGAAAGCTTACCACAGGCTGTGCAGCAGCTTGGCAACCTCCGCCCGGCTGACAGGGTTGGCGGGATTCAGCTTGCCGTCAGCGCCGCCTACAACGCCCTGTTTTACCAGAGAAGCCACATGAGATTTCGCCCACGTCGGCACCTTGGCGGCATCAGAGAAGGCTCCAAGGGAAGCTTCCGCATAGCCATGTGGCTGCGTGCGGCTCAAAATCGCCATCGCCTCTGCACGGGTGATGGAGGACTTGGCGTTGACATATAGGGTGCCGTCACTGCCTGCGCTGCCCTTCATGATATCCAAGCGATACAGCGCCTTGATTGCATTCAGATTCCAGCTGGGAATGTCGGCTGTATCGGCATACGGCAAGGTGACATCGCCCACATTATTTAAGTCCACCCCCAAAAAGCGGGCGGTCATGAGGGCAAAGTCGCCACGGGTGATCGAGCGGTTTGGATAAAAATAGCTCGCATCCCCGACCGAAACACCAGTGATGATATCGTGGTCGTACAGGGCGGTGGTATAGGGCAACGCCCAATGCTTGTCCATATCTGCAAAGGGAGAGATAGGGTCAGCACCAGAAACCGTATAGGAGCCTCTGCCAAGATTGCCGCTGCAATCCGTGGCCGTGACACTGATGCGCTGCAACGTACCCTTTGCGGCAGGGAGGGTAGCACGCAACGCACTGTGCTCGGCATCCCAAGAGAAATCGAGCGGCGCACCGTCCACTGTCAGGCTGACCTGTGCCTTGGAGAGCGGGACATTGAGGTTATCCGAAACAAGTGCTGTGAGGGCGGAACCTTTCACCGTGAGCTTCACCTCGGGCGCTGTGTTGTCTGTGGTGCTCTTGTTTGAGGTGTTCATCTGATCCAGCCAGAGGGTGCCGCTGCTCCGTGTGCCGGAAATCGTAAGCCCGGTGAAGGTCAGTGCAGAGGGTGGAATTTTTGCGGAAACCTGCTTCCATCCTGTGTAGGAAAGGGTGGTGAGGGGCTGTGTCAGCACAGTTCCCGCTTCGTCTTTGAAAACGGCGGAAAGCGTATTGCCGCTGTTGTCGCCATAGACCCACAGGGAGAGATATTGATCGCTCTCGTGGAGCAGACGCTGCGCCGTCAGTGCGGCGGTGCCGTCTTGGAGGATGTAATCGGTTCGCAGACTCTTTCTGCCGTACTTCACCTGATCGGCGGTGGCATCCAAGGTCAAGGTGGTGGGATTGGCGGTGAAGAAGGGGTCACTTTCAAAGTCAGAAAGCAGAGAAAAGCGGGTGGGAGCGTCCACCGTTACGGCGATGGTGACGGCATAGCTTCCTGCCGCTACCTTAATACGTCCTGTGCCGGGCAGATTGCCGGCGGTGAAGACACCGTTTTGGTCGATGCTGCCAATGCTCGGATCTGCCGTCCAGCTAAAGCAGGGATCGCCGCCTGTGAGGGCAAGGGAGCGATAGGAAGCGGCGGCGTTCAAGTCCACCGTATCACCGGGGGACAGCGAGAGCTTGGAGACATTCTTTCCGGTCGCTTTGTTGGTCACATAAATTCTGTCCGGCGTGGAAAAGACATGGACATTCGTGCTGCCCGAAACGCTGCCGGATTGGGCGGAGACCGTGTAAACGCCCGTTGTTTTCGGCGCTGTGAATACACCTGCCTGATCCACTGCGTTTTCGGCAGAGGACCAAGTGACGGCACCGGGCAGGGTCTTCATGGGGTAATAGCCTGTGTCGATGCAGGAGGCGACGCATTGCGTGGTGGCACCGGAAAGCAGCGTCAGACTTTTGGGGGTGACGTATAGAGAGCCGGGCGTGTTCGTCGCTTTCAGATTAGAGACAAGGAAAATGGCATTGGTGACCGAACGGGGGACACCCTCCGAAGGGCTGTTCACCATGCTCGAATTGGTGTAGTCGGGATAGGTGGAGACCATGGTGGTGGAGCCGCCGCCGTCCAACAAAACGGCATCGGTGCAGCCCAGCTCCAACAGTCGCATTCCGACCATTTGAATGGTGGCGCCCACGCTGAGACCGCTTTGCCGTCCATCAATGGTGTAGAAAATCACATCGCCATTCCCCTTTACGCCCACGGCGGTGCGGGGAGCAGCGGAGGAAGCGTTGAGCTTTTCGGTCAGCTTGCCGTTGTCGATCAGGCGATACATGGCACCCACGGCGGAGGAAACGTCGTTCCAACGGGTGTCGGCGCTGAACACCTCAACATCCAATGGATCGCCCGGCTGGAGAGAACGCAGCATTTCCTTCAGCCAGTCGCCGCCATCCTCTGAAATCGAGAGGACAAATTTCCCCTTCGGGATGGGGGTGGCGCCGGTCGCTTCGATGACCTCGTCTACCGTGCAGGAGACCATGCGCCCGATGCCGAGCTTGTCCGAGCGGAGGAGGGAGGTTGTCTTGTCCGCTCCCACCGTGGTTTCTCCTAGTTTATCTGCCGTGGGGGTGAGGATGACATCAATGCCTTTTTTGGTATTCTTCGTTGTGGTGCCAAAATCATCTGTGAATAAGTAATAGCCATCGGTCGAGCGGATCTTATTGATCTGGCTGATCTTTAAGGAATAGTCCTTAAAATCGGCACGCAGGGTCAAATCCGGTTTGCCGATGACGGCGGAGCCGTCCGCCCGAAAGCCAAGGGCACTGAGGTAAGAGGCAGAGGAACGGAGCTGCCCCTCTGTGACCAGAAGTCCCAAGGGGTCGCCCGTCGCCATCACGAAGTAATCGCCGTTGATGCCGCTGAGGACACGCTTGCCGCCTTGCTCCAAATCCTGTGCCATGGAGGTGACCTTCTCCTTGGACAAAACATAATTGCCATAGCTCACCACGGGGGAGACACTTTGGGAGGGAGAATAGGTGACGTAATTTTCGGTACGCAGGTCGGATTTGGACGCACTCCACATTACTTCACGGGTGAGGGTGGTATCGTCGCAAATGTCGAGGGTGTAGGAATAGAGTCGACTGCCCAAGGCATCGGAGGCAAGTGCCGTGGAGCCGAGGAGGGTTGCGCCCAAGAGAAGGGCAACCGTACGCCGAAGGAATGGTTTCATGATTCAATCTCCTTATATTATTACAATCGGTAGGAATGCCCTATCATTGTAGCATGGGGGAGAGGAAAAGCAAGCAAAGAAAGGAAGGAAAAAGGTGGGAGAATTGCTTTTTGAGAAAAAACGGAAAAACTTGAAAATAAGTGTTGACAAATGCATACACCCGTGGTATTCTATCTA